>NZ_JAAIIJ010000001.1 GCF_012932445.1 Bifidobacterium panos
ACCAGCCATCGAACTTATAACCGTCACGAGTCGGAATCGGCAACTGGCCATCCGAACCCGTCCAATCCGACGGGATCGTACCACCGTCCGGATTCAACCCGTCCGTACTCGCGTTCTTCGTCCACTTCGCCGTCAACGTCTTGTCACCAGTATCAGAAGCACTGATGCCACTGACCAGATTGCCCTTCGCATCGGCCCAGCCGGCGAACGTGTAACCGTCCCTGGTCGGGTTCTTCAGGGTCGCACCCACACCATACGTGTACGAGGCCGGGTTCTTCGGATCCGTGCCGCCGTCGAGCTTGTACGTGATCTTGTACGTGTTCGCCTTCCACGTGGCGTTCACCTGCAGCATCGACTGCTTGAACGTGCCGCTCGCGTCGCGGTCCCAGCCGGTGAACGTGTAACCCGTGCGGGTCGGGTCGGCGGGCGCGGTGTACGCGGTGCCCAGCGCGCCGGACTGGATATTGGACGCGTTGCCGTCCTTGTCCGTGCCGCCGTTGTAGGCGAACACCACCACACCGGTCGCATTCTGCACATACTGCGCCGTGAGGGTCACGTTCTTGCCGGGCATGGTCAGGCTGGCCAGCTCGTCGCTGGTGACCAGACCAAACTCGTCGGACAGCCAGCCGACGAACGACCAGCCAGCCTCGCAAGCAACCTCCGGGGCAGTGACCTTCGCGTCCTTCAGGCTCGCGTCCGTGGCCACCGTGTAGCCGGTGGTGCCCGTCAGCGTGCCGTGATCACCCTTATTGAACGTCAGGGTGTTCTCGTTCGCGGTCCACTGGGCGGTCACCTGCAGCGACGCCTCGTCGAACGTACCCGTCACCTGCTTGTCCCACTGCTTGAACGTGTACCCGTCCTTCGTCGGATTCGCGGGAACATCATACTTCGTGCCCAGCGGACCCGACAGCATCGTCCACGCATTACCAGCCGCGTCCGTGCCGCCGTCGAAGCTGAACGTCACCGTGGCCGTCGCGTTCTGCGCATACTGCGCCGTAAACTCCACGCCCTTGGCGGGCATCACCAGACTGGCCAGCTGGTCGCTGGTGACCAGGCCATACTCCTCGGACTGCCAGCCAACCAGAGACCAACCGGCCTCCGACTCAACCTTCGGAGCCACAACACCGGCATCGCCCAGCTTCGCGTCCGTGGCAACCTGATAGTCCGTGGTACCGGTCAGCGCGCCGTGATCGCCCTGTTTGAACGACACACCATACGAATCAGCCTCCCACTGAGCCACATACACCGTCGTGCCATCCGAGGCGTACGTGCCGGACGGCTCGTTGCCGTCCGCGTCCTGCCACTTGACGAACGTGTAACCCTCACGCGTCGGGTTCGAAGGCTTGGCATAGGTCTCGCCCTGCTTGCCCTCACGGGTCACACTGGAGTCCTTCTGGTCGATCAGGCCGCCGTTCGCGTTGAACACGGCCTTCGCGCCGTTGTTCGGCTCGTACCGGGCGGTGAACGTGACCTCCGGGTTCAGACCGGAGACGACGTACTTGCCCTTCACGCCGTCCTTGCCGTACAGCAGGCCGTCCTCGCTGGACTTCCAGCCAACGAACGTCCAGCCGGCCGTCGCGTTCGCGGTCGGCTCGCCCGTGACCTTCTCGCCCGAATTCACCGTGTACTGCGTGGTGCCGTCCAGCGTGCCGTTGTCACCCGGCAGGAACGTCACCGTATTCGGATTCACCGTCCACTCGGCCGTGTACGTCACCGACTGGTACGTCGTCGACAGGGCCTTGTCCCACTGCTTGAACGTGTAACCCGTACGCGTCGGCTCCTCCGCCGCGGCGGTCTTGTCCGCGTCGGAATACTCCGCGCCCTCCAAGCCGTTCAGCACCAGGGACGAATCATTGTTCTTGTTGTAGCCGCCGGCGTAGTTGTAATGCACCTCCACACTCGACTCCGGCACAAACTTCGCCGTAAACGTCACCTTCGGGTTCGCACCCGACACCACATACGCGTCCACGCTGTCCTGCGAATACACCTTCTGGTTCTCGCTGGACACCCAGCCAACAAAACGATACCCGCCATCAGCCGTCACCGTCGGCTTGCCGCCGACCTTCTCACCGGTCAGCACCCGATACTCGGTGTTGCCCGTCAGACTGCCGTGCTTATCCTCGTCGGACACCACGAAATTCACGTTATTGGTGTTCGCCGTCCACTGGGCCGTATACGTCACCGACGCATACTTACCCGTAACAGCCGGACTCCACTCCTTGAACGTGTAACCCGTACGGGTCAGCTTCGACGTATCCGGAACCTTGGCCTTGGCCTCGTCGGTGTACTCGGTGCCATCCACGCCCTTCAACGTCACGGACGTGTTGTTATCGGCGTCATGGCCGCCGTTGAAGTTATACACCACCGACACCTCAGGCAGCTGCTCGTACACCGCAGTGAACTTCAAACCAGCCTGAGCCTTCAAATCAGCGATCTGCGAAGGCTGATACACCGGACCCAACGTCTCGTTCTTATCCGCATCGGTCACACTGGACTGCCAGTACAGGAACCTCCAACCGGCATCCGGCGTCACCATCGGACCATTCTCCACGGGATAGTTCGAATCCGTGCTCAGGGCCTTCTCGGTCGTCACCAACAACGAGCTCGGCGTGGTAGCGGTCAGCTCGCCGTGCTTGTTATCGCCCTCGCCCGCGGAGAACGCCACCGTGGTCTGGACAGGATTCCACACGGCCTTGTACGTCACCGACTTCGCCGGATACTTATCCTGGAACGCGGTGCCCTTACCATCGGCGCTGGTGTTCCAACCCTTGAACTCGTAACCCGCACGCGACACGGTCGGGGCCGTCAGCGCGGAACCATACGTGCCGGTGCTCGTCGCGTCGCCCGTCAACTGGCCGCCGTTCGCGTCGAACGTGACCGTGATGTTCGGATCCTCGGCCCACACCGCGTAATACGTCGTGTCCGCAGCGATCGGCAGAACCGTCGAAGGCTCGGTCGCCTTCGGATTCGTGTTCCAACCCTTGAACACGTAACCCTCACGCGTCGGCTCCGCATAACCATCCGCCGAGTTCAGGCTCGAACCGGCATCACCCTTCAGGCTCAGCGTCGTCTTGGTCTCCGTCTCGTCGAACATACCGCCGTTCGCGTCCAACGTGAACGAAATCGGCTTCAACTTCCACACCGCATACAAGGTCGTATCCTCAGCGGGCATCTCCATCTTGTCGCCGGCCTCGTAATCCGGTTCGGTCGCATCCGGCTTCGTGCTCCAGCCCAGGAAGTCATACGCCTCCGCGCCATTGACCAACACCTTCATGTTGTTCGAGTCCTTCGTCGTGACCTGATAGCCCTCGACATAACTCGTCGAATCCGTCGGAGCCGAACCCGTCACCGCATGGCCCTCCGGAGCGTTCGCGTCATACTTGACCGTATGGAACGCATCCACCGTCACCGTCTGCGTAACCGTCTTCACCTTGTTGCCGTCATCAGCGTCCGTGAACGACGACACAAACGTCACCACCGTACCGTTCTTGGTGATACCCGTCTTCGAACCACTAAGCCAAGACTGAGAATCCTTCTGAGTGTCCGTCGTTGCCACGCCATCAACCGTCAGGCTATCGAGCTTGACCGAGGAACCCTTCAGGTTCATCCTCGAAATCACCTTCACACTCACCGTATTCGTAGCAGGATCCACCGCAACGGCATGAGACATATCAGTATCCAACTTCGCATCATCCAACTGCGACTTTATGGCACGATTCGCCTCCGTATCAGGCACAATCAACGGCTGCGCATCATCCTTATACAACACAGCAATACGAGTCGCCACATCAGCATCACCCGACCACGGCTGATTAGACGCCATCTCTTCGTCAACCAACGGATAACCACCCATCGCAGACAAACGACACTGATCAACAGTTATCATCGTCAGATTCTTATTACCGGTGAACGCGTCGGAAGCTAGGCTCGTCACCTTCCGCGGAATCGTCAGCTCGGTCAAATCGTTACTCACAAACGACTGGGTACCAATATTGGTCAGGGACTGCGGCAGGGTGACCTCCGTCAAACCACAATTCTGGAACGCTCTGTAGCCGATTGACTCGATACCCTCCTCAAGGATCAGACTCTTAATCTGAGTATCCTGGAAGGAAGATTCGATCGTGGTGATGTTGCTCGGAATCGTCACCGACTTGAACGAGCCCTTCGAGCTCACCGCAGAACCGCCTATACTGGTCGGGGAAGCTTCCTGTTTTACGCCGGCCGAGTCCGTCCACGTCACCTTCGAAGGAACCTTCAAATCCTCCGAACCGGTACCGTTCGCACCCTCATAGGACACCAATGTCTTGGACACCGTGTTGTACTCCCACACGGAACCATCCTCACCAGTGACCGACACAACCTGCGGATCATCCGTCCCATTCGCCCACTTCACCGAAGCATACTGCGCACCCCACGGAGCACCAGAAACACTATCCTTCTCCTTGCTGGAGATATCAATCTCCGCCAACGACTGACAGACGCTGAATGCCTGCTCCCCGATGTCGCTGATCGCAGAGCCCTTGGCGAACGTCACCTTCAGCAACGAAGAGTTACGGAACGCGTTCTCGCCGATCGTCGTCACCGACGCGGGAATCAACACTTCCGAAAGAGAGGGGGTGGTGAAAAACGCGCTGGTATCGATGGATTTCAACGAGTCAGGCAACGACAACGACGCCAAGCGCAAACAAGAGTAGAACGCGCTCTCGCCAATGCTGGTGACCCTGCTGCCCTGCTCGAACGACAACGAAACGATATTGTTCCTGTTCTTATCGCAGAACACGCCCGGGCCGATGGCCGTCACGTCCTTGCCGCCGATCTGGGCGGGGATCACCAGGCTCGCGTTCGCCTTGTGATACTCCGGATGGGCGCAATTATCATGATTGGCTTCCTTCAGACCGAGAATCACGCCGGTGTTCTGGTCGAACCAGAAACACGAGTTGTCAACCGCGGTAACACTCGTGTTCTCCCACACCACAACACCAGCCTGCACGGTCAAAGAGCCCGCCACGATAGTCGAATCAGGCACATGTTTAATCACCACACGACGAGGACCAGAGTTGCCCAAGAACGCGTTGCCGCCGATGCTCTGGATCGTCGAGGGAATCTCCAACTTGGCGATCGGGGCATTGTAGAACGCGTTCGCACCGATGCTGGTCGTCTGGTCGTTCAACACCGTCGACGTCAACTTCGAACAACCACTGAACGTACCGTCGGGGATCACGGTGACCTGCGTATTCGACAAATCAACCGACGCCAACTGCCCGCAAGACTGGAACACACTGGTACCGATGGTTTCCAGCGTGTTCGGCAGGCTGATCGACGTGAATCCATTCGTCTGGAACGCGCTGTTGCCGATCTTGGTGATCTTGCTGTCGGCGGCGAACGAGACCGCGGTCAACTGCTGGCCGGCAAACACACTGTCGCCAATCTCCGTAATCGTGTAGTCCTTGCCATCACGATTGATGGTCGCGGGGATCTTGATGTCCTTGCCCGTCGCGCTGGTCGGGTTGTACTTCGTGATCTTCGCCGTGCCATCCGCATTCAGCTCGCAGATCAGCTCGCTGTCCAGCGTCACCGTGTCGGCGGACGCGGCCTGGCCGGCCACCAGTGTCAGCGGCACCACCATGGCCACGGCCACCAGCATGAGCAACACACGTTGCACCACGCCCCGGCGTTTCAAGCCATCCTGAGACAAATGTCTCATCATAAGAAACTCCTATTCCTTCTTTTACCAATCCCTCCCCCAACAGACGGCGTTTTGCGCGCGAACCGCGCGCGCAAAAGCGCCTTCCCGAAAGGGGAGGAGGAAACCCGCGCACACCGGCCGGCCGAAAACCATGCGACCGTCCCGGAAGAACGGGGTCACCAATAGCGCCAAAAGCTACCCCCCCAGGACAAAACTTGCCCCCGAAATCGCGTCCCAGCCGCCGCCAGACCAGCCATCCGAAACCCCACAAAATCCCCCGGAAAAACAGGAACTAAAGAACAAGACCGCGCCACGGAAAATGCAAGACTCACGAAAAATACAAGGGGGAAATCGTTCCCCCGAGCCAGCATGCACACCGACGACACGCACACCGCCCCTGCGGGGCGAGATTTCTCGACTCCGGCTACGCCTCCGCTCGAAATGACAAGGAACCCGGCCTAGGGCTCCCGCTGGGCGAAGAGCCCTGTGGGCTCTTCGCAGCAGCGAGCAGCGGTAGCGTCGCGAGCGTCGCACAAAACGCCGGGAGCTGTCGCGCGTCTGCGCGACTGAGGGTGGTCAAACCAGACACGTGCCCGGTGGAACCACCCTCAGACCTCGCATACGCTCGGCCAGCCCCCGCCAGCGGGGGCCGAGGACGAAACAAACCGGCTACGGCCAAAATGACTTAGGCGGATGTTGACGTGTGAGACGTAAGACTTGGCCTACCGGCCCGGAGGGTGTCGAACACGGCAACATCCGCCGCAGACACCGGAATCAGCCAAACAACACGAAAACTGAACGGAACGACGAAACGCACACCGAGAACGAAATGGCAATATGCACACTGAGAGCAAAGACGACGGCACTGCGACTCAAGACAAACCCAGAACGCTAGCAACGCACACTGCGACTCAAACACGCAGGAAACGACTTTGCACCGTCGGCGTAGATCTACAGAAGACACGGGACGGACTACTACCATCAAACGGCGTCGCACGGCGGCTCTGAAAAAAGAAATGGCGCCCGGAAATGGATCGGACGCCAAGCCCACCGGCGAAACGGCGGGGGTTGTATAAGTCATTATACCCAGCGATTCGCGACAAACACGATGCCATTGGGTTTCTGGGCCTATAGGAACTTATAGGAGCCAACCCCCAAAATGCAGATGGCAAGAAAAAAGGGAACCCGACGTATCGGAGTTCCCTTAGATGGTGCCCGCAAGCAGCCATCGCAATCAAAGTTAGGGATATCATATCCTGCGTACAGAGCGGCTACAGTGATTGCAGCAGTTGATGCATTTTGGTTTTTGGGCCTATAGGAACCAAACGTGGTGCTTAAGTTTCGGGTGGGGCCTTGTGGGAGTAGGCGTGCCGCGGCGAACACGGCCCGGACCGGTTACGCCCAGATCGACTTAGGCGGATGTTGTTGTGTTCGATGTAAGACTTGGCCTACCGGCCCGGAGGGTATCGAACACGGCAACATCCGCCGCCAAACACCGGAATCAGTCAAGCAACACGCAAACCAAAACGGAACAGCGGAACGCACACTGAAAACAAAATGGCGATATGCACACAAGCGGCGATATGCACGCTGAGAACGGCGAAAACAGACACCGCAACCCGAAATGGTTGCATGTTGCCCTATGCCAGCAGTTCCTTGGCGGCTGCGGCGACGCCTTCGGGCGTGAGGCTGCAGCTGGCCATGAGCTCGGCGGGGTCGTAGCGGTCGTAGTAGCCGCGCGGGATGCCCAGGCAGCGCACACGGATGCCGTATGGGCCTGCCTGCCTTGCGACCTTCTCTCCAAAGCCGCCCTCAAGCTGGCCGTCCTCCACGGTGACGATGGCCTTGTGAGAGCCGGCCAGCTCTTCTACGAAGGTTTCGTCCAAGCCGCTGGCCACGCGCGGATTCACCAAGGTTACGCCCACTCCTTCGGCTTCGAGTGCGGCGGCCGCCTCCTGCGCGATGGGGAAGGCGCACCCCAGGCCGAGAATCGCAACATCCGCGCCACGGCTCACAATCTCAGGCGTCAGCGGCCAAGCCGGCCCTGCGCCTTCAGTCGCCGCAGCACCCGCTTTACCAAGCGCCACGCCTTCGCGGCTCACGACGCCTGCGCCCGGCACGCGGATGGCCACGGGCCCCTCGCGATAGTCGATGGCCCACTCCAGCATGGCGAGGTACTCCTGCTTGCAGGTGGGCGCCAAGTAGGTAAGGCCGGGAATGGCGTTGAACTCGGGGATGTCGAATATGCCGAGGTGCGTCACGTCGTTCATGTTGCGCGCGGAGTCGGCGAAGCTCAGCAGCACGGCCGGGTTGCCGTTTACGCACAGATCCTGCATGAGCTGGTCGAAACCGCGCTGGATGAAGGTGCCGTAGAAGCCGTAGACGGGCGTGCCTCCAGCCGCGGCGATGCCGCTTGCGAGCGCCACGGCGTGCTCCTCGGCAATGCCGACGTCAACGAACTGCTTGCCCGCCGCCGCACGCCTGGCGGGCGTGAAGCCCATGATGATGGGCGTGGCGCTCGAGATGGCCACGATGCGCGGGTCGGCCTCCATGCGAGCGGAAAGCACCTGGTAGGTGAGCTCGCTGTAGTCGGGCTCGCCGTCGGTCGGCAGCAAGCTCTCTCCCGTGGCCTTGTCAAACCACCCATCCCAGTGGAAGCGCTCCTTGTTCTGGACGGCGGGCGCGTATCCGTGGCCCTTCTCGGTGTGGATGTGCACCACGACGGGGTGGTCGATGCCGCGCACTTTGCTAAGCGCGGCCTCCACGGTCTGCTCGTCGTTGCCGTCCTCAATGTAGCGGTAGTCGAGCCCGAGCGCGCGGAAGTAGTTGTTGGGGCTCTCTCCGTTCGTGGCGCGCAGCTCGGCCAGGCTCGCGTAGAGGCCGCCGTGGTTCTCGGCGATGGACATCTCGTTGTCGTTCACGATGATGATGAGATTGGTGCCCAGTTCGGCCGCCCAGTCCAGGCCTTCGAACGCCTCGCCGCCGGAAAGCGAGCCGTCGCCGATGACGGCCACCACGTTGTAGGTGTCGCCCACAAGGTCGCGCCCCTTGGCAAGGCCACAGGCCAGGCTCACCGAGGTTGAGGTGTGGCCGATGACGAAGTGGTCGTGCACGGACTCGCCGGGCTCGCTGTAACCCGAGACCTCATCGTAGCGCGCCGGGTCGGTGAAGGCGAAAGCGCGGCCGGTGAGCATCTTGTGCACGTAGGTTTGGTGCGAAACGTCGAAGACGAGTTTGTCGGAAGGAGAATCGAACACGCGGTGCAGGGCGATGGTGGTCTCGACCATGCCGAGGTTGGGGCCGACGTGGCCTCCGTGGACGGAAAGCTTGTCGATAAGCGCGCCGCGAATCTCGTCCGCCAGGGCGCCCAGCTCGCTTGCGGGGATTGCGCGCACGTCTGCCGGGGAATCGATCTTCTCGAGGTACATGGGTTTCCTTTCGGGGTGGTTGCTGTTACGCTGAGAGATATGATAAAACCTAAACCTAACTTTAGGTCAAGGACTATCTGCTTGAATTATCGCGAAGGCGAGCCTGGCGCCGCGCGGGATGGAAATGAGGGGAGCGACGGATGTACACGATCGGCCAAGTTGCGGAGATGTTCTCAATCCCCGTATCGACTCTTCGCTACTACGACAAGCAGGGGCTGTTCCCTCGACTGGAGCGCGTCTCGGGCATCCGCAGGTTTGGCGAGAGCGAGCTTGAAGCGCTCAAGCTCATCGAGTGCCTTAAGCGTTCCGGCCTCGAGATCAAAGACATCAAGCAATTTATGGAATGGTGCGCGCAAGGCCCCACCACCTACCCGCAGCGCAAGGAACTCATCGAACAGACGCGCGAGCGCGTGGAGGAGGAGATGCGCGATATGAACCGCGCGCTCGACATGCTCACATTCAAGCGCTGGTACTACGAGCAAGCCATCGCCGACGGCAACGAGGAACGCGTCAAGTCGCTGATTCCAGACGGCCTGCCGCCCGCGATTCGCGCCGCCTACGACAACTCGCACGAAGAATAACGCCCACTCGCGTCGCTCCGTCGAAATGACAAAGGACGGGCATCTCCGTCGAAATAACAAATCTCGTCCACTGTCATTCCGAACGAAGGCGCAGCCGTAGCCGAGGAATCTTCCTTGCCCGCAGAATCGTGAAACACAACGAATAGGTACATAAAAATGGCCCAGAATCGAGATTTACGAGCTGCATATCCTTAATAAAACTTTCCCGCTATCTTTAGCATCCACGCCGAAGGAACCACTTTTGCACCTACTCGATACCCCTTGTAAAACCAGCTGGGCGTATAAACACCCTTTCCTTTTTCCGCAAGTTCCAGCGCTTTCACCGCCAGCCTTTCCATGTTAAGGAACGGCAGTCCGTTTATCTTCTGGCTCTGCAAGCCATGCCCCCTCGGATTCATTTCCGTGTCCATATTCCCCGGGCAGAGAAGCAGCACGTTAATCTTCTGCGTAGCCAATTCTTCCCGCAGCGCTTTTCCGAAATAATAGACATACTTCTTTGACGCGGCGTACACCGTTTGATTGGGAACCGGCGCAAATGCGGAGACGGAGCAGGTGATAACGCTGAAGCTGCCCGCCCGCATATATGGCAGGCATATTCTTTGCATCATCGTCACTCCCTTGATATTGACGGAAATCATGTTCAGGATGTCGTTTTCCCGCATGGAAGAAAATGCCCCCGACCTCTCGTAGCCTGCGTTATTGACGAGAACTTTGACTGTCGGATTTTCCGACTTTAATTTTTCCGCAATTTCCGCATATGCCTTTTCATCCGAAAGATCGGCCTGAATCGGGACGATCTTTTTGGGCGCATATTTCTTTGCCAACGATTCAAGCCTGTTCTTGCGTCTGGCTATGATCCAATATTCATCAAGATTCGGATATCTTGTTATGACCGCATCGAGGAACTTCACGCCGAGCCCCGATGACGCTCCCGTTATAACCGCTATATTCATCTCATCGCTCCATTCATATTGTTATCTTCTGTCGGGAAGCTGCGCCATAACCTTCGCCATCCGTTCCACAAGCGATGCAAGTAACGTAACCTGATTATCATCCGGGTCGAGATAGTAATAGACATAGGTGCCCTCTTTGCGCGACTTCACCAGTCCGGCAGCCTTTAAAATCTGCATGTGATGAGACACCGCCGGACGGGAAAGATGCGTCATTTCAGCAATCTGCGTTACACGGGCACCTTCAATCGGGCAGTTCAGCATTACGCAGAGCAGATGCTGCCTGTTCTCGTCTCCGACTGCCGTGAGCAGCTTCTGGCAATTCTTAAATTCCTCCTCCAGCTTTCTTACCTCTTCGCAAAAAGGCGTAACGGCATGATCCATAATCAGCAGCGTTCTCCTTATTATCTGTTTAAGCGCTTAAACACTTTTGTTATAGCAGAGAAAAATCGGGGAAGCTCATCCGTCTAAACAATCGAGATGCATATCCGCATTCACGACACTCGCGGCATTTCCGCGCGGATTTTTGCATGGCGCATCTTCCGTTACCCGCAGAATCGTGAAAAATAGTGGGTGCTCATACCTGCAGAATCGTGTAAAAACGCACCCTTCGTTACCTGCAGAATCGTGTAAAATAGTGGGTGTTCATACCTGCAGAATCGTGAAACGCAACGAATGGGACGCACATGACATTCCACAGAAAAGCCTACGAAAAGCTGCTCACATGGAAGCGCGAACGCAACGGCACCACCGCAATGCTCATCGAGGGAGCGCGCCGCGTGGGCAAAAGCACGTTGGCGCGGGAATTCGGCAGGAATGAATACTCCCAGCATCTTCTTATCGATTTCTCTCAGGTGCCGGAAGAGATCAAGGAGCTGTTCCTCAGCCAGCGGCATGACATCCCGTCGTTTCTCAATTACCTGCTCGCCTATTACCAGCTGCAGCCGAAGCCGCGCGACACGCTCATCATCTTCGATGAAGTGCAGATGTTCCCCACGGCGCGCGAAACCATCAAGCATCTTGTGGCCGATGGGCGATTCGACTATCTGGAGACCGGCTCGCTCATCTCCATCAAGAAAAACGTCCAGGACATCCTCATCCCCTCCGAAGAGCAATCCATGAATCTGGAGCCACTGGACTTCGACGAATTCCTCTGGGCGAAAAACGAGAAGCCTCTTGCGGATATGATCCACGATTCATTTGACACACTCAAGCCCATGCCACAGGCGCTGCATCGCAAGGCGGCACGCCTGTTCCGCGAGTATATGCTGGTCGGCGGTATGCCCCAGGCAGTTGACGCCTATGTCAGGAACGAGGATTTCCATGCGGCGGATGAGGTCAAGCGCCAGATTCTGAAGCTATATCGCAACGATATCGCCAAATACGCCTCGAATCAGGAAGCCAAGGTCACGGCGATCTTCGAGCGCATCCCCTCGCAACTGTCGAAGCATGAAAAGAAATTCACCCTCACATCCATCTCCCCCAATGCGCGATATCGCGATTACGACGAGGCGTTCTTTTGGCTGTCCGACGCGCGCATGACCAACATGTGCAACAATTCCACCGACCCCAACATCGGGCTGGGGCTCAACCTGGAGCAGGCGGCGTTCAAATGCTATATGTCGGATACGGGCCTGCTGGTCACTCACGCCTTTGCCGATAATGAGGAAACCTCAAACGAGATATACCGCGACATTCTGTTTGACAAGCTTCAGATCAACGAGGGGATGCTGACCGAAAACGTCGTCGCGCAGCAATTCAAAGCGCAAGGGCACAGACTGTTCTTCTATTCAAAGTACGATCCGGACACGCGCAAGAACAGCATGGAGATTGATTTTCTGCTCGCGAGGCCATATTCCGACGCCGCCGGGCGCAGCCGCATCAGCCCCGTGGAAGTCAAATCCACCAAGCGATATGGGACTGCTTCGTTGAACAAATTCCGCGCAACCTACGGCAAGCGCATTGGCACCGAATACATTCTCCACCCGAAAGAGCTGGAAGATGAGGGCGCGCGGGTTCGATTGCCGCTGTATATGGCGGGATGCTTGTGAATGGCGGATGGCGCGGTTGCTGGATTCGGCGCGGCTGTTGGATTCGGCGCGGCTGCGCGACTACTCCACGGCTTCTTAATGCCATTTGCGCATAGCTTTCGATATCTGCGGGTTGGGCGGGGCGATTGCGTTGCACTATGTGGATTATTCTGACATCGGGTGGCGTGGGGCGCTAGTATGAACGCATGAACGGATCTGATATATCAGTGACCAACGCTTCGGATTCATGGTTGAATCCGTTGAGGGACCCACGCGATTTGCGACTGCCGCGCATCGCCGGCCCCTGCAGCATCGTGATTTTCGGCGTGACCGGCGATCTGTCGCGCAAAAAACTGCTTCCCGCCATCTACGACCTGGCGAATCGCGGCTTGCTGCCGCCGAGCTTCGGCCTGACCGGATTCGCGCGGCGCGACTGGAACGAGGAACAGTTCAAGGATTTCGTCAAAGAGAACGTCCAGGCGCGCTGCCGCACGCCGTTCAGGGAAGCGACTTGGCGGCAACTCGCTGACGGCATTCGTTTTGTGCAAGGCACCTTCGACGACCCGAAGGCCTTTGAGCGCCTTTCCGACACCGTGGCCGAACTCGACCGCAGCCGCGGCACGCGAGGCAACCACGCGTTCTATATGTCCGTGCCGCCGCGCGCATTCCCCCAGGTCTCCCGCCAGCTGGCGGACTGCGGCCTGGCGCGGTCCAACGAGGGCGCTTGGCGACGGGTTATCATCGAGAAGCCCTTTGGCCACAATCTGGCCAGCGCCAAGGAGCTCGACCGCGTGGTTTCCGAAGTGTTCGACCCGTCAAGTGTGTTCCGCATCGACCACTATCTCGGCAAGGAAACCGTGCAAAACATTCTGGCGCTGCGCTTCGCCAACTCGATGTATGAGCCGATATGGAACGCCAACTACGTCGACCATGTGCAGATCACCATGGCCGAGGACATCGGCGTGGCGGGGCGCGCGGGCTATTACGACGGCATCGGCGCGGCGCGAGACGTGATCCAGAACCACCTGCTCCAGCTCATGGCCCTGACGGCCATGGAGGAACCGGTTTCCTTCTCCGCTTCCGACTTGACAGCCGAGAAGACCAAGGTGCTCTCGGCCATCCGACTGCCGAAGGATTTGGCGGCGCATACCGCGCGCGGCCAATACGCCGCGGGCTGGCAGGGCTCGCACGAAGTCGTCGGATATTTGGACGAGAAGGGCATCGACCCGGCTTCGACCACCGAAACCTATGCGGCCATCCGGCTGGATGTGGACACGCGACGATGGGCCGGCGTGCCGTTCTATCTGCGCACCGGCAAGCGTTTGGGCAAGCGGGTCACGGAAATCGCCGTGGTGTTCAAACCCGCGCCCCACCTGCCGTTCGAGTCGACGGCCACCAAGGAGTTGGGCAAGAACGCCATCGTGATTCGCGTGCAGCCGGACGAGGGCGTCACGATGCGTTTCGGCGCGAAAGTGCCGGGAGGCACCTCGATGGAAGTGCGCGACGTGTCGATGGACTTCGGCTACGGACGCTCGTTCACCGAAGCCTCCCCCGAAGCCTATGAGCGTCTGATTCTCGACGTGCTCTTGGGAGACCCGCCCCTGTTCCCCACCACCGAGGAAGTCAACCTGTCGTGGAACATCCTTGACCCGATTGAGGAGTTCTGGTCGACGCTCGGCCAGCCGCAGCCATATCGTTCCGGCACATGGGGGCCGCAGGAGGCCGTCGAAATGCTCGCCCGCGACTCACACCGTTGGAGGATGCCATGATCATCACCATGCGCAATACCGAGACCCGCGAGATCTCGGCGAAGATCGACGAACTGCACGAGGAACGTGGCGAAGCCGCCTTGGGGCGCGTGCTCACGCTGCTCGTCTCCACCAATGAGGCTTCGCTTGAGCATGACCTCGAAGTCGCCAACAATGCCAGCCGCGAGCATCCCTGCCGAGTGATTGCGATCGCGCCGAGCAGCCGCAACACGGCGGACGAGGAGCGGGACGGCACGACGCATGTCACCTTCCTCGACGGCGAGATTCGCTTCGGCAGCGACGCCGGCGCGGGGGAAATCATCGTGCTGCGCCCGCGCGGCGGGCTGGTCCACCATCCGGACACCCTCGTGATCCCGCTGTTGGTTCCCGACGCACCCGTGGTGGCCTGGTGGCCGAACGAGGCACCAGCCAATCCGTCCGAGGATCTGCTGGGCGCGATGGCTCACAATCGCATCACCGACGCGATAAACTCGTCGAACCCGATTCGCACGATGAACGACCTGCGTCGCAACCGCTCCTCGAAGAACGTGGATTTGTCTTGGACAAGGCTGACGGTGTGGCGCGCGATGCTCGCTTCGATGCTCGATCAGCCTCCGCATCTGCCGGTCACCGGCGTGCGATTGGCCGGGCCGAAGGACTATCTGCCGTTGAATCTGCTGGCCGCCTGGCTGCGGCTTCGTCTCAACGCGCCGGTGACCATCGAAGACGACCCGGATGCCAAAGCCCTCACCGGCGTGTATCTGACCCGCGACGACGGCGTGCTGAGCTTGGAACGACCTTCCACCGATGCCGGCGTTTGCGTGATCAGTGTGCCTGGGCAGTCGCCGCAGGCCGTCAGCGCGCCTGCTCGCACGCCGGAGGAATGCCTGAGCGAAGAGCTGGGGCGGTTGTATCCAGACGATATTTACACTGAAGTCATTGCTCAGGGGTGGGAGTTCATCCATCCGCAACGCTGAATGTGGCGAATGCAGAACTGGGCATAAACCGAGCAAATATAGACCGAGCAATAAACCGAACATAAGAGGCATTCATGGCAGAACTCGCGACCATCGTCTATCCGAACCCACAGGTGTTGGCCGAGGCTGTGGCCGCACGCACGCTACTGACCCTCATCGACCTCATAGCCGAGCCGAGCCGCACCCGCGTCGATATCGCCGTGACCGGCGGCACCGACGGCATTCGCATGCTTGAGGCCGTGGGCAAAAGCCCGCTTGCCGAAGCGGTGGATTGGTCGCGCGTGCATGTGTGGTGGGGCGACGAGCGGTTTGTGGCCGCCGGCGACGATGACCGCAATGCCAAGCAGGCGAACGACGCCCTGTTCGGCGCGTTGATCGAGTCCGGCGCAATGCCGACCGGCAATATCCACGCCATGCCGGCGGACACGCGCGGTGCCGAGGAAATCGCCGAGGCTTCGCCGGAGCAGACCGATGCCGCGCTGGCACGCGCGGCAGCCGACTATCAGCGAGAGTTTGTCGAACAACTTGGGGACCGCCCGACGCTCGACATCGCGCTATTTGGCGTGGGGCCGGACGCGCATTTCGCCTCGCTGTTCCCCGACCATGGCGAGGCGGAGATCGACGATCCGCAGGTTTTGGTGGCCGGCGTGCGCGATTCGCCCAAGCCGCCGCCGCTGCGCCTGACCCTGAGCGTGCCGATGATCGCCCGCTCGCGCCGCACTTGGGTGTTCACCTCGGGTGCGCGTAAGGCCGACGCGGTGAAGGCGGCATTTGCGCGGCGCAACAACCCGCACGCACCCAGCTCCTACGCCGATGGCGAGGAACTGCTTTGGCTCATCGACGAGGGCGCGGCCAGCAAGCTGTAATCGTTACGATATTTGCGATATTCGCGATAATCCAGTAACGGATTGCGGTAAGCCAAAACTTAACTTGGATTCCAAAAGGGGCTTTCACGGCTTATATAGCCGCAGAAAGCCCCTCAAGCATATAAGTTCAGCGCATATCTATCAGACTTCGATTTCCTCGCGCTCCTCGGTGGCCCACAGCGTGTGGAAAACCCCCGGCTGATCGACTCGCTGGTAGGTGTGCGCGCCGAAGAAATCGCGCTGGCCCTGAACGAGCGCGGCGGGCAGACGCTTGGAACGCAGGCCGTCGAAATACGACAGCGACGACGCGAACACCGGGGTCGGCAAGCCGCAACGCGCGGCTTCGGCCACCACGCGCCGCCAAGACGGCCCGGCCTTCTCGATGGCCTCCTTGAAATAAGGGGCGCACAGCAAAGAGACATCGGCTTCGCCCGATTCAAAAGCGTCGGAGATGCGGTTGAGGAATTTCGCGCGGATGATGCAGCCGCCGCGCCAGATGCGCGCCACGGCGGCCAGGTCGATGTCCCAGTCGTATTCCTTGGCCGCAGTGGTGATTTCGTTGAAACCCTGCGCATAAGCGACGATCTTGGAGGCATACAGCGCATGGCGAATGTCTTCGATGAACGCCTCGCGCTCCTGTGCAGACAGGTTCAACGTGCCGTCCGGCCCGGCGAATCCCTGTTTGACGGCTTCCTCGCGCAGATCAGCCTCGGAAGACAGCCCTCGCGCGAACACCGCTTCGGCAATGCCCGTGACGGGAACGGCCAGCGACAGCGCGGTCTGCACCGTCCACGTGCCGGTTCCCTTCATGCCAGCATGGTCGACAATCACATCAACCAGCGGCTTGCCCGTCTTGGAATCAATCTGGTGCAGCACCTCGGCGGTGATCTCGATCAGATAGGAGTCAAGCTCGGTCGTGTTCCAGCGCTCGAACACGTCGCCGATCTCGGCCGGAGTCATTCCCAAGCCGCGGCGCATCAGATCGTAACTTTCGGCGATGAGCTGCATGTCGGAATATTCGATGCCGTTGTGCACCATCTTGACGAAATGACCCGCGCCGTTGGCACCGATATGCGTCACGCACGGCTCCCCTTCGGCTTTGGCCGCGATGGATTCGAGAATCGGCTTCAGCGTCTTCCATGATTCCTCGGTGCCGCCGGGCATCATGGACGGCCCGCGCAACGCGCCCTCCTCGCCGCCGGAAACGCCGCAACCGACGAAATGCAAGCCACGCGCGCTGATTTCCTTCTCGCGGCGCATGGTGTCCGGGAAATAAGCATTGCCGGCGTCGACGATGATGTCCCCCGGCTCCATCAAATCCGCGAGCGCGCTGATCATGGCGTCGGTTGGCTCGCCCGCCTTGACCATGATGATGGCGGTGCGCGGCTTGGACAGGCTGTTGACGAACTCCTCAAGCGTTTCGGCCGGGAAGAACTCGCCCTCCGAGCCGTGTTCGTTCATGAGCTTTTCGGTGCGCCCATAAGTGCGGTTGAACACCGCCACCTTATTGCCGTGATGCGCGAGATTGCGGGCCAAGCTGCCGCCCATCGCGGCCAGACCGACGACACCGACGTTTGCTTCAGCTGCCATGCTGAGTCCCTCCGTCATAGGTAGTTTGATGAACCGCTCCTTAGTGTATAACCTCGCTGGATTGCGCGTGCGAACCGTCTCATGTCTGAAGATGCCTTGTTATTGCCTTGTTATTGGCTTGTTTCCTGCCGCGCGTGGCGTATTTGTGCGGGTATGGTTGGAAATTATGGGCTATCTGTTCTCGGCGTCGAACGTTTCGTGCACGCTGCCGCAAGGCGACGGCGAGCGGGTGATTTTCAGCGACGTCTCGCTTGATGTCACCCCCGGCGAGATCGTCGATCTGACAGGCCCTTCCGGCGCCGGCAAAAGCAGTCTGTTGACCGCGTTCGCCAAGCTGAACCCGAACGCGCGCGGCGAGTTCGCCCTTCAGGGGCGGGACTGCCGTGAGTTCACCGTCCAGCAGTGGCGCGCCCAAGTCGCCTATCTGCCGCAAAAGCCGATACTTATGGGGCAAACCGTGGCACAGACCATCCGACTGCCTTGGACGCTGGCCATCCGCAACACCTCCCGGGAAACCCCCACGCTCACAACGCGCCTGCGTTCCTTTTTCGCGCCGGCTGGCGCAAGCGCCGACATATTGCCCGACCAGCGCATTCGCCGGATGCTTGTTGCTTTGGGGTGCGAGGACATCGATCTCGACCGCGCCCCACATGATTTGTCGGGCGGTCAGGCGGCGCGCGTCAGCCTGGCACGCACGTTGCTGACCGAGCCGAAAGTGCTGCTGGCCGACGAGGTGGACGCCGGATTGGACGACGTCAACGCCGACAAAGTGGCGACCATCATGGCGAACGCCGCCGCGGGCGGCATGGCCGTCATTCGCGTCAGGCACCGCCCGCCGGATGGACGGGCTTCGCGTGTCCTCACGTTGCAAGACGGACGCCTCACCGCCGCCTCGGCGCGCGAAGGAGGCGCGGCATGAACGGCAACTACTATTCCATCGATATCTGGGGTCTGCTCATCGCGTTGGCGATGGTCGCCATCGCGGCCGGCATTTCGGGCATCATGCGCATGGGCATCGGCAAAACGCTGCTGTGGTCGGCATGCCGCGCGCTGCTGCAACTGTGCGCGATGGGCTTCGTCATGGCATTCGTCATCAAGTCGAACAACCCGTGGTTCGTGCTGCTGCTCATCGCCGTCATGCTGGTCGCCGCCGTGCAGATCACCCTGTCGCGCGCCACAGGCGTGCCGAAGGGCATGGCCGGGCCGGTGTTGCTCAGCCTGGTCGTCACGATGCTCATCATGGTGTCGCTGGTCACCGAACTCATCATCCGGCCTCAACCGTGGTATGCGCCGCAGCTGGTGGTGCCTTTGACCGGCATGCTGCTCGGCAACACCGTTTCCACGCTGGCCGTTGGCCTCTCGCGCTTCTTCGAGAGCATGAGGGAGCGGCGCGACGAGGTTGATACGTTGCTCGCGCTCGGCGCCACGGCGTGGGAGGCGGCGCGGCCTTCCATCGTCTCGTCGATTCGCCTTGGCTTGCTGCCCACCACCGCCTCACTCGCCTCCGCGGGCATCGTCACCGTGCCGGGCATGATGGCTGGGCAGGTGATCGCGGGTGGCAATCCCATTGATGCCGCGAAATACCAGTTTCTGATTCTGGCCGTCATCGCCGCGCTGACGCTGCTCGCCGACAGCCTGATCATGTCGATGGTCTACAAAAAGTGCTTCACCAAGGACGACCAATACCAGCCAGTCGGCCAGTGAACAGATTCGCTTATCGGACTCATATTCGGCCCCACATTACAGAATCTGCGCGCCGAACGGCCAACTGTTGAGGATATATGAAGCCGTATCTTTGCCCATCACCCACACTTTTCGTCTAATTGACACAGTTAATACATGCCAAAACCTTTGCAAAGGTGCAATTAATCTCCAATACAACCCGCCAATTGGTGCAATTAATGCCCGATACAACACCCCAATTGGTGCAAATAATCCCAGATATAACACACCAATTGGTGCAAATAATGCCCAATGCAACATGCCAATTGGTGCAATTAATACCTGAAATAACGTCCCAATTGGTGCAAATAATATATAATTAGGTTGGAATGTCAAGGAGAAAGCCATGAAAAGAACCGCGCTACAGGAACTGGTGGATTGGAAGAACAACAAGCACAGGAAGCCGCTGATCGTCTGGGGGGCGCGACAGGTCGGCAAAACCTATCTCGTGCAGGATCTCTTCGCGAAAACCCGCTACGGGAACAATCACATCTATGTGGATTGCAAAAAGGACGACGAGATTCGCGAGTTTTGCGCCCAAACCGCCGACGCGGCGAAAATCATCGAATACATCTCGCTGCGCATGGGCAAACGGATAGATGAAAAAACGCTGCTGATTTTCGATGAAGTGCAGGAATGCCCCAACGTCATTTCGGCACTCAAATATTTCTGTCAGGACTTCAGGGAGGTGCCCGTCATTGCGACGGGTTCGATGGTGCGCATCAAACTGCAAAGGGAAACCCATAAACGAGGGGCGAGCGACGGCAAGTTCCTTTTCCCCGTGGGGAAAATCAACCAGATAACACTCCATCCCATGACCTTTGGCGAGTTTCTGATGAACGACAATGAAATGCTTTACGAGGCCGTGAAAACCGCCTACGTGGACAAGCACCCATTGGATGCGCACGTCCACGACCTGACGATGGAGCACCTGTACAAATACCTGCTCGTGGGAGGTATGCCGGAGGCTGTGGAGGCCTACATCGACGGTGGCAGCCTGATTGAATCACGGGAGATATTGAAGGTTCTGTACGACAATTATCTTTCCGACATGGAGCTGTATCAGGCAAGCCAAGAGGCCGTATTGCGGTGCCGCACCCTGTTTCAGAGCATCTACAGGGAGCTGAACAGGGAATCAAAGAACTTCTCGCCCGGCCTGATCGAAGAGAAAGGCAAGACGAGGGACTTCGCCACTTCCATCCAGTGGCTCACGTTGGCGCATGTCGTCAACCAGTCATTCCAGCTCAAGGAGCATGTCACCATGCCGCTCATGGCAGACGGCGACAGCCGGTTCCGTTTGTTCCTTGGCGATATTGGCATGTTCTCCTATCAGAGCGGCATCAACGCCGCCTCCTTCGTGTCAAACGAAAAGGAGAACACGCTGTCGGGCATATTCTTCGAGAACTTCGTCGCCAACGAATTGGTGGCGACAGGAAACAAACTGTTCTACTGGCGCGGCAAAGCATCCGCCGAACTTGAGTTCATCATCGAATCAGGCAACAAACTGTATCCCATTGATGTCAAGAAAGGCAGGGGGACACTCAACTCCCTTGAGAAGTTCGCGAATCACAACAGGTTCGATTACGCCATCAAGATTTCCAGGAACAACTACGGCTACAACCCCGAGCAAAAGCTGCTCACCGTACCGCTCTATTTCGTCCCGTTCATGGCGCAAGACCTCGCCAACGGAACAATGCCGAGCCTGACAACCAAAGGCGACCAATACCAACCACTCAGCCAATAGATTCCTTATGCGAAACGCCTCCTTGGGGAAGGAGGCGGAGAGACGTGGCGTTGATGTCGATGGCCGAAGTGTATGTATTGTCATAGTGCGGGCTGGACAATTTCGGCTACGAGGCTTCCCGAAGAAAGCCGCGCGGGTTCATGAACGGTTTCGAATCCCGCCGACTGCGCGGATCAAAGATGACGGCGGTGCTGTTTGGGTCAGTTCAGGGCATCCAGTTCTCGGCTTTTTCCGTCAGCCCGTTATCGCACCAGTCGTTTGCCAATTCAAAGGGAACGCCAAGGAACCCCTCAAGACCCGCCCGCGGCACTGTGGAATGGCCGGAGTCATCAAGCCCCTCGAACGCTCTGCCAAGCATCTGAGAGAAAAGCACCGGATGCTCCACCTTGACTTCCACCGGTTCATGCTTCGTCCAACGACGTTGCGCCATGCGAACGTACAGGGACTTGTATTTGTCCCCGTCGATCAGTCCCAGATCAAAGGCTCGACGCACGGTCGCGGCAATGGAAATTCCCCAGCCGGACTTCACATACCGGTAGTCCTCCAGCATCATGCTCGAACTGAGAACCGAACGGGCATCGGATTCGGGAAGAAGAAATTCGCCGGCGAATTCATTGGCCTCCCTCTCCATCAGGGACACATCCTTTGGACGGCGATTCCGATGCAGCACCAGATGCCCCAGCTCATGGGCGATAGTGAACCTGAGTCGGTCCCCCGGTTTGTTTTCCGGGAAATAGCCTATGAGGGTTTTGCCTGGGTAGGTTACGCCGTCGCTGACCGCATCGTTCACTTCCACTGTCAGCGGCGCGATAACAACTCCCTTGCGCTCCGCGCTTCGAATCACATTGCGCACGGCCCCAGTAGCCGGAAGCCCCAGTACGGCGCGCGTATTCGCCGCGATGCGCCGGACACCTTGCGACTGCGGATCCGAAGTCGGGGCAACTTCATCCAGCCAAGATGCCGTCTCGTCGGGCACATCCGACATTGACCTGACTCTGGAAATCGTGTCTGCCAGCATCTCGAACTCCGCGCAAATGCGATGGTCAAGATTCTTGGTGATTTTCTTCTTGCGCCGGAAGGCGAGCCGTTCCCAATCCATGCCGTTTCCCCGCAGCATAAAGAAGGATAGGGGAAGACTCGTCGCGTAGGCGATTTTCTCGATGCTTGATTCGGTCAGATGAGCGCTAGAGTCAGCAATCAGTCTGCCGATGTAGGTCGGGGTCATATCGCAACGTTCGGCGAGTTCCTTCTTGGTCCAACCCCGGTACTGCCTTGCAAGCTCGATGCGCTCGGGGTTGAACTCGTTCATTGGACCGTCTCTTTCTTTTCCTGAACAATGATATTTGACTGCGGGACCAGCAGCTCGTTTTCCTCATCGCCGCCACTGAATGCCAAGCTCTCAAGGTCTGCGCCCATTGGAAGAACCATAAGGGCGATGCAGGGGGCGCCCTTTGGGAATCGACCGGGACCGGTGGGCTGGTACGCGGAACAATGGAACGCACCATCGACCTCCGTCCAGACAAGGACGATTTCGCAGTCCTGAAGCGGCAGTTCGCCGAAAACCTCCTGATCGAGCATGGCCGGCTGAACCCACGCCTCCCTGCGCCGCAGGTTCGGACCGGCCGGCGGCACGTTCCCCTCGAATCTAAATTTCTTGAGGAATCTGAGCTTAAGGCCGGTGCCGACGTTGTAAAGATGAAGGCAGGAAGTGGATCTCGTAAGTTTCCAACCATCAATCGGGTCATCGGCGATTTCGGCCCGAAGCGTCGCGTTGAAGCTGTCCGCGTAAAGCTTCGGATACTTGGCTCGAGGAGTGCCGAGCGTATCCATGGCGGAAAGCGAACGGCTTCTGGCCCGCGGCAGCAGAACTGGAAGAGCGTCGTTAAGCGGTGCAAGGTTTTGACGAATTAGTTCAAGTCGATCCAAGAGGCCTCCATGAAAACAAGCGATAGGGTTTGATGTTTTAGTTTTAGCTGCAGTTTGATTTTCAAAACTGAGTTTGAGTTTACTACCCTAAAATTAATCTATCAAGCTCTGCCGCTGCACCTTGTGGGACTCTACTCGTGACAAAGAGACGAACCCATTGCCGCCAAACGCATGGGTGACATGACCCAACATAGAGACCCGCCTCCACTCGATTAGTTCCTTTTGATTCTCCTATCGCATAATTTATGCGAAACGCCTCCTTGGGGGAAGGAGGCGTTTGGGGGGTGGGGCGGAATCGCGGCTACTTGATGTCGGGGTCGTTTTTGTCGATGGTGCCGGTTGCCTTGCCGATGGCCTTTAGGCCGTGATAGGCGACGAGCACGACGATGGTGCCGATGGCGATGCCGTTGAATTGGATGCCGGAGACGGCGCAGGTGAAGTCGGCGATGCCGATGATCATCACGATGGCAGCCGTCATCACGTTCAGCGGCTTGTCGAAATCGACCTTGTTCTCCACCCAGATGCGCACGCCGATCATGCCGATCATGCCATAGAGCAACGTGGTCACGCCGCCGAGCACGCCGGCGGGAATGGTGTTGATGACCGCGCCGAACTTCGGGCACAGCGACAGGATGAGCGCGAACGCGGCGGCGCACCAATAGGCCGCGGTGGAATACACCTTGGTGGCGGCCATCACGCCGATGTTCTCGCCGTAGGTGGTGGTGCCCGAACCGCCGCCGAAGCCGGCGATGGCGGTGCCCAAGCCGTCTGCGAACAGGGCGGTGCCCATCTGGCCGTCGTAATCGCGGCCGGTCATTTGGGCGACGGACTTGACATGCCCCACGTTCTCGGCGATCAGCACCAGCACGACGGGGATGAACATAGGCAGAATCGAGAAATCGACCTGCGGAAGATGGAACTGCGGCAAGCCGATCCAATCAGCCTCGCCGATGGCGGAGAAATCAACCTGACCGCGGAAGCACGCGTAAATATAGCCCACAATCACACCGAGCAGAATGTTCAGTCGGCCAAGCAAACCCTTGAACAGCACGGCCACCAGCAACACGGCGACCAGCGTGACGATGGCGGTGTCGGGAGCGACCTTGAAGTTGTTCCACACGCTGGGCGCAAGGTTGAAGCCAATGATGGCCACGATGGCACCGTTGACCACCGGGGGCATGATGATGTCGATCCACTTCGCGCCGGCAAAATGCACCGCGACGCCGACCAAAGCCAGCAGCACGCCGGTAACCATGATGCCGAACGAAGCGACGGCGATGCCCTTGTTGGCGGAGGCGACCGCCGTAATCGGCGCGATGAAGCCGAAGGACGAACCGAGATAGCTCGGCAGCACGTTCCTGTTGATCAGCAGGAACAGCGCCGTGGACATGGCCGTGAAGAACAGCGTGGTCGAGGGGTCGAAATGCGTCAGAATCGGCACGAGGAACGTCGCGCCGAACATGGCGATGACGTGTTGCGCGCCGATTTCGGCGGTGCGCGGCCAGCTCAGGCGCTCATCGGGCTCGACGACTTCGCCGGGCGCGAGCGTTTTGCCGTCGCCGTGCAGGTTCCATTGGAATATATTGCTCATTGCTGTTCTCTTCTCGTCGTGAGGTTTCGGCGCGGCTTATGGGCGGCCGCGCGCCGAGGGATATTGTAGTATCCCCTACCCCTAGGTGGCTTATTGGGTATTAGGCGCCCCTGGGCAAGCCTTGAGGCAAATAAGGCACCAAAGGCAGTAAGGCATTATTTCCCGCGAGGAGCAACCAGATGGGGATCGACCGCCTGAACCACATCCACCAGGTCGCCATTCGACAGCAACGGCGGGCCGAACTGACGCCACGGCTCAACATTGACCTCCCATTTGCCGGTTGTGCCG
Source organism: Bifidobacterium panos (assembly GCF_012932445.1). Taxonomy (GTDB): domain Bacteria; phylum Actinomycetota; class Actinomycetes; order Actinomycetales; family Bifidobacteriaceae; genus Bifidobacterium; species Bifidobacterium panos. The sequence continues at coordinate 25,128 of NZ_JAAIIJ010000001.1, forward strand.
CTCAGCATGGGGCGTGCGGTCTGCTCCCAGCAAAAACGCTTGTGAGTGCGCCCGGTGGCCGGGTCGCGGCGCGAATAATGCAGACAGGTGCAGTTGGTGATCGCCCAGTGGGATGAATCGGCCCGATGCATGAACTCCTCGTCCGACAGGTCCTCCAAGGTGAGCATCAGCGCGAGCATCAAATCACCGTGGGAGACCATCACCACCGATTCGGCGTCGGACTTGCGGTTCAGGGAGGTCAGCAGGTTATGCACGCGATTCTCGGCCACGTCCGCGATGGATTCGCCCGCCGGCGGTCTCCAATACAGCGGGTCGGTGGCCTTGAACAGCCAGTTGCGTTCGTAAGTGATTTTGAACTCGTCTTTGGTGATGGTGCTGATCTCGCCCCAGGAGCGCTCACGTAGCACGCGGCACTCCTCCCATTTTGCCTTGGGCAGGGCCATCGTCGCGGCCGTCTCGCGGGTGCGCACGTATGGCGAGACGAGGTAGCGGTCGAACAACTGCTGTTGCTCGACGAGCCAGCGGCCGATGCAGTCGGCCTGTTTGCGCCCGGTGGCGGTGAGCCTCCACGAGCGGTCGGGCACGGTGACATTGTCTTGCGTATACAGGGAGTTGTCGCCCTGCTCGCCCGCGCTGATGATGACGTTCGCTTCGGACTCGCCGTGGCGAATCACATACAAATCAAGCGGCATTCCCATATTCGACACCCTTTCATCCAATATACCTTCGGGCGCATCATCGCTTCTCTTATGCTTCTTTTATAGCCTAAACGACAAAATCCCGACGCACCCGCCGGCGGCCGTATCGCACCAAAAATTTCGCAACCGGCAACGGTGTGTTCATCCGCGCACACGCGATAGTGCATATATCAGGCACATATATCAACCGCATTTACCAACCACACGCGCGAATCGCACACACCAACCGCACACACCAACCGCACGTACCAATCGCATATATCAACAGCCAATCGATATAATCGCTTCCGTATTCTTTCATCCAACGCGAGGAGGCCAATGTGAGCGAGATTGACGAGACGGCGGGCATGAGCGAGGCCGGGCGCCACGAATGGGAGCTGATGGTGGCCGGCGAGGTCTATCAGGATTCGCACCCGGACATCGAGCGCAAGCGCGCCGAGGCGAAGAAGCTGTTCGTGGAATACAACAAGACCGACTACGAGGATGTCGAGCGGCGTCGCGAAATCATGGAGCAACTGTTCAAATCGGTGGGCGAGGATGTGTTTATCGAGCCGAACTTCCGTTGCGAGGTGGGGCGCAATATCACCATCGGATCTCACGCCTATATCAACTTCGATTGCGTGATGCTCGACAACGCGCCGATCACGCTCGGTGACTATGTGTGGATTGCTCCGATGGTGGGTCTGTTCGCCACCAACCATGCGCTTGATTTCGAGGAGCGCAAGAACGGCGCGTGTCAGGCCAAGCCCATCGTCATCGGCAACGGCGTGTGGCTGGGCGGCCATGTGAGCGTGCTCGGCGGCGTGACCATCGGTGACGGCGCGGTGATTGGGGCGGGTTCCGTGGTGACGCGCGACATTCCCGCGAACAGCATCGCCGTGGGCAATCCGGCGCGCGTGCTGCGCGAAATCACCGAGGCCGACCGCACCGGCTTCATGGAGCGCATTGGCCAGCGCGAGCGCGGCTTGTGAGGGTCGGGCGCGGTTCGTAGGGTAAATATATGACGATTACTGTTTCAACGGATGGCTCCGCACTGGGCAATCCAAATGCTGAGCCGTTAAACGGGCAGCCCAGTGGGCTGCACGTAGGCGAAGTGAGCGGGCGCGCTACTCTGCGCCCGCGAAGGGGACATTTGGATTGCATAGAAGGAGTGGGAACCCGGTGACGATTACTGTTTCAACGGATGGCTCCGCACTGGGCAATCCAAATGGCCCAATGGGCTGGGCTTGGGCGGATCACGCGAAGAACGCGGGCGGCGCGCCCGGGCATGACCACGACGAGCACGGCTACGACGCGGGCGGCGCCACCAACGGCACCAACCAAATCGGCGAACTGTGCGCGGTGCTGCAGGCGTTGCGCGCGCACCCCGGCAGTGAGCCGCTCGTCATCGAAACGGATTCGCAATATGCCATCAACTGCTCGACCAAGTGGATCAAGGGCTGGAAGAAGAACGGCTGGAAGAACTCGCAGAAAAAGCCGGTGAAAAACGCCGAACTCATCAAGGCCATCGACGCGGAGATTTCCAAACGCGCCGGATCGGTGGAGTTTCACTGGGTGAAGGGGCATGCCGGCAACGAAGGCAACGAACTGGTCGACGAACTGGCGCGCACCTATGCTTCCGACTGCCGCTCGGGCGCGCGTGACGGCTATCTGCCCATCGAGGGATGGCGTTCGCTGCTGTCTTCCGAGTATGCGGAAGGTACGGACGTGCCGCCGGATGTGCAGTTGGCACTGAGCGGCAGGGGAGGCACGGGAGACGCGGGAGGCGCGGCCAACGAAGCAGTTATTCGCAACACAACAACGGACACCGATGCTGTTTCTGTGAAACAATCCGTGGAACACGCTGTGAAACAGGGTGTGAAACGAGGCGTGAAACAAACGACCGCACCCGCCGCCACAGCCGCGCCCACCGGGCTGACGGTGTCGGGCGAACTCACCTTCTCCCCCGCACCCAAAACCAGCCCGTATTTCACAGGCAAACCGATGCCCATTCGCGGCGCCATCGAAGTGGAGGGCCTTGTGGACGGCGACGGCAACCTGCACATCATCAACGCGCCCTTCACACGCCGATAACGACTTTTTGCGCACCCCGCCAGCCTCTTCGCGTCGCAAAGCGGACACGGCTCCACAACAACCCCCGTTCACGGTAGGATGATTGGTATATTGTCCGCACAAACTAAGGAGAGGCTATGGATAAGGCGCAGCAAGACGCCCTGAAAAAGGCGGCGGGCATCGAAGCCGCCAGGCTCATCGAAAATGGCATGATCGCAGGGCTCGGCACCGGCTCCACCGTGAAGTTCCTCGTGGACGAACTCGGCCGCCGCGTCAAGGAGGAAGGCCTTGAGTTCACCGGCGTCACCACGTCCCGCCGCACCCAGGAGCAGGCCGAGAGCTACGGCATCAAAATCGTGGACGTCGACGACGTCGATCACATCGACATCACCATCGACGGCGCCGACGAAGTGGACTCCAACTTCAACGGCATCAAGGGCGGCGGCGCGGCCCTGCTGTGGGAGAAAATCGTGGCCACCAACTCCAACAAGATCGTGTGGATCGTCGACGAATCCAAGGTGGTCAACACCATCGGCGCGTTCCCGCTGCCCGTCGAGGTGATTCCCTTCGGCGCGGGTCACGTCATCAAGAAATTCGAATCGCGCGGCTACAAGCCCACCTTGCGCCTCGACGCCAGTGGCAAGGAGGTGCGCACCGACGAAAGCAACTTCGTGGTCGACCTGCACCTTGACCTCATCGAGCATCCGCAGGCGCTGGCCGACGATCTCATCACCACCGTGGGCGTGGTGGAGCACGGTCTGTTCCTCAACATGGTGGACACCGTGATCGTGGGTAACCCGGACGGCCCGCGCGTGATGACCAACTCGAACAAGTGATGATAGACAAGTGACGATATAGGAAACACGGCAGTCCGCAAAAACAAAACCCCGTCGGCAAAACGCCTGACGGGGTTTTCAAATGCCTTGAAAGCGAAAGACTACTTGCGCTGGTGGCGGGTCTTACGCAGCAGTTTGCGGTGCTTCTTCTTGCTCATCCGCTTGCGGCGCTTCTTGATGACGGAACCCATCGGAAGCCTCCATTTCGATTAATCGTAACGTTGCAACTTGCCCAACTATACACGTTCTTACGGACTAGGCCAGGCGCGAGCGCCACTTGAGCAGCGCCGCGAAAGTCACAGCGGGAACTTCTCGACGAAGCGCTGCACACACGTTTGGGAACCGCTCGCCTGGAACACCACGGTGTCATTGCGCCACACGGCGGTGGCGTTATCGTCATCCTTGTCGTCGGATTTGATGAGGTATTGGCCGGTTTCCTCGCCTTTGACCTTCACCGCACCCGAGGAAAGTTCCTTGCCGCTCATAGCTTTCGACAATGCCTTGTATTGGCTGGTTGCGTCATCGGCGTCGCTCCACTGCGCCACCACCAGCGTGACGTCCTCTCCCGTCTCGCCGGTACTATAAGTGAGTGTGTATTCCTCCAGCGGGGAGGCTTCCTTCCAAGTATTGCTAGCATCGGCCTTGGTGCGCACGAAGTTGAGCACACTGTCGGGCATGGCCTTGAGCAGCTGCGTGGCGTCGCTCGGCAACGCGGTGGCCTCGATGCTCGGCTCGGTCGGCTGGGAGGTCTGCTGCTGTTGCGATTGCTGGGATTGCGGCTTGACCAAAGCCCAGCCCGGCCACACGAATGCCGACAACAACGCCAGCACAAGCACCACGGCGGCAACGATAATGACGACGATGAGCTTGCGATGCGAGGAGCTGTGTGCATTGTTCGGCATGTCTTCGATTGTGTCACAGCCGCGTGACGCACAGCGCAGTTGAACTGGGTTGTGCGTACCGATATCAAAGGGCAACGCCATCGTTCCTGGCCCGCTCCCGAGTCACAGTGGCCAAACCAACCCGTTTTCAGGACGTATACCGGCAAATCAACGGGAAAGCACGTCAGATGAGCATTGTACGTGTCTTGGGAGCGGATGTCGCCGTGTTCGACACCCTCCGGGCCGGTAGGCCAAGTCTTACGTCTCACACAGCGACATCCGCTCCAAAAGCCGTCTGTGTTCGTTTGGGGATAACGCGGTTTGTTTGTCTGTTTAAGGGACGGATGTCGCTGTGTTCGACGTGGTTTTCCTGTTGGTTGGCGGTATGCGTACTGAGAACGGGATAGATGGCCACCGCAACTCAGAGCATGCCAAGCACGACGTTGTCACGCCGACGGAATGGCGCGGAAGCCACGAGATTACCTGGTTTCGCTATATGGCGTTGTCGCTGATAATCGACACGCGCAGCCCACTGGGCTGCGCGTCCCACACAGCGACATCCGCTCCGAAAGTCGTCTGTGTTCGTTTGAGAGTAGCGCGTCTATGCTCGTTTGAGGAAGCGGATTTCCTCTTCTAGCTGCTGAATGCGTAGGGCTTGGGCGGCGATGAGGCGGTCGCGCGGGTCGCGCGGATCGTACGGGTCGACAGTGTCGCGGGATTTGGGTGCGGGCGGCTTGGGATGGGTTGGTTCGGGAGAACGCTTCCAGCGGGCGAAGGCGCGCTCGATGCGCTTGTGGCCCACGAGCTTGGGATCAAGGCCGGCCTGGCGGAACAGGTCCACCGGCTTCTCACCCTCCCTATAGCGGCGCATGCACTCGATACGGAACCAGTCCGCGTAATGGATGCGCGAGGACGCGTCCACCATGTCCACCGCCGCCAACGACGACAAATACGCCCGCTGACCCGACGTGAAGTTTCGCGACTCACTCATTGTCGGCCGTCCTTCCTGAATGCGCAAAAAACTGAAATTTGAGGCCCCGCTGTCTTGTGCGAGGCTCGCGATGCTGTCGCCGCTCGCTGCTGCGAAGAGCGCGCGAACCCAAACACGGGAATCTATAGGCCCCCGCAGGCGGGGGCTGTCGCGCGAACGCGCGACTGGGGGTGGTCACGCCAGTCACGTGACCACGCCCGCACCACCCCCAGTCG
>NZ_JAAIIJ010000010.1 GCF_012932445.1 Bifidobacterium panos
CTCCCCCCCCCCCCCCCCGCCTCTTTCTCCACGCCCAACCTGGCTTTTGCGGCCCTCGCCCCCGGCTGGCGGGGGCTGCGGGCAGCGGGCGGACTGGGGGTGGTGCGGGCGTGATCACGTGACTGGCGTGACCACCCCCAGTCGCGCATTCGCGCGACAGCCCCCGCCTGCGGGGGCCTATAGATTCCCGTGTTTGGGGTCGCGCGCTCGCGACGCTATCGCTGCTCGCTGTTACGAACAGTCCACTGGACTGTTCGTCCCGGTCGAAATGACAATAACCGAGGTAATCTCGCTCGAAAACAAACTCCGCAAACTAAACAAGCGAAACGGCTTTCGGAGCGGATGTCGCTGTGTGAGACGTAAGACTTGGCCTACCGGCCCGGAGGGTGTCGAACACGGCGACATCCGCTCCCCAAGACACGTGCCTTGCTTATCTGACCTGCTTTCCCGCTGAGCCACCGGTAAGGTACTGAGAACGTGGCCTATACCAAGTTCTCGTAGCGTCTTGCCGCTCGTGATGCTATACAGTAATTATCCCAGCAGTACTGCGATTAGGGCGATGAATATTGGGCTGGTCATTGTGGAGATTAGGATGCCGTCGCGCGCGAACGTGAGGCCCACGTTGTAGCGAGCCGCGTAATTGTAGACATTCTGGCCGGTCGGCAGCGCCGCCAGCACCACGCAAGCATACAGTTCAGAGCCACGAAAGCCCATCACGAAATACGCCAGCAGAAACGCGATAATCGGCATCACGATGTTCTTCAGCGCGGCCACCGTGAAAATCGCCGGCCGGTCGCCCTTCTCCTTCAGCGGTGTGCTGCCGTTGAGCGACATGCCGAACGCCATCAGGATCATCGGCACGGCCGACTCGCCAATCATATTGATCGGGTCGAAGATGTAATTGGGAATGGGAAACCACCCCAGTTGCGCGGAAAGCGCGGAAACGGCGATGCCGCCCAGCGAGCCGATGAGCAGCGGCTGATGCAATGGCTGCCTGACGATTTCCTTGAGCGACACATGCCCCTTGGTGGTCACGTCCAGCGCCGTCAGCCCAATCGGCGTGAACAGCGCTTGCTGCATCACCAGAATCGGCGCCACCAGCGCGCCGTTGCCGAGAATATAGGTGGCGATGGGCAGGCCGATGTTGTTGGAGTTCAAATACAGCGAGTTGAGCGTGCCGATGGTGGCGTCGGCCGGGCCGAGATGGAAGAACAGGCGATTGAGCACCAGAAACGCCACGCCCACCAGCAGCGCGGAAAAGAACGCCACGAGAATCGAGGGGTGGAAGATGGTGAGAATCTGCTCTTTCGAGAGGATCGCGAACATCAGGCAGGGGCTGGAAACGAAGAAGGAGAAGCGGTTGAGCACCATTTGCGCGGTCGATCCGCCGATACGCAAGCGCGCCGCGATATAACCCACGAGGATCACGATGCCGATCACGCAAAAGCCTTGCATGGCGTGGAGCAAGCCCATATTCCTCTCCTTCCCGGCACCCAGTCTGTCACAATCCCGCTCCCGCCGCCTCCCCGTCTCACCAAATGGCCGGCCGTTTCGGTCGCTCCCCGTTACGAATCGGACACTCCGGTGTCTGATTGGTAACGAACATTGTCAGTCCTTACTCCATTACGAATCGGACGCTGTGATGTCTGATTGGTCATGAATGGTGCTACCCCGTTACGAATCGGACGTGCGGGTGTCTGATTGGTAACGAATGGTGTTACTCCATTACTAATCGGACGTTTTGGTGTCTGATTGGTCATGGGTGCCGGTGGGTTCGGTCGGGCGGGTTAGGATTGGTGTATGACACTTGCGCTTTGTATGGATGGGGCCCGCGGCGAGCAGTTGAACGGGTTGCTTGAACAGATTATGGCCGTGTATTCCGTTAGCGACGACGAAACCGCGCTCGCCAACCAAGTCGAGGATTTCCTCAAAACGCAATCGCACCTGGCCGTGCGCCGCCACGGTGACACGGTGCTCGCCTCCACGAACCTCGGCAAGCCGCAGCGCGTCATTCTGGCCGGCCATCTCGACACCGTGCCCGTCATCGACAATTTCCCACCCCAATGGCTCGAACCCGGCGACCCGCGCATCCGCGAGGACATCGCCGCCGCGCACCCAGGCGAGCGCGTGATGTGGGGCCGCGGCGCCACCGACATGAAGGGCTCCGACGCGGTGCTGCTCTATCTGGCCGCCACGCTCACCAACCCCACAACCGACCTGACCTTCGTCTTCTACGATCACGAGGAAGTCTCCGGCGAAAAGAACGGCCTGAAAAAAGTAGCGGCCGCGCACCCCAGCTGGCTCCGAGGCGATTTCGCCATCATCGGCGAGCCGACCGATTGCGGCATCGAGGGCGGCTGCAACGGCACCATGCGCTTCGAGGTCGTCACGCACGGTGTGGCCGCGCACTCGGCGCGCGCGTGGATGGGCAGCAACGCCATCCATCAGGCCGCCGACATTCTCAACCGCCTCAACGCCTACGAGCCCCAAACCGTCGCGGTGGACGGCCTCGAATACCGCGAGGGCCTGAACGCCACGCTGATTTCCGGCGGCAAGGGCACCAATGTTATCCCCGACGAATGCCGCGTGCATGTGAACTACCGTTTCGCGCCCGACAAGTCGCTGGCCGAGGCGAAGGCGCTGATGATGGGGGCCGGCGCGGGGGCCGAGCTGGGCAATGGCGAGCATGTTGCCACCGGCGGCGTGTTCGAGGGGTTCGGCATCGAGATGAAGGACGAGTCCCCTGCCGCCCGCCCCGGGCTTGACGCGCCGCTGGCGGCTTCGCTGGCTGATCTCGTGCGCCAGCGCACCGGCCGCGAACCGCTCGCCAAACTCGGCTGGACGGATGTGGCGCGTTTCGCCGCGCTGGGCATCCCGGCCGTCAACCTTGGTGCCGGCAGCCCGCTGCTCGCCCACAAGCACGACGAGCAGTTGCCTGAATCCGACCTTACGCTTATGGCTGATATTCTTGAAGACTGGTTGGGTTAGTGGTTGGGTTAGTGGCTGGGTTAATTGAGTTAATACTAACTGAGTTAAGCTAAGTTAACTGAGTTAAGCCGCGCATATTCGATATCTTGTGGCATACTGAATAACGGCGGTTCTGCAAACCGCCAACGTGCCAGATGGCGTTGATCCCCTTGCGGTCGTTCTGATTCGACGCAAGCGACGGTGTCCGCCCTTTGAGCAACACAGACTTTGTATGGAATTGCTTCCTCGGGCGCACAAGATGCGCGGCCACGGTGAGAGTGTGGTGTGACAGCCGAGCGAGGCCCGGAGCCGACGCGATGCAGCGCGTCCGCAAGGAGCATTGTGCCCACTGTGAAGAAGGGCGAAATCGGCGACGCCGATGCCCAGCATAACCAAAACAGCAATAGCAATAGCGACAAGAGCGAGTCAACTTCGGCTTCCGCACGTCGGCGGCGCGGTGGCCGTCGCGTGGTGCGCGGCGCGGGTGAGGCAGGCGTTTCTCTGGAGCTGAAGGTGGAGGATCACGCCTCGCCGCTGTTCGAGGCGCCTGATTTCTCGGGCAATACGCATTACGACGCAGGCTACAATGAGCCGCCCGCGCCCAAAAGCCGCCGTCGTTCTGCGGCCGCTGAGGCACCGAGCGCCCGTTCGCGTCGGCGGGCGGCGGATGGCGACGACGAGCGCAGCGCCGCCGGGATTCTCGCCCCGCCCCAGCCCCCGCAGCCGCCGCAACCTCCGCAGTTCGCTGGTGCCGCGCGCCCGATGGCGTCGCCGCTGTTCCAGGAGCCGGTTATTCCCGCGAGCCTGAGTGCTGATAGTCAGGACGACGATGACGAGCGTGAGGAGCGCGGCAGCCGCCGCCGCAACCGTCGCAATCGCCGTGACGATTACCGCGACGAGCGCAGCGAGCGTGAGGATAATCGTGACGATCGCGACAGTCGTGACGACAACTATGGCGAGCGTGCCGGCAGTGACGAGCGTGCCGGTAATGATGATCGTGATAGTGATCGTGGCAACAGTCGCAATAACAATCGTGACGATAATCGCAATAACGAGCGTAATAACGATCGCAATAACAATCGCAACAGCGACGACGAGCGCGAAGAAGAGCCGTCCGCCCGCCGCAGCCGCAACCGCCGCCTCAACGCGCAGGAGCGCCGCGCCGCCGCCGAAGTCGAGCAGATCGAGGAAGACCTTGAGCTCGACGATATCGACTATCGCCCGATAGACGAAGAAGACGATGCGCAGGCAAGCGACGACGAGGACGAGTTGCGCACCCGCTCGCGCCGCCGGCGTCGCAGCCGCACCCGCTCCGACGAAAACGGCAACGAGCGCCGCAGCAGTCGCGACGAGCGCAACGACGACGAGGACGACGAGGGGACAGTCACGCGCCGCCGCCGTCGCCGCCGCGGCAAGTCGGTCGGTGACGATGATGACCAGCCGCTCATCCGCCGTTCGCGCAAGCAGCAATATATCGACGAAATCACCGACATCGAGGGCTCCACTCGCCTCGAGGCGAAGAAGCAGCGCCGCCGTGACAACCGCCGCGAACGCAGCCGCCAGTCGCAGATCATGGAACAGGACTTCCTCGCCCGCCGCGAGAACGTCGAGCGCCTGATGGTGGTGCGCGAGAAAGACAAGCACACCCAGATTTCCGTGGTGGAAGACAACGTGCTGGTCGAGCATTACGTTTCCGACATCCAGGAAGTGCAGACCGTCGGCAATGTCTACCTTGGCCGCGTGCAGAACGTGCTGCCCAGCATGGAGGCCGCGTTCGTGGACATCGGCCAGTCGCGCAACGGCGTGCTTTACGCCGGCGAAGTCAACTGGGACACCGCGCGCCTCGAAGGCCAGCCGCGCCGCATCGAGCTCGCGTTCAAGAGCGGCGACCCGGTGCTCGTGCAGGTCACCAAAGACCCGATCGGTCACAAGGGCGCCCGCCTGACCTCGCAGGTCACGCTCGCCGGGCGTTTCCTCGTGCTCGTGCCCTCCGGCGGCATGACGGGCGTGAGCCGCAAGCTGTCCGAGCGCGAACGCAGCCGCCTCAAGTCCATCGTGGCGAAAGTCGCGCCGAAGGACATGGGCGTGATCATCCGCACCGCAGCCGAGGGTGCCTCCGAAGAAGCCCTCGTCAAGGATCTTGAGAATCTGGTGCGCCAGTGGGAGCGCATCAACGCCAAGCGCGAGGAGTTCTGGCACGGCAAGCGGCCCAAGCTGCTGCAGGGCGAGCCGGACGTGGCGATTCGCGTGGTGCGCGACATCTTCAACGACGATTTCAGCAAGCTCATCGTCGAGGGAGACAAGGTGTACGAGCGCATCGAGGAATATCTCGACACGATGGCGCCCGACCTGAAGGAGAAGCTCGAGAAGTGGGATCCGTCCGAGCGCGAAGGCAAGGATGTGTTCGACAAATGGCAGATCGACTCCCAGCTGCGCAAGGGCATGGAGCGGCAGGTTTACTTGCCTTCCGGCGGTTCCATTGTGATCGACCGCACCGAGGCCATGACCACCATCGACGTGAACACCGGGCGTTTCATCGGCAAGGGGCGCTCGCTTGAGGAGACGGTGACGCGGTGCAATCTTGAGGCGTCCGAGGAGATCGCGCGCCAGCTGCGTCTGCGCGACATCGGCGGCATGGTGATGATCGATTACGTCGATATGGTGATGCCCGCGAACCGCGACCTGGTGTTGCGGCGCTTGGTGGAGTGCCTGGCTCGCGACCGCACGAAGCACCAGGTGGCCGAGGTTACGTCGCTCGGTTTGGTGCAGATGACGCGCAAGCGCATCGGGCAGGGTTTGGTCGAGGCGTTCTCCGAGGAGTGCCCCACTTGCAAGGGGCGCGGCTTCATTTTGCACGACGAGCCCACGGTTTCCGCCGATTATGACGACCCGTACGCCATGCGTGGCGGCGATCCGTTCGTCAAGACGAACAAGCATGGGCACGGCACTTTGCCCGCGCCGGAGCCGCAGGGGTCCTCGCCGGATGTCAAGGCCAAGCTCGCGCAGATTGCCGCTGCCGCTGTTGCCGCGAATAATGCGGAGAGCGCGGGGGATAAGGAAAGCGCGGCGGATAAGGAGAGTGCGGAAGGCACCGAAGGTATCGAGAGTGCCGAGGGTGCCGATAACGCGGAGAATGCAGAGACTGCGGAAGGTGCAGAGAACACCAATAACGCAGAGAACGTAGAGAACGCAAAGGGCACAAAGAACGCGAAAGGCGCAAAGAACGCCAATAACACGGAGAATACGGAGGATAAGGACGCATCCGCCGATTCGGAAGAATAATTGGCGTCAACTGCGTGTCGCGTCCCGCTTGACACGCAGTTGCGCTAGTCCGCCCGCCCGTGTAAGTTAGATTGCTGGTGTCTGTCACAGGCGCTTGTGCCGTTATTGGCACCCGCGCGGCGCAGACAGGAAAGCTTCGCTGAAATAACAGGAAATAAAAGGAACGATTATGTACGCGATTGTGAAGGCCGGTGGCCATCAGGAAAAGGTCGAGGTCGGCGACGTCATTCTCGTCAACCGTCTTGACGCCAAGAAGGGCAGCACCGTGGAGTTCCCGGTCGCGCTCGTGGTCGACGGTTCCAAGGTGACCATGGCTGCTTCCGATCTGGCCAAGCTCTCCGTCAAGGCCGAGGTTGTTGACGACGAAGCCAAGGGCCCGAAGATCAACATCCAGAAATACAAGAACAAGACCGGCGTTGCCCGCCGCAAGGGCCATCGTCAGCCGCTGAGCGCCGTCAAGATCACGGCGATCGCCTGAGGTTTTGGGTTTCAACAGTCGTAAAGCAGTCGAAAGGAACACATCATGGCACATAAGAAGGGCGCGTCCAGCTCGCGCAACGGTCGCGATTCATCGCCTCAGTACCTCGGCGTCAAGAAGTTCGGTGGCGAGGCCGTTATCGCCGGCAACATCATCGTCCGCCAGCGTGGCACCAACTTCCACCCCGGCCAGAACGTCGGCATGGGCAAGGATCACACCCTGTTCGCGCTGACCGACGGTTCCGTGAAGTTCGGCGTCCGCCGCGACCGCAAGGTTGTCGACGTCATCTGACCGGCTCAGCGTCATCTGACGCCAGCCAACGCAAACTCTTCAAACCGCACCAATGCCCCGCGCCGGTGCGGTTTTTGTTTATGCTGAGGGGTAGTGTTCCTGCACGAGTCGCCCCGCGCAGGAACTTCCCGACTACTTACGGGCCAGCCAATCCACGATGAGGCCGTACAAAACAGTCACGCCGAGGATTGCTGTCACCCACGTCTTGTCGGCGTAGGAGGCGAGCACAACGATTATGATGATCGTTGTGGCTGGGTTATTCCCGGGTTTGCCGGGTTTGTGCGGTGAAGCCATAATAAGCTCACTTTCTATAAATCGGCGACCGGACCGGTTGGCCCGGTCGATCGCCCATGCGTTTTGGATTTCCGTTTCGAGGGGAATCGGCCGCGCATGTGCGGTAAGGTGCATGCTACCGGCTGCTTGCCGTTTGGGGCAAGTGGTTGTATAGTTGGGTGTGTCGTTGAAGGGATCGTTTCGACTTCGGAGTTTTTTTAGGCGGCAGCTTGAAGCTTTTGCTCCGTTGGATCCTGATTCGATAGGGCGATTGTGTGACGCCCTCTATAAATCGGATTAAGGCCGTCGGTCGTTGAGATCGGCGGCCTTTTTCGTCTGTTGTGACTGGTCGTATACTTGGGTGTGTCGTTGAAGGGATCGGTTCAACTTCGGAGTTTTTTTTAGGCGGCAGTTTGAAGCTTTTGCTCCGTTGGGTCCTGATTCGATAGGGCGGGCTTGACGTCCTCTAATGAGTAACGGATAAAGGTCGTCGGCTTAAGGTCGGTGGCCTTTTCCGTTTGTTGTAACTAGTCGTATACGTGGGGATGTCGTTGAGGGGATCGTTCCATCTTCGGAGCTGCGCTCCCTAGCATCGCAGCTTTGAGCCGTTCCGCTAAAGATTCAGTTATAGCTGAAACTATTTCGCCAATGGACTAAAGATTCAGTTGTGACTGAAACTATGCTGTAGATGCGCTATAGTTTCAGTTATAACTGATTTTTGTATTGATGGGTAGTCAGATATGTAAGCAAGGTGGGAAGCCATGGTTCAGAAGGCTCAGAAAGTTCAGAAGGCTCAGAAGATCCAGGAGACCCAAGAGGTTCCAATGATCCAACGCTCTGAATATCTCGACCAAATCGCGCCCTTCATCGGCAAAAACATCATCAAGGTTCTGGTTGGTGTCAGGCGTTCCGGCAAATCGACCATCCTCGATCAGCTTCACGAGCGGATGCTTTCGGACGGCGTTCCCGCCGATACCATGCTTCATCTTAAGTTCGAATCCAAGGAATACGCGCATATCGCAACGAGCAGCGACCTCATCGAGTATGTGGCCCGGCACGCGCCCGATAAGACCACCAAAACCCGCCCGCTGAGATTGTTCCTCGATGAGATTCAGGAAGTCGATGGTTGGGAAAAGGCTCTGCGCTCATTTCTGGTCGATTACCATGCCGACATCTACATCACCGGCTCGAACGCGCATGTGCTTTCCAGCGACTTGGCCACCTATATTACCGGCCGTTACGTCACGATCAACGTGTTTCCGCTGTCGTTTGCGGAGTTCGCGCCCGCTTGGCGGCAGGCGCAAGGCGGCGACGATCGCGCCGCGTTCCGGGCTTATGTCACGCAAGGGGGTTTCCCCTTCCAGCATGAACTGAGCTTCGATCAGCAGGCCTCGTTGCACTATCTGGAGGATCTGTTTTCCACAATCTTGCTCAAGGACGTCATCAAACGCAACAGCATCCGCGATGTGGATTTGTTGGAACGCATCACCCGTTATGCGCTGGAGCAAGAGGGCCATCTGCTCAACGCGAAGGGGATTTCCGACTTCTTCAAAAGCGAGCGCCGCAAAGTGGCGCAGGAAACGATCGCCAACTATCTCAATGCCGCGCAGAAGGCTTATGTGCTCTATCGCGTTGGGAGAGAAGACGCGGCTGGCAAGAAAATCCTTGCGTTCAATGAGAAAATATACGTTGTCGATCAGGGGTTGCGTCAGGCGCTGGGAATAGACAACGTGGCTGGTATCGATCAGGTGCTTGAGGGCATTGTGTGCATGGAGCTGATGAGGCGCGGATATGCGCTGACCGTTGGGAAAGTCGGGAACGCGGAGGTTGATTTCATCGCGCGCAAGGAGGAGAAGACTGAGTATTATCAGGTTTCTTATCTGGCGGCGGACGAGAGTACGCGTGAGAGGGAATTTGGCGCTTTGGAGGCGATACAAGACAACTATCCCAAAACGGTGCTGTCGTTGGATGAGTTTCCGTATTCCCGCAACGGGGTGAACGGGGTGAACCTTATCGACTGGTTGCTCGGGCGCGTTTAGTGCGGTAGTGCGGTAGCGGCAGGGCGATTATCGCTTCATACCGCACCGCGAACCAATCCACGCACCCCGCGAACAAACAGGCAAACAAGCAAGCAAATAAGGTAAGTATACTTAACTTATGTATACTTACCTTAAGTATATTTACCTTAACAAAACTACAGCCAACCGAGACAGGAGCGAACATGTTCATCGGCCGCGAGCATGAGCTGGAAACCCTTGAGCGCATGTATTCGCGCAACCAATTCGCCATGGTCGTGCTATACGGCCGTCGCCGCGTGGGCAAAACCGCGCTGATGGATGAGTTCACCAAATCCAAAGACACGCTGTATTTCACGGCATTGCAGCAAAGCGACAAACTCAATCTCGCTGATTTCACCCAGGAAGTCGCGCGGTTCTTCGATTTGCCGAACAGCACACCGGCATTTGCGGATTGGCAAAGCGCCCTGAAATACGTGGCCGACCGCGCGCGGGAACGCAGCAAGCCATTCGTGTTCGTGTTCGATGAGTTCCCCTACGCAACCCAAGCCAACAAGTCGCTTCCGTCCGCCCTGCAAATCGCCATCGACCACGGCTTCAAAAACACCAATATCCTTATCATTCTTTCGGGCAGCAACGAAAGTTTCATGGAGAGCGAGGTGCTCGGCAGTAAAAGCCCGCTCTATGGCCGCAGAAGCGCGCAAATCAAACTGAAGCCATTCGACTACCTGGACGCAGCCGAGTTCTTGCCGAATTGCCGACCCGAGGAGCTGGTGAACCATTACGCCACATTCGGGGGCACCCCCTATTACCTCACTCAACTGGAGAGGCGAAAAGGCTCGTACGAGCGCAACGTGATTAACCTGTGCTTCGACCCGTATGGTCTGCTGCACGAAGAACCCATGATGCTGCTGCGTGAGGAATTGCGCGACCCGGGCATCTATTATTCGGTGCTGCAAGCCATGTCCAACGGCAACGGCACTCCCAAGGCGATTGCCGAACATGCGGGGGTCGACCAAAACGCCATCAGCGCATATCTCAAAACCTTGGAAGGCTTGGGATTGGCGGAACGCCGCGTGCCTTTTGGCGACAATCCGTCGAAGTCGCGCAAGGGCATGTGGGTGATTGCCGACCCGTTCTTTTCCTACTGGTATCGTTTCGTGGGGCCGAATGCCGGGCCCATCGAAAGCGGCAAAGGCGAAGTGGCGGCGCGGCAACTGGCGTTCGGCGAGGCGTTCTCCACGTATGTGGGCAAGCAGTTCGAGACCGTGTGCATGCAATGGGTCAAACGGGTTAACGGCACCGACAAACTGCCGCTGCTGGCCACTCATTTTGGGCAGTGGTGGGGCACCAATCCGCTCAAAAAAGAGCAGACGGACATCGACATCGTTGCGGCTGACCAGTCCTCCAAAGCCTTGCTGCTTGGGGAATGCAAGTGGCGCAACACATTCGATGAGACCGAAGCGGTGGAGGCGCTGCTTGCAAGGGTTGGCCTTATTGCGGGGTATCGCACGACGCATCTGATGTTTTTCAGCAAGCGGCCGGTGCGCGAGGCGACGAGACGCAAATATGCGGGGCGGGTCGAGTTCGTCTCGGCTGCGGACATCTATGAGCGGTAGCGGCGGGGCGATAAGGTGGCTCTATGAGTGATTTTGTGGATCGAGTGACTGCCTATATGTCCACAAATGGTGCGAAAAAATGAATAATATGTCGGTTTCCGCGCGCTCTGCTTACACTGGGTAGTGGTGTGGGGCGTCGAGTAATGGCAAATCGGAATGATGGAGGTGCGCTATGGATCATGTTGAACTTATGCGCGAGAACTCCGCGCTGGTTGCTCTGCTCAGGACCTGTGAGAAACCGGACACTTGGACTTCCATCGCCAATGATTGTGTGCTCGAAGGCAGTGCCGAGCGCATGCTTCTGCATAAGATCGACCCCGCATCCTGCCCGTTGTTGCGCGATGACGTCGATGGTGACGACATGCAGGGCACGTTGCTGGATGATGTCGGGTTAAGTTCCGGGCAGATTAAAGCGTTGAAAGACGCTTGGGCTGAGGCCGGGAAGGATCTTGAGGCGTGGCAAAGCCAAGGCCTTGATTTCGTGTCGGTGTTCGACCCGAGGTTCCCCGAACGCCTGCGCGCCACCATTGACGTGCCGCCGTTCCTGTTTGCCAGCGGTGAGTTGAGGCCTGACGATTTGGGTGTCAGCGTCGTCGGCTCGCGCCACTGCACGCCCGAAGGCGCAAGTTTCGCCGTGGGTTGCGCCCACATGCTGGTCGAGCGTGGGCTGACCGTCATCGCTGGTCTGGCCAAGGGCATCGACACCTTCGCCCACCAGACCGCGCTGAATGATGGGGGCCGCACCGTGGCGTTCATCGGCACCGGTATCGACCGGCAATACCCGGCCGAGAACCGTGACCTGCAGCATGAGATCGAGGAACGCGGACTGGTGCTCTCGCAGTTCTGGCCCGGCTCCCAGCCAACCAAGCAGTCGTTCCCGATGCGCAACGCTTTGATGTCCGGCTACGGCGTCGCCACGATCATCGCGGATGCCGGCGAACACTCCGGCACGCGAGCCCAAGCTCGTCAAGCCCAGCGCCACGGCCGTCCTATCATCATCAATCGCATGGTTTTGAGCAAGGCCCGGTGGGCGCGGGATCTGGCAGGCAGGCCCGGCGTGCATATCGTCGATAACGTGGCGGATGCCAGTAGCGCGCTGGATGGGATTTTCTTCGTCAATGACAACGTGGATGGGCTCATTGAGGCCGTGCTTGCCGAGGATCCGGCCACGGTATGAGTGCTCCGCAGCATGTGAGCAACAATCGCCGGCTGGAACTCGCGAAGGCCGAACGCATGGGCAGTTACGCGCGTGGCGTCATTTACCACAGCAAGTTCGGGCATGTCTGCTCTGTGTGCGCAGGTCCCAAGAAGGCGGAGTATGAACTGTGCGCGGCATGCGATGACGAGGCAAGGCAAGCCTCCTCACTGCCGTCTGGTGGCTTCGCTCTTGCCGATGGCGTCCGGTTTGGCCATTACGCCTATAAGGGTGAGCAGATGTACCGTGTCATGCAGGGTTATAAGAGTGCCGCCGATCCTGCTGCGAGCGACTATCAGACGGATGTCAAGTACATCGCCGCCGACGCGCTGGTCGTACATTACTCATGCATAAAGCGTTTCGCCGGCAGTATGCCAACCGCGTGGGCCACTATTCCCTCCACCCAATCCAGCCGCAATTACGGGAAGCCTCATGTCCTGACCAATTTGGTCAGGCCGTTCATGGCTCGGCTGGGAATCCCACAGCTTCGCTTGACTGCAAACACTGATAAAGCACATAACCGAATCAATCCACAGGTGTTCTCGCTATCGTCCGAATCGCAGCAGTTGAATCTCGCGCACGTTTTGCTAATCGAGGATTCGTGGACCAGCGGCGCGACGGTTCAATCGGCCGTGGCAATGCTGCGCGGCCATGGTGCGGCGCGTATCACCGTGTATTGCATCGCCCGAATCATCGATTTGGATTGGATCGAAGGCAATCTTGGCTCGGATGTCGCCAATGGCTTCCGGCATCTGGAGTACCGGGATTGTTGCCCTTGGCTTCTGTGCCAGCATCCAGTGTGAACCGAGTTGACTGGTTGCTCGGGGGCGTTTAGCGCGTTTAGCGCGGTAGCGGCGGGGCGATAAGGTGGCTTTATGAGTGATTTTGTGGATCGAGTGACCGTCCATGTCAAGGGCGGCGACGGGGGCAACGGTTCGGCGGGCATTCGCCGCGAGAAATACAAGCCCCTGGCCGGGCCGAACGGGGGCAACGGCGGTGATGGCGGTTCCGTCGTGTTCGTGGCCAGTCGCAACGCCACCAGTCTGCTCGATTATCGCTTCATGCCGCACCGCACCGCCGGCAATGGCACGATGGGTTTGGGCGACAACAAGGACGGCTCCAAAGGCGAGGACCTGATATTGCCCGTGCCCTGCGGCACCGTCATCTTCACCGCGCGCGGGGCGCAAGGCCAGCCGAAGCGCCCTGGCGAGCAGCTCGTCGACCTGCGCCACGAGGGCGACCGGTTCGTCGCGGCGGCCGGGGGGGCTGGCGGTTTGGGCAATATCGCGCTGGCGAACAAGACCCGCCGCGCCCCCGGCTTCGCCCTGCTCGGCGAACTCGGCGAGGAGCGCGACGTGATTCTGGAGCTCAAGTCCATTGCCGACGTGGCGCTGGTGGGCTTCCCCTCGGCTGGCAAATCTTCGCTGATCGCCGCGATGAGCTCGGCCAAGCCGAAGATCGCGGATTATCCGTTCACCACGCTGGTGCCGAATCTCGGTGTCGTCGTCGCGGGGGATCGGCGCTACACCATTGCCGACGTGCCCGGCCTCATCCCCGGCGCCTCGCAGGGCAAGGGTTTGGGGCTTGAGTTTCTGCGGCATATCGAGCGCACTGAAATCATCGCGCATGTCATCGATTGCGCCACGCTCGAACCGGGGCGCGACCCGCTCAGCGATTACGAGGCGCTGGAGAAGGAGTTGGCCATTTACGCCGATTCGCTCGACTTGCCGCTGGGTGCCATTCCGATTCCCGAGCGCCCGCGCATCGTGATCCTCAACAAGGCGGACGTGCCCGAGGCCAAGGAGCTCGCCGAGTTTGTCGCTCCCGAGTTTGAGGCGCGCGGCATGAAGACCTTCATCATCTCCACTGCCTCGCACGAGGGCTTGAAGGAGCTTAACTTCGCTTTGGCCGACATGGTGACGCGGATGCGTGCAGAGGTCGCCAAACGCGAAGCCGCCGAAGACGAGGCGCGCGTGGTTATCAAGCCGCTGGAAGGTGGCAGTGGTGGCGGTGGCGGTGGCCGCCGTCGCCGCACGGCAGACGAAAACGGCACCGCGCTCGATTTCACCATCGAGCACAAGGAACTCGGCAACGGCGAGACTTGGTTCGAGGTCACCGGGCGCAAGCCCGAACGCTGGGTGCAGCAAACCAACTTCGATAACGACGAAGCCGTGGGCTATCTGGCCGACCGGCTCGCCAAGCTGGGCGTGGAGGACGAGCTGGGCCGTCAGGGCGCGCACCCCGGCGACGAGATTCGCATCGGGCGCGGCGAACGCGCAGTCGCCTTCGACTGGGATCCCACCATCGCCGCCGGCGCGGAAATGCTCGACGGCACGCCGCTGGGCGCACGCGGCAAAGACTTGCGCTTGGAAGAAGACGAGGGCCGCGCGCGCCGACGCACCAACGCCGAACGCCGCCGCGAATACCACGAAATGATGGACGCCAAAGCCGCCGTACGCGAGGCGATGATGGCCGAACGCAAGGCCGGCCACTGGGCCGACCCGTCCGTGGACGACGACCGGCACGACGAACACAGCCTCTTCGGGCGAGGCGATGAGCAATGAGCACACCAAGCGGCACACCAAGTTATGACGAGATCCGCCGGCGCATCGCCGAAGCGCAAACCATCGTCGTCAAAGTCGGCTCCAGCTCACTCACCCAGCCGAGCGGCCACATCGACCCCGAGCGCCTGAACGCGCTGGCCACCGCGCTCGCCAACGCCCAGTTGATGGGCGCGCGCATCGTGCTCGTCTCCTCCGGCGCCATCGCCGCCGGCTTCGGCCCGCTCGGCTTCGACGCCCGCCCCACCGACGTCGCCACCCAGCAAGCCACCGCCGCAGTCGGCCAAGGTCTGCTCATGGCTCAATACGAGGCCGCGTTCGCCCGCTTCGGCGTGCGCGTGGGCCAGATTCTCATCACCGCCGAAGACACGATCCGCGCCGCGCAATACCGCAACGTGCAGCGCACGCTGGAACGCCTGCTCGACTTGGGCGTGTTGCCCATCGTCAACGAGAACGATTCGCTGGCCTCCAACGAGATTCGCTTTGGTGACAACGATCGCCTCTCCGCGCTGGTGGCCAACTTGGTGCGCGCCGACGCGCTGGTGCTGCTCACCGACGTGGACGCGCTCTATACCGCGCCTCCCTCCAACCCGGCGGCCAGGCGCATCGCCTATGTGCCGAACGTGCTGGAGGCGCTGGGCGAGGTCGAGGTCTCCGGCTCCGGCTCGAAAGTCGGCACGGGCGGCATGGTGACCAAGCTGGAGGCGGCGCGCGTGGCGGCGGTTTCCGGCATCCCCACGGTGCTCACTTGCGCAGGCAATGCCGGCCCGGCGCTGATGGGCGACCCGGTGGGCACCACGTTCGCGCCCGTCAAACACCGCGGCTCGACCCGCCGGCTCTGGATCGGTTTCGCCGCCGAACCGCGCGGCTCGATTGTGGTGGACGCCGGTGCCGCGAAGGCCGTGCGTGGCGGTCGCGCCTCGCTGCTGGCCGCCGGCGCTTCGGCTGTGCGCGGCGCGTTCTCCGCAGGCGACCCGGTGTGGGTGGACGCTGAAAACGGCACGCACCTGGCTCGCGGCCTGGTGGCCTACGATTCCGAGGAAGCCGCGCGCATGTGCGGCCTGACCACCGCCCAGCTCAAAACCTCCCTCGGCGCCGAATACGCCCACCCCCTCATCCACCGAGACAACCTCGTCCTGCTCTAGCCGGCCCCGCCGCATATCGACGGGGAAATCAAGAAAGATAGTCACGAACAATGCCGATAAACTGTTTGACATTCGTTGAATAATTCGGATACGCAATTTCCAATTGCTTCGAATCGCGGGCATACACCAGCACGACATTGTCATACGGACATTCCTCAGACTCTTGCCCCATCAGGCTCGCTTCGATCCGGTGCTCGTAAACACTGTATTGGCTCATTGCGTCGAGTAGTTGTCGCTGTCCGTACGATTCGATGTCGAGATCCTGATTGCTTCTTGAAAGCTTGAGCAGGAAAAGCTCCTTATCGCTGTTCTGTTTGGTCTCGATGGGCAAAACACTATCGGTTGCTTGCTGTAAATCGTCAAGTAGCTGCTTGGCGCAATCGAGTGAACGTAGTTGTGCCCGCAGATCATGTTGATTGTCCGTGAATCCCGGAACTGGCGACGTGTGTTCTTCCAAAGCGAACAAACTGGAGACGATTTTGAAAAAGCACAGTCTTTCCGCCTCTTGCTCATCGTTGACCCGGTTTGTTTCCATACTTTTGTATTCCGCGCCATAAATTTCGCCGGCGGCTTCCACTGCTGTGGACCAGTAATGCTGCAGTTTTGTGCGTATCTGGATTTCGATGTGATATGAGCCTTCCGGCGTTTCATTATTGGTGAGCAAGTGGTATGACCGATATCCGCTTTCCCTGGGGGTGTCAATGTAGTTTTTCTCGCCGTCGCTGCCTTTCAATATGAGACGAGCTTTCAGTGTATCTGCGGCTTGATGGACTTGCTCAACGGTTTCGAGAATAAGTCGGCATCCACCGATATCGTCCAACTCCCCGAGTTTGAAATTCGCTTCAGGACGTTGGACTTTTGCAACGATTGACGCCAAGCGCTTGAGGCGGTATGTGGCCACTGAATTCTCAAACTTGTGTGAACATGCCAAAACTTGTGTGAAGCATTGCTCCGTAGCACCTAGATGCTGAGCGCGCCACTGTTGAGCGGTGATCAAGGCCTGTTGATAAGCATCGGCTTCCGCAGCCGGACCGGCACGCAGAACACGGCCTGCTTTTGTGGCGAGAGTGCGACTGATATGCTGGGCCATACCGTCTGTAGTCATGGAAGATTAGTATACTTTGCGCCGGCAGAAAGGGGGATAGCAATGGCAAATATTGCTGATGTCGCAGTGTATATTCTGAAGAATTACGGCTCTACGACCACGATGAAACTGCAAAAATTGGCCTATTACTCGCAAGCGGAGTCTTTGTCACGTCATGCTCGTCCCCTTTTTGACGAGGATTTTCAGGCATGGAGAGGCGGTCCGGTTTGTTCCGAGCTGTATGCCTTGCACAAGGGCAAGTTCATCATCCGAGCAAATGAGATCGCGCTGCCTTCTGGGCAGATCAACCTGACCGTCGAGGAACAGCAGACCATAGACAGGGTGTGCTCCAAATTGTTCGCTTGCACAGGCAACGAACTCAGTCGGCGTACTCACCGCGAAAAACCGTGGATTGATGCACGCGGCGGGTTGGCGCCAGCTGCAACATGCAGAACAGTCATCAGCAAGGAAGCGATTCGAGATTTCTATCAAGACAATCCTGTGATTGCTGAATAAGCTGAATAAGCTGAACAGGCTGAATGAAATCGAATCGAAATGGGGAATTGCGGCAAGAGCGCAATACATGAGGCGGGTCATTCGGGTTTTCCGAAGGCCCGCCATTTTTGTCATTCAGTGTGACCATTCAGTGACATCATCCCGTTCGCCACAGCCAAAACATGTTTGTGGCGACATGTTGGTGTCGTCACGGGGCGGCAATAGCATGAGAGGCATGAGCATGGCTGATTGGCAGATATTGTCCGAACGCATCAATCACGTGACGCCGAGCGCCACTCTCGCCGTCGATTCCAAGGCCAAAGCCATGAAGGCCGCCGGCCTCGACGTCATCGGGTTCGGCGCCGGCGAACCGAACTTCCCCACCCCCGCAAACGTGGTCGAAGCCGCCGCCGAAGCCTGCCGCGACCCGAAGAACTACAAATACACCCCCACGCCCGGCTTGCCCGAACTGCGCCAGGCCATCGCCGACAAAGTCAAACGCGACTCCGGCTACGAGGTGGCCGCAAGCCAGGTGGTCGTCACCAACGGCGGCAAACAAGCCGTCTATTCAACATTCCAAATCCTGCTCAACGACGACGACGAAGTCATCATCCCCGCGCCGTATTGGACCAGCTACCCGGAGGCCGTGAAACTCGCCGGCGGCAAGCCCGTCGAAGTGTTCGCCGGAGCCGACCGCCGCTTCGAGCCGAGCATCGAGGCCATCGAAGCCGCCCGCACCGAACGCACCAAGGCGATCATCGTCACTTCGCCGAACAACCCCACCGGCGCGGTGTGGAGCGAACAAACCATCAAAGCAATCGGCGAATGGGCGCTCGCGCACCACATCTGGGTGATCAGCGACGAAATCTACGAACACCTGAACTACGACGACGCCCGCACCACCTACATCGGCGCCGCCGTGCCCGAACTGCGCGACCAACTCATCGTCTTGAACGGCGTGGCGAAAACCTACGCCATGCCCGGCTGGCGTGTCGGCTGGCTCGTCGCGCCCGAGCTGGTGGCCAAGGCGGCGGCCAAACTGCAAGGGCACATGACATCCAACGTGGCCAACGTTTCGCAACGCGCCGCGCTCGCCGCCGTGTCCGGCCCGCTGGACGAGGTGCATCGCATGCGCGAGGCCTTCGACGTGCGCCGCCGCGCCATCGTGGCCGCGCTCAACGACATCGAGGGCGTGAACTGCCCGACCCCCACCGGCGCGTTCTACGCCTTCGCGGACATCACCGCGTTGCTGGGCAAGCCGCTTGGGCCGAACGGTACCGTTTCGCGCACTTCAAGCGAGTTCGCCGCCGCGCTGCTCGAAGAAGCGCACGTCGCCGCCGTGCCCGGCGAGGCGTTCGGCGCGCCCGGATACTTGCGTTTTTCCTACGCGCTGGCCGACGATCAGCTCGCCGAAGGCATGCGCCGCATGAAGGCCTACGTCGAGGCCTGACCCACCGCGCGTCGTCCCCGCTTGTCGAAATCGCGGCCTGCTGGTAAGGTATCGCCTTGGCGGTTTTCGTCATGGCGAAGCGCTCCCTCGCGTGAGGGAAACAAGCCGAGACGAAGTTCACCTAGGGATGTGGCGCAATTGGTAGCGCAACGGTCTCCAAAACCGTAGGTTGTGGGTTCGAGTCCCGCCGTCCCTGCCAAGTTGTGATGAGCACCTGCAAACGTAAGGATGGATATGGCGAAGGCAAGCAAAAGCGAGAAGGCCGTCAAGCCCAACGTGTTCATGCGCATCGGTCTGTTCATCAAGCAGATCATCGATGAGTTGCGCAAGGTTGTCACCCCGACGGCCAAGGAGCTGTTTCTCTGGTCGCTGGCTGTGTTCATTTTCGTACTATTGCTGATGGCGTTCGTCACGGGCATGGATTTCGGCTTGAGCAAGCTCGTGCTGTGGGTGTTCGGCTGATTGCCGCGCGGCTCAATGCTGATCGAACTGTGAACCTAGTGTGAACCTAAAGGTGAATAACGCATGAGTGATGAAGTGAATCTCGAAAACATCGACGCGTTGCCCGATGTGGCTGAGGTCGCCGACGCTTCCGAAACTGCGGGCGATCAGGAGCAAGAGGCTTCGGCTGAGGCCGCTCAGCCTGCCGAGACCGCTCAGTCTGAGGAAGCCGCCGAGCCGGTTGACGCCGGTCAGGCCGCCGTTAACGAGTTCTTCAAGTCTCTGCGCACCCTCGAAGGCAACTGGTATGTGTTGCACACCTACTCCGGCTACGAAAAGCGCGTGAAGACCAACGTTGAGTCCCGCATCTCCAGCTTCGGTCTGGAAAATAAGATTTTCCAGATTGAAGTGCCGATGGAGGAAGTCGAGAAGCACACCGACAAAGGCAAGAAGGTCATCACCCGCGTGCGCGTCCCCGGCTATGTCCTCATCCGCATGTGGCCCGACGAGGACGCCCGTCGCATCGTCCGCGAGACCGAAGGTGTCACCGGCTTCGTCGGCCCCACCAAGGATCCCGCTCCTTTGAGCCGCAAGGAAGTCGTCGCCATGATGGCTCCCATGATCGCTTCCGAAGCCCTGAAGAAGGCCGGCGACAAGCCCGCTGCTGCCAAGAAGCGCAAGCTCGAAGTCTCCTACGCCGTTGGCGATCAGGTCACCGTCACCGACGGTCCCTTCGCCACCATGCCCGCCGCCGTCTCCGACGTCGAGCCCGCCACTCAGAAGCTCACCGTGCTAGTGTCCATTTTCGGCCGCGACACGCCGGTGGAGCTTGACTTCTCCCAAGTCGAAAAACTCTCCTGAAACACGCTGACGGAGCGTCTTCTGCGCCGAACCGTTAAGCAGACAGTCCGGTGGACTGTCTGTAGGTGAGGTGAGCGGGCGCGCTATTTTGCGCCCGCGAAGGCTGGCGTAAGCCAGCGCCTCGGTCGACGTACCTTCGTACGCCTTCCCTCGGTGCGCCTTGCCGCCGCACGCGTCAGCGTGTTTCAGCCGTTGTCAATGGTGATGGAGCGTCGGCTGCGCCCCGCTCGGGATGACAGGAAAGTATCGCCGTTGTCAGACGGGGGCGGCATAATGGGAAAGCTTGTGTCTGGAGGGGAGACCCGCTAGCACAGCACAGCAATATAAGTTGCGGGAGGAGACCGCGCTTGGGCGCGTTGGTGCCGAAAGGCGAAAGAAAGCCAAGGTATCGGGCGAACACGGCACGGCGACCGGCTGAACCGCGTTATAGAAAGTAGACCATTACTATGGCTAAAGAAAAGCAAGTATCCGCGCTGATCAAGCTGCAGATCGAAGCCGGCAAAGCCAATCCGGCTCCGCCGCTGGGCCCGGCTCTGGGTTCCCACGGCGTGAACATCATGGACTTCTGCAAGGCCTATAACGACCAGACGAAGGACAAGATGGGCCAGGTGATCCCCGTTGAGATCACCGTGTACGAAGATCGTTCCTTCACCTTCATCCTCAAGACCCCGCCGGCCGCGGCTCTGCTGAAGAAGGCCGCCGGCGTCGCCAAGGGCACCGAGAACCCGCTGACCCACAAGGTCGGCTCCGTCACCAAGGCTCAGGTTCGCGAGATCGCCGAGATCAAGATGGCCGACCTGTCCGCCCGTGACATCGAGGCAGGCATGAAGATCATCGAAGGCACCGCCCGCTCCATGGGCATCACGGTGACCGACTGATAAGGAGAAGGACAGATGGCTAAGCATTCCAAGACATATCGCGAAGCGGCCGAGAAGATCGATCGCAACAACCTGTACACCCCCGACCAGGCCATTGCTCTGCTCAAGAGCCTGCCCGCCCGCAAGTTCGACGAGACCGTCGAAGCTGTGCTGCGCCTGAACGTCGACCCGCGCAAGGCCGACCAGCTGGTCCGCGGCACCGTGAGCCTGCCCAACGGCACCGGCAAGACCGTCAAGGTGCTGGTGTTCGCCCGTGGCCCGCAGGCCACCGCCGCGCAGGAAGCCGGCGCCGACATCGTCGGTGACGACGAGCTGATCGAGAAAGTGGCCGGCGGCTTCCTCGACTTCGATTCCGTCGTCGCCACCCCCGACATGATGGGCAAGGTCGGCAAGCTGGGCCGTGTGCTCGGCCCGCGCGGCCTGATGCCGAACCCCAAGACCGGCACCGTCACGATGGATGTGGCCAAGGCCGTGCAGGACATCAAGGGCGGCAAGATCGAGTTCCGCGTCGACAAGGACGGCAACCTGAGCTTCCTGATCGGCAAGGTCTCCTTCGACGAGAAGGCTCTGGACGAGAACTTCCGCGCCGTGGCCGAAGAGGTCAAGCGCCTGAAGCCCTCCACCGTCAAGGGCCGCTACATCACCAAGGCCACCATCGCCTCCACGATGGGCCCCGGCGTTCCGGTTGACACGAACGCTCTGTGATGTAAACGAAACTTAAGCGAAATAAGACCCCCGTCGCGCTTCGTGCGTGGCGGGGGTCTTCGCATGGAGAAGCGGTTATCCGCCTCCGTCGGCTTCCGTGAGCAATCTCCGTCAGCAGCCTCCGTCAGCAGCGCTCATCAGCCCCCTCACCATCGCCTCCATTAGGTGCGCCGCCCACCTTCTCATCAGGGGGAATTGGTTTCTTCGAATATGGGTCTACGCTAAAGCCGACCGAATGTATGCGAACTTAACTTAACGGATTGAACTTAACAGACTTAACTTAACGAACTTAACTTAACGGATTGAATTGCGAACGATTGAACTGCGAAAGTCGAACGTGCTGCTGACGGTCGCTTTCAATTGAGTTAATTGAATTAAAGATGTTACTGGGAAAATCGCGCACAGCACACTGTGTTGTCATGGGGGATTGTGACTGCGCGCGTGGCACAGGTTTCCGGCATGACCCGGGGATGAAGCGGTGGTGTGCTTCGTCTTCCCCGCGGTCGTGCCGGTTGCCTTGCCTTTCTTTCGGTAGCAAAACCACGCAAGGTGACTGGCGCTGAGAAGGGGGCGGCATGGCATATAGAAACATGACTGTGGGTTGGGGCGCTGTTGCCAGCCAACCGGTTACGCCCGAGTGTTGCGACGATCACTGGAATCCGCCGAAACGGAAGCTGAAAAAGAGGGGGGGGGGATTCGTCTGCTAAATGCTATATCGATGGTGGGCTGACTGGTCGATTCGAAAGGCTGACAGCCTGTGATGTGTGCATGTTTTTTGGCAAGTTATTTGCGGTTATCGCGAAGCGCGGAGTTGCGGGTGGTCGCCTGATTGGGTTCGGCAATGGTGCTGATGGTGTTGATGGTATTGATTGCGCGAGTCTGCCGCTGGCCACTTGCATTTGGCCGATTTGGCCGAAATTTTCCGCTATCACTGCGGTGATCGCCCATTGGTTCAATGCCGCCAACGTGAGTTCTAAGACGACGATTAAGACAACGACTAAGACAACGATGGGGCTGGAGAGTGCCGAGTTCAGGCTGTTTGGGGAGAAGAAGAAAGGAACAATCAAGCATGTTTGAGAGGAGACGGTTTCGTCGCGGTTGCTTGTTGCCCATTGTGGTTGCCCTGGTCGCCGCGATGATATGCGCTTTCGGTTCAGCCTCCACATCGGCCACAGCCGAACCCGAAAAAATCACGCTTAAGGTAACTAACGTTGAAGCGGGCGTGAAAGGCACAGCATACAAGTACATGGATGTGAATTTGGAAGGTGGATCAACTGAGCCGGTAGAAAAGTTCGGTCTACAAGTGACCGATGTGGTGAAGAGAAACTTTGAACACTACATCGACAGTGAGGGCAAACCGACTGAACAGTTTAAGGGAATGGACGCTGATGGCAGAAATGCTTTCTCTGACAAGTTGCTTGCTGTTATCACGAATCAAGGAATTACTTTGCCGTCAGAGGCTGTCGTGGCTTCTGTCGTGGCTTCTGGCGATGGTGACGGTATTAGTTTTCATCTCCCGATGGGAGGTTACGTGATCAAGCTCACCAACGGCAGTAGTCATCTATATGACCCGATTTTTGCTTATATTTGGCCGCAGGACGGGACTCTTACGGTTAGGAAGGATTTCGACCAAAGCGCTCTTGCCTCTATAGGGGCCAAAAGCCAGGAAATTACCAGCAAGAAGACGGTGGGTGACGATGACAATAAGACTAAGACCCATAGCCAAATCGGCGATATTGTCAGATTCCAAGTTAAGACTCCAATCCCCAAATATCCGGCTAATGCCACCAACAAGTATTTTGGCGTGCAAGATCACCCGGATCCTGGTTTGAGCATCAGATTGGAGTCGATTAAGGTTCAAATTGAGGGCGAACAAACCGCGTTTGATAAAAATAGTAAAGATTATTCGACGGATTCCGTCGGTGCCGACCCCGGCGACGCGGGTGGCGAGGGCTTCAGAGTCGAATTCGATACGGAGCAATACAGGAGTAAGCTCTCTGAAGCCGCCATGTTAGACAAGAAGCTCATCGTCAAATACGAAGGTAAGTTAGATGAGAAGGCTTCGATTAAGGGTGGGAATGGTACACAAAATCATGCTCATCCGTTGATTGTGAAGGATAATTACGATCCTGAACTTGACCTCAACAACAAGTATACGAATCCGCCTGATGCTCCCGCTTTTACCACGATATACACCTACGGCGTCAAGCTCACCAAGATGGATTCCCAGACGGAGGCCGAACTGCCGGGTACCCAGTTCGAACTGCATAAGAATGACAGTAAAGTCCATGTAAAACAAAAAGGCGAGGGCATGTACATTGTTCAAGAGGCCGGTCCTGGCGGCATCACTACCACTATCACTAGCGGTAAGAATGGTTTGGTTCAGATTGATGGTCTGAATGCGGGCGTCACCTACACGCTGAAGGAAACTAAGTCTCTCGAGGATTACGACCCTGCTGGGCCGGTTACGATTGAGATTAAGGATGGAGATCCTGATGAGCCTGATGGCATACCGGATCTCAACAGCAGCATGATTGGTGGTAATCCCGTTACTGCGGCGCTCGAGGATAACCGCCTCACGTACACGCTTACGAACACGAAGAAAAGGCCGCCCGAAGAACAATTCGACTTCACGCTGCCGAAGACTGGTGCGATGGGCACCGCGGTCTTCAGCGCGTTCGGTGTGGCGTTGGTCGCTGCTGGCGTCGCGCTTGTCATCGTCCGCCGTCGAAAGGACAAGCAATCTTCTTAAGTTGGCCAGTGACTCAATGGCCGAGAGCGCCGCATGGCTGGGCAAAGCCCATGGGGTGTGCCTCTCGTGCCTCGTGACGGGGTGAATTCGTCTTGTGGGAACGCGGCTACCGTGTACGGCGATAGCTTGCTTTGTTTTCCGTGGTTGCGCCGGTCACCTTGCTTTAGGTTTCCTTTGGCTGATTTCCGGGGGGAAAGCGGCAGAAGAAAGGAATAACCGAGCATGTTTGATGGGAGACGGTCTCGTCGCGGTTGCTTGTTGCCCATTGTGGTCGCCTTGGTCGCCGCGATGGTGTGTGCTTTCGGTTCGGCCTCCATGTCGGCGACGGCCGAGTCCGAGGGGACTTCAGCCCTCACCACTGAGCTTAAGGTGACTAACCTTGAAAAGGGCGTAAAAGGCACAGCATACAAATATATGAAGGTGGAGGGAGAGGGAGACCAGGACAACCAGCCGAAACAGCACTTCGAGTCACCAGTGATCAACGTGGTGAGCAATGACTTTGCAAGCAAAAACTACATCAAAGATCGCGACAAAGATGGCGACGAACCGACTAAAGAGTTCAGGGACATGGACTCTGAAGACAGAAACGCTTTCACCGACAAGTTGCTCAGTCTTGTCGCGAATGACTTAATTACTTTGACTTCTTATTCGAGTGATGTTGCGGTTTCCGGTACTGGCGGTAAAGCCGAGATTAGTTTCACCCTCCCGGTAGGGGGCTACGTGATTAAGCTCACTAACGGCAGCGATTGCATATATACCCCGATTCTTGCTGATGTCTGGTTGCACCCGAATGGAAATCTTCAGATCCGGGGGGATCTCGACCTTAGCCCTATTGACGCAATAGCGGCCAAGAGCGAGAAAATTACCAGCAAGAAGACGGTGGATGGCAATAAGACTAAAACCCATAGCCAAATCGGCGAAGCTCTGAACTTCCGGGTTGAAACTCCGATCCCCAAATATCTGACTCATGCCACCAACAAGCATTTTGGCGTGGAAGATCATCCGGATTGTGGTCTGACCATTAAGCCATCTTCGATTAAGGTTCAAATTGGCGGGAAGATGCTTTCGAAGGAGAACAAGGATTATTCGGATGATAGTGTCTCTGCTGAAAAAGATCGAGGCAGTGGTATCAGAATCGAATTCAACACTGAGCAATATAATAAGAGTAAGCTCACCGACGCTGCCGAATCAGGCGAGAGCCTCATCGTCGAATACGAAGGCAGATTGAATGATAAGGCTTCGATTGAGGGTGGCGGTACACGAAACCACGCTCGTCCGCTGATTGTGAAGGATAACTACGATCCCAAGCTTAACCTCTTCGACAAGTACACGAATCCGCCTGAAACTCCTGCTTTTACCACGTTATACACTTACGGCGTCAAACTCACCAAGGTGGATTCCAAGGATGAGAGCAGAAAGCTGGGGGATGCCGAATTTGAGCTGTATAAGAAGGAAGATGGCACCACTACTGAAATCAAGGTAAAAAAACAATCCGCTGATCCCACCTCAGCGGGACAGGCTGGTGCCGCCACGGGCATGTACGTTGTTCAGGAGGCTGGTTCCCCGGGTAGCGTCCCCATCACCAGCAATGCCGAGGGGCTCGTTCAGATTGATGGTCTGAATGCAGGTGTCACCTACATACTGAAGGAAACCAAGGCTCCTGAAGGTTATAGCGACTCTGCTGAGCTGGTGACGACTGAGATTATAATCCGCGACGAAAAAACTGAAGATGGTAGCTCTAATGGGCCTGATGGTAAGCCGGATCTCGACAACAGCAGCATGATTGGTGGTAAGGCCGTTACGGCGCTTGATAACAACCGCCTCGTAGGCAACATTGAGAACAAGTCGACGGCGCAGCCAGGTCCCGGCCCCGGCCCAGACCCAGGCCAGTATGACTTTACGTTGCCGAAGACTGGTGCGATGGGCACTGCGGCTTTCAGCGCGATCGGTGTGGCGCTGGTCGCTGGCGGTGTCGCTCTTGTGGTGGTCATACGTCGCCGCAAGGTCAAGCACTCCTCTTAGCGCCGCAGAGTAGCTATACGGTAAAAACGTCAAAGGCCTCAAAGGCGTTGCATGGCTGGGCGAACCCCATGCTTGCATGATCGGGCGAACCCATGTGTCTCGGCCGGGCGAACCAACATGTGCTTGCACAGCTGGGCGACCCCCCCAGCGCCTCTGCGCGAACCCGCAACCCGTGGGGTGCCATTCGCGCCTCGCGACGGGGTGAACCGCTCCTTTCGGAATGCGGCTAGCGTATAAGCGACGGAAATTGTTGCGAATACAAGGGAAACAAGGAATACAAAGGAATACAAGGATGGGCTGTTGATGGGCTGCTGAAAGTTTTCAATCAAAAGGTGTTCTCAGGGGGAAGCGCGCGCAGTTCATGCTGTGGTGTCATGGGGGATCATGGGCTGCGCGCGGGGCGGGTTTTCGGGAGAATCGACGGGAATTGAAGCGGGCGGCACCTCGCTTCGCCCGCGGCTTGCGCTGGTTGCCCGCCTCGGGTTTCCTGGCTGGCTCGCTAAAGAAAGCGGCGGAAGAAGAAAGGAATAACGGAATATGTTTGATGGGAAACGGTCTCATCGCGGCCGCCTGTTGCCCATTGTGGTTGTTCTGGTGGCCGCAATGGTGGGCGCTTTCGGCTCGGCTTCCACGCTGGCGACGGCTAATCCTGCAGCAGCTCCAGCCGGCAACGTGACCTCAGCGACCACGGCCGCGCTCAAGGTGACTCACCTTGAAGATGGCGTGGAAGCCACGGCATACAGGTACATGAGCGTGAATTGGGATGATACAGTGCATCAGCCACGCACCCCGCAATACTTATTTGACACCGAAGTGGCTAAGTGGCTGAGAGAACAGACGGGTTTTAAAAACTACATCAGCACCGACGGCGGCCCAACCGACTCATTCAGAACCCTGAACTCCGCTGATATGCGCGACTTTTCCGATCGATTACTTGCGGCTATTGCGAGAGGTACCGTTAATGTAGCTACTCTGCAAGTCGACCAGCAGACTGCCGCGAGTGTCGGCTCCGACGGCAGCGACAATGCTCAGCTCACTTTCCACCTCCCGATGGGTGGCTATCTGATTGGGTTCAGCAACGGCGTTAGTCGCGTGTATCAGCCGATTGGCACTTATATTCGGCCGCGGTACGATGAGGCCACCAAGAGATACCAACTTGAGGTTGAGAATATCGACGGCACTCCCAGCGATACGGAATTTGATGCCAAGAGCAAGGAAATCACCAGCACGAAGACGGTGAACACCAAGAAGAAGACCCACAGCCAAATCGGCGATGTTCTCGACTTCCTCGTTACGACCCCGATTCCTCACTATCCCGATGGTGCCCTCAACAAGAAGTTCGGCGTGCAGGATCACCCGTATCGCGGTCTGACTATTAATCCATCTTCGATTAGGGTTCAGATTGAGGGCGAAGAAGCCCCGCTCGATCCCGATACGCATTACTCAGTGAGGGCTGTTGATGCCGGAGCTGATGACAAGCGCGGCACTGGCTTCAAGGTCGAATTCACAAATGATCAATATGAGAACAGGCTGGCTGATGCCGGCAGACAAGCCAAGAAGCTCACCGTCACCTACAAGGGCACGCTGAATCGTGACGCTCCGATTAAGGGTGGCACACATAACTACGCTCAGCCATTGATTCCGAAGAATATCTACAACCCAACTGTCGGCTACACGGACCCGCTCCCCCGCCCCGCTGTCACCACGGTGTACACCTACGGCATCAGGTTCACCAAGGCGGATTCTCAAAACGAGAATAATGGGCTGAAGGGTGCCACGTTCAAGCTGTACAGGGGGAAGAGTGGCAATACTGAAGTCAGTGTAGGAGAGAAAATCACCGATGCTGGCTCGGAGGAGAATGCTGGCTCGGAGGGGGATGCTGGCTCGGAGCCAAAAGCCGGCGCCACCGCGGGCATGTACGTTGTCCAAAGCGGTCCCTCCGGCAGCGCCACCCTCACCAGCGGCGAGAATGGTCTGCTGCAAATCGACGGCCTGGGCGCGGGCACCTACAGGCTACAGGAAGTCAAGGCGCCCAACGGCGGCTACACCCTGCCGTATAAGCCGATCGTGATTGAAATCAAAGACGAACAGGCCAACGGCGACGGCGAGTCTGGCGATAAAGGCGATCAGTCTGAGCCTGCTGAACCCGATGGTGTGCCAGACAGCACCAGCAAGATCGGCGGCAAGACCGCCACTGTGGACTCCGCCGATAATCGCCTCATATACACCTTCACGAACAGAAAGGCCGACTTCAATCTGCCCGAAACTGGCGCGATAGGTGCTGTGATTTTCGGTGTGCTCGGTGTGGCGCTGGTCGCCACCAGCGTGACTCTTGTGGTCGTCCATCGTCGTCGTCGCAAGGGCAAGGGCAAGCGCTCCTCGTAATGCCGCGGAGCGGAGAGCGCCGCAGCAGAAGTGCCGAACGAGCGCCCAAAGCAAAAGCGCCGCACAGCCGACTGGGAGCTGGGCGCACCTCATAAGGTGTGGTCTTCATGCTTCTTGATGGGGTGAATCGCTTTAGCTGGAATGAATCTAGCGTGTAACCAGCGGGGGATGCGGCTGGAAAGCGGCGAAGAAGAAAGGAACAACGGAATATGTTTGATGGGAAACGGTCTCGTCGCGATTGCTTGCTACCCATTGCGGTTGCTCTGATTGTCGCGATGGTGGGCGCTTTTGGCTGGGCTGCCGCGTCGGCGACTGCCAAGCCCGCGGCGGATGTGACTTCGCAGACTACGGCCGTTCTTACGGTGGGTAAGGTCGAGACGGGCGTGGAAGGTACGGCATACAAGTACATGGATATGAAGTGGGATGATCAAGTCGGTCAGCCGGTTGATCCGGTTCGTGTATTCGCTCCGGGTGCGGTCGACTGGGTGAGGAAATACTTCCCGAGCTACATCGGTACCGACGACGAGCCGACCGCCGATTTCATAAACCTCAGTGCCGAAGGAACCCGCGACTTCGCCGATCGGCTGCTTGCGGCCATCCAGGCTGGAACTGTTCGTTTGCCTTCTACTGAGTCGGATTTCTCGAATTTCATTCCTACCTCTGCTGACGATGACGCGATTATTTTCAAGCTTGCGATGGGAGGCTACGTGATCAAGCTCGGCAATGGCAGCAAGCGCGTGTATCAGCCGATTATGACTTTCGTCAAGCCGCAGTGGGATGAGGGTGCCGAGGGATACAGACTTGAGGTTAAGGATGTTGATGGCGGCGCAAGCAACGAAGCGAGAGCCAAGAGCAAAGTGATCGAGAGCACGAAGACGGTGCACGGCAAGCTGAAGACCCACGGCCAAATCGGCGAGGATCTCCTCTATCAAATTAAGACCCCGATTCCTCACTATCCCACTCATGCCACCAACCAGCGGTTTGGCGTGCAGGACAGCCCGGGGCCTGGGTTGAGTATTCGGCAGGACAGCGTTCGGGTCAAGATTGAAGGCGACGCTGATCTTCCGACTTCGGCTTATAGCGTGACCGAAATTCCTGCTGATGCCACCCACTCTGCTGGCATAAAGGTTGAGTTCAGCAGTAATCAGTATCGCGAGAAGCTCGCTATGGCCGGCAAGATAGGCAAGAGTCTCATCGTCGAATACACAGGCAGTTTGAATGATAAAGCTCCGATTAAAGACGGCACGAGCAACAGTGCGTGGCCGCTGCTGCCGAAGAGCATTTACGATTCCGAGGGCGGCGAATACACAAGCCCGCCCCCACCTGCCGCTGTCACCACGGTGTATACCTACGGCATCAGGGCCACCAAGGTGATGAAAGGTAACGGGAACATCCTGCTTTCGGGTGCCACGTTCGAGTTGTATAAGCAGTCGTCTGGGAAGTCGAAGTCGTCTAAGAAGAAGGATGCCAGGGATGCCACCGCGGTCAAGGTGAAGCAGGCTGCTGGCACTACGGGCGCTGATGCTTCGGGCAAGTACATTGTTCATCCCGAGGGCACCTCCGCCATCATCAGTGGTAAGGATGGCACGGTTCAGATTGATGGTCTGGGCGCTGGCACTTACGAACTGAAGGAGGTCAGGGCGCCCAATGGCTACACCTTGCCTGCTAATCCGATTACGACAATCACCATCCGCGACGACAATCGCAACGATGGATCCGACGGTAAGCCCGCTGAACCAGATGGCAAGCCAGACACCACCAGTATGGTTAATGGCGGACCTGCCACTCTGGATGCCAGCGATAATCGCATCACGTTCAAGATCGAAAACAGGAGAGCCGACTTCAAGCTGCCTGAAACCGGCGCGATGGGTGCTGCGGTCTTCGCTGTAATCGGCATGGCGCTGGTTGCCATCAGCTCGGTTCTTGTGATTATTCGTCGCAGAGCCCGGCGCTCCTCGTAATGTCACGAATAATCGTTACGAAAGTAATCGACACGAAGCAATCGTTACGCCACGAAGTAACCATCACGCAGTAATCACCACGAATTAATCGCCACGAAGGGTCATATGGTCACAAACAGTGTGGTCTCGATAGGAAGCGGACTCCGCCGCGAGCAGCAACACGGCGGAGTTCCGTTTCTCGTGCTGGCGGCGCTGCTTTTCATGCTGGGAGTAGGCGTTTTCTCGTACCCCATGGTGGCGGATTGGCTGGCCGACATGGAACACACCGAAGTCATCGCGAACCAGAACAACGTTGTATCCAAGCAGGCGACAGACCAGCTGCAAGCCGAATGGGACGCCGCGCTCGCATACAATGAAAACCTCGCCTCAGACCCAGTGCACGACCCGTTCGTGGCCGGCAGCCGCTATACCCGGCCCGCCAACTACGAAGAAATCCTGAACGTCAACAAAGACGGCGTGATGGGCGGCATCACGATTCCCAAAATCAACGTCGATCTGCCCATCTACCACGGCATCGGCGACGAGGCGCTCGCCAAAGGCGTGGGGCACATCGTCCAGACGGCGCTTCCCATCGGCGGCAAGGGATATCGCTCGTTGCTCACGGGCCATCGCGGCCTGCCGAGCGCCCTGCTTTTCACCCGACTCGACGAGCTGGAGGAAGGCGACGAATTCGTCATCAACGTGCTGGGCAGGCAGCTTGTGTACGATGTCGTGAAAATCGAAACGATCAGGCCGCATGAGGTGGGCAAGCTCCGCCCTGTGGCCGGCCGCGACCTGGTCTCGCTGGTCACGTGCACGCCCTACGGCGTGAACACGCGCCGGCTCATCGTCACGGGGGAGCGCGCCGACCGCCTGCCCGGGCAGAAGCGCGCGTCTCAGTCGAAGGGCTCGAAGTTTGCGGAGCTGTTTCCAAAGCCCCTGTGGTTCGAGCGGCTGCCGTGGATCGTTCGTTTGAGCATTTTTTCCGGCGGCACCACGATGCTGGCTATTCTCGAGATTCTGATGATGGTTATTGCCGTGCGGCGTTTGATGCCTGGTGTGCGGGCGCGGCACGCGGATGAGTCGCGGCGGCGCTCGCGGTTGTGATGTGCGTTGATGTGTGATCTGTGATGTGCGTGTGCGATGTGTGCGTATGATGCGCGTCTGTCAGAGACGCGAATGTTGCGCGATGCGCCCCAGTGCGATCGCGCAAGTGAGTACGAAAGCATCACGCGGGTCGGTGGCGTCCCAGCCGGTGGTGTCGGCCATGCGCTTCAAGCGATATCGCACCGTGTTCGGGTGGATGCTCAGCGCGCGTGCCGTGACTTCCAGCGAGCCGCCTGATTCCAGGAACGTCGCGACGGTGAGCATGGTGGGGTCGTCGTCGCTGTTCCCGAGCAATTCCGCATACACCTCGTCGACGAGTTCGCGGCGCGCCTCCTGATCGCCCAGCATCGCGCGCTCCGGCAGGGCGTCTTCGGCGTGCAGGACGATTGGCCGATGCGCCGTCGCTCGGCTTGGGACTGGGGTGTGCCTCAGCGCAGTGTTGCTCAGTGCGGTGTTGCTCAGCGCCGGTGCCGCTGCCAACGTTGTCAATGCCGCGCGCATGGCGATTGAGGCGCCTTCGACGCCGCGTCTGGTCGGCCCGAGGCATATCGGCGTGCCGGGGGCGAACGCCTTGGACACCGCGGTGCAAGTGGCTTCCGGCCGGACAGCCGCCTCAAGGCGGATGAGCGCGACGACGGCCCCATCGTGCACGCCGGTCAACGGTTCGCTGCCCCCAAGGTCATGCACGGCCTGACGGATGGTTGCTATGGCAGCCCCCGCGCCGCCACCGTCGGCGGGTCGCCCGGCGATGGCGAAACAGCCGAAATCGCCGTCGAACCCGGCGAGGCGCAAGACGGAAACGGCGCGCTCGTCGATAATGCCCGAGACGAGACATTCAAAAGCGACGGCGCGCACGCGGCCACCGCCGTCTCCTCCCGCCGTGTCGTCGGCAGTCAGCAGACTCAGAAAATCGCTGGTCATCTCTCCCAGTGTAC
The DNA here is from genome assembly GCF_012932445.1 of Bifidobacterium panos. GTDB lineage: Bacteria > Actinomycetota > Actinomycetes > Actinomycetales > Bifidobacteriaceae > Bifidobacterium > Bifidobacterium panos. Next base: position 32,882 of record NZ_JAAIIJ010000010.1, read on the forward strand.
TGATGTTCAATATGTTTCGCCGTCAGCTGGTCTCGTTGCAGGGCGGGGCATGAGGCAGCGGGGGCAGTAAGGGCGGGAACCCACGAGGTGTGCTGTTCACGCTTCTTTATGGGGTGAATCGCTTTGGCTGGAATGGGTTTACGGTGTCACCAGTGGAATTGATGCGGGCTTGCGAGCCGGCCGAGTCGGCGTGCTGCTGGCGGCTGCTTTGCCGTGGGGATTGCTCCCGCTGGCCGGTTCCCGCATCAGGAGACGGCGGAAGAAGAAAGGAAATGGCTTCAGGATGTTCGAGGGGAAACGATGTCGTCGCGGCGTATTGCCCGTTGCGCTTGTTCTAATCATGGCAATAGCCGCCGCTTTCGGCCTAGTCTCCACGTCGGTCGCTGCTGATTCTCCAGATGTGGATGTGTCGGATTATTTAAGCGAGCAAACGGTTAAGCTTACGGTGAGAGATGTTGAAAAGGGCGTGACCGGCACGGCATACCGATACGCAAATCCAGATTGGAACACTACTGAGAACCAGCCACTTAGCTCCAAATACATATTTGAAGATCAGGTGGCTGACTGGATGAGGTCACAAATGAGGGGGGGGGCTTTTAAGCAATACATTACAGGTGAGCGCAGAGATAACTATGCGACTGCCGATTTCCGAAGGCTGAAAGCCACTCAGATGCACACCTACGCTGACGCATTGCTTGCAGCAATCACGAAAAACGAAGTTGCATTGCCAGCAGATGAGATTTTTAAGTGTAGCGAAACTGATGATACCTCAATTAGTTTCGAGCTCAAGATGGGTGGTTACTTGATTGCGCTCAGCAACGGTACCAATCGCGTATATCAGCCAATTGCCACTTTCGTTATGCCGGAGTGGGATAAATCTGCCGGAAAATATAAACTCAAAGCTGAGGATGTCGAGGGCACCGCTGGCGATACTGTAGAGGCCAAGAGTAAGAAAATCACCAGCACAAAGACGATGAAAGTGCATAACGGTGGCGCGGTGAATAAGAACGGCCGGTCAGCTCATGGCCAAATCGGCGATACTTTTATTTTCCAGGTTGTCACTCCGATTCCTTACTATCCCCCTGAAGCTGCCAATAAGGACTTCACTGTGCAGGATTGGCCGGCTTCTGGCCTGACCATTATACCGAGTACGATTGAGGTCTGGATTGGGGATAAAGAAAGTAGAGACGAAGAGCTTACTGAAGATAAAGAAAACAAAGGCGAAGGCCACTACTCGCAGGAGACCGTTCAAGCTCAGTCCGAAAACAATCGTGGCATGGGCTTCAAAGTTACATTCAACAAAGATCAGTATGAAAAAAAGCTTGCTAAGGCTGGCAGGGATGGCAAGAAGCTCACCGTCGAGTACAAGGGCACGTTAAACAGTGGGGCTCCGGTTAAGAACGGCACGAAGAACAGAGCTCATCCGTTGATTCCCAAGAACCTCTACAAGTCTGGCACCGACTACGCGACTCCGACTCCTGCGGATACGGAGATATACACCTACGGTATCAAAATCACCAAGGTTGGCAAGGCGGGCAAAGACAAGTCGGGGTTGCCAGGTGCCGAGTTCGAGCTCTATAGAGGGGTGGGGAATGGCGAGCCCGGCAACAAAGTTGCCCTAAAGCAGCAAGTCGCCGATGCCGGGGCTGCTCCCTCCACGGGCAAGTACGTCGTTCAGATCGGTTCCGGTGGCACGGCAACTACCACCATCACCAGCGGTCCCGAGGGTCTGCTTCAGATTGATGGTTTGGACGCGGGCACCTACATCCTGAGGGAAACCAGAGCTCCAGGCGGATATACGTTGCGCGCTAAGCCGATTAAGATTGTGATCAGAGATAGCAACTTTGATGGTGTGCCAGATACTGCTACTGCTGGTAGCGCTGTCGGCAAGATTAAGCCCAGCACGATTGCTGGTAGACCCGCTAAAGTAGACGACAATAACCGTCTCACCTACGACCTCACCAACAAGAAAGCCAACTTCAAGTTGCCAAAGACCGGCGCGATAGGCGCTGCCATCTTCGGCGTGGTTGGCGTAGCGCTGATTGTCACCAGTGCCGTTCTTGTGGTCGTCCATCGCCGCCGCAAGACCAAACGCTCCTCACAGTGACGATGGTCACAAGGCGGCTACCCCCCAGAAATGTCAAGCACAGAAAGGCGAAACGAGATGCAGTAAGACGTGCACAACTTGGATGAACCCCATGAAGCGTGCTGTTCATGCTTCTTAATGGGGTGCATCAGCCTTGCCCAAAATGGGTTTATCGTGTCACCGACAGAATTGATGTGAGCTTGCGAGCTGGCAAGTCGGTGTGCTGCGGCTGTTTTGCCTTGGAGATTCTCCCGCTGGCTGGTTCTTGCATCAGGAGACGGCGGAAGAAAGGAAACGGCGGAGCATGTCTGAGGGGAAATGGTGTCATCGCGTCTTGTTGCCTGTTGCGGTTGCTCTGGTCATGGCGATAGTGGCCGCTTTCGGTGTGGCCTCCACGTCGGTTGCGGAGGAGGGCGATCCCGATGTATCGGGATATTTAAATAATCAGACGGCCAATCTTACGGTGAAGGACGTTGAAAAGGGTGTGACGGGCACTGCATATAAATACCTGGAGGTGCAGTGGAACACTAGTGAGAATGTGCCGACCCTCCCCGAATACGAATTTGCAAATGGGGTGACTCAGTGGGTGAGGAGGAACTTCAGTAGCTATATTAAGACCCGTAACAACGCACCCACTGAAAAATTCAGAACGCTGGGAACCAGTGATATGCGCGATTTTTCTGACAAGTTGCTTGCGGCCATTGAGAAGAACGATGTTGTATTTAGGGAGTCAGATTCCACTTCTACGGCTAGCGCAGAAAATGGCTCAATTAATTTCAACCTCAAGATGGGTGGTTACTTGATTAAGCTCAGCAACGGCCCCAATTGTGTATATCAGCCAATTGCCACTTACGTCAGGCCGAAGTCGAAAGGGGATGGCAAAACCTACGAACTTGAGGCTGGGACTGTTGAGGGCAAAGCAGAAGCCAAGAGCATGAAAATCGCCAGCACAAAGACGGTGAAGAGGAAGGACAAGGACACGGTGAATGGCGACGGCCAAGCAGCTTATGGCCAAATCGGCGATTCTTTCATTTTCACGATTAAAACCCCGATTCCCAACTATCCCGATAATGCCGTCAACAAGGAGTTCATCGTGAAGGATCAGCCGACTTCCGGTCTGACTATTACAACGACTTCAATTAAGGTCATGATTGAGGGCGGAGAAGAGCTTATTGAAAACACAAACTACTCGACGAAGACTATTGACCCTGATCGCAGCAACAATCGTGACATGGGCTTCAAAGTTATTTTTGACAAGATGCAGTATGAGGACAAGCTCGCTAAGGCCGGCAAGGGTAGCAAGAAGCTTGTCGTCACTTACACGGGCACGTTGAACAATAAGGCTGCGATTATGCGCGGCACGAAGAACAGCGCTCATCCGTTGATTCCCAAGGAGTTCTACAAGCCTGACACCGAGTACACGTCTCCGACTCCTGCGGATACGGAGATACACACCTATGGTGTCAAGATCACCAAGATTGGCAAGACGGGCAAAGGTTCGTACAAGAAGAAGATCGAACTCCCAGGTGCCCAGTTCGAGTTGCGCAGAAAAGGTGAAAAAGGCAGAACCGAAGTCCATGTAAAGCAGCAGGAAGCCACCGATGCCGGGGAAGGTGCTACCACGGGCAAGTATGTCGTTCAGCCCGATTCCGGTGGTGGGGCGACTACCACCATCACCAGCGGTCCCAATGGTCTGGTTCAGATTGATGGTCTGGGCGCGGGCACCTACATCCTGAAGGAAATTAAAGCTCCTGAGGGTGGCTATGCGTTGCCTGGTAAGTCGATCAAAATCGTGATCAATGATAGCGACATCAATGGTGTGCCGGATACTGCTGCTGACAACAATCTCGGCAGTGAGCCCAGCACGATTGCTGGTAAGTCCGTTTCTTTGGACGACGAGAACCGTCTCGTGTACGAATTTGTGAACAGGAAGGCCAATTTCAAGTTGCCGAAGACGGGTGCGATAGGCGCTGCCATCTTTGGCGTGGTTGGCGTGGCGCTGATTGTCACCAGCGCGGCTCTCGTGATCGCCCATCGCCGCAAGAACAAGCGCTCTTCGTAGTGCCGATTGCCAGCGGCCGTAGCCATTGCCCCCAGAGCGTCAGGCACGGGAGCATGGGGGCAATGGTTGCGCCGCGGGTGAACCTCATGAGGTGTTGTTGGCCGTTTCTTGACGGGGTGAAACGGTTTTTGGGGAATACGGCTAGCGTCTAAAACGGAATCGATGCGAGCGAAATTGATACAAGTCGTGCGGGAAGCGGCGGAAGAAGAAAGGAATGATGAAGCATGTTTGAAGGGAAACGGTTTCGTCGTGGCTGTTTGACGCTCATCGCGGTTGCTCTGGTCACCGCGATGCTAGGCGCTTTCGGCCTGGCCTCCATGTCCGCAACGGCTGAGCCCGCAAACGATCCGGTGACTTCAGACAGCACGGCCACGATTACAGTGACTGGCCTTGAAACGGGTGTGATCGGCAAGGCATACAGATACATGACACTGAAGTGGAAAGATGAGGGTGATGTTCACCAGCCGGTTGAGCCGGTGTACGTATTTGATGATCAGGTGGCCACATGGATACAAAATAGTAATAACTCGTCTTTTAAGCAGTACATCGGCAAGAATAACGCGCCGACTGATACATTCAGAAAACTGCTCCACAGTGATATGCGTGACTTCTCCGATGCGTTGCTTGCGGCCATCGCGGAGGGAACTGTTCAATTGACGGAGGCTGGCAGAGGCGAGGAGAAAAGTGTTGCAGAGAGGGCCGGTGAAGCTACAGAGGCCGACGAAAGTGCCGGTAGCTCGCTTGTTTTCACTCTCCAGATGGGTGGCTATCTAATTAGGCTCAGCAACGGCAGCACTTGCGTGTATCAGCCGATCGCCAGCTTCATCAAGCCGGAGTGGACTAACGAGGGTTACAAACTTAAGGCTGAGACTGTCAATGGTGCCCCCGGCAATAATGTGGAAGCCAAGAGCAAAAAGATCACCAGCACGAAGACGGTAACTAGCAAAGACGAGCCTGATAAGATCAAGACTAAAGCCCATAGCCAGATTGGTGACGAACTCAACTTTATGATTAAGACCCCGGTTCCCAACTATCCTCAGCGTACTTTCAATAAAAAGTTCGGCGTGAAAGATCAAGCGCAATCTGGCCTGACCATTAAAACATCTTCGATCAAGGTTCGGATCAGTGATGGCGAAATGCTTAATAGCGGCTCAGATTATTCGGTGAAGACTTTTGACCCCGACGGCGGCAATAAAGGCCAGGGTTTCACGATTGAATTTAACTCAGAGCAGTATGAGGATAAGCTCACTAATGCCGGCGAAGATGGACAGGAACTCATCATCGAGTACGAGGGCGAGTTGAATGAGAAGGCTCCGGTTAAAGGCGGCGTCGAGAACTGGGCTCAGGCGCTGATTCTGAAGGATAACTACGATCGTGAGGGCGAGTACACGGAAGTCGGTGGCCGTCCCTCCGTCACCACGGTATATACCTACGGTGTCGAGCTCACCAAGGTAGATGCTGAGAAGGAGACCAAGAAACTGAAGGATGCCCAGTTCAAGTTGCAGTGGAAGCCATATAAGAATCCTCTTCACAACGGCCAGCGCACTGAAGTCAAGGTAAAGAAAAAGAGCGACGGTATTTACATTGTTGATCCTAAGGAAGGAACCCCCATCCTCACCAGCGGTTCCAATGGTCAGGTTCGGATTGACGGTTTGGGCGCCACTGGTGTCTACGAACTGGTGGAGACCAAGGCGCCTCCCGGCGGTTACGCTCTGCCCAATAATAAGCCAACCACAATTGATATCCGTGACGAAAAAAAGATTGGTAAGGATGATTCCATTACCAATGAACCCGATGGCATACCGGACGACACCAGTGCGGTCGGTGGCTGGTTCATTGTTAAGCCGGATGAACATAACCGCCTCACGTTCAACATTACAAACAAGAAGGCCGACTTCAGACTGCCGCGAACCGGCGCAATAGGCGCTGTGATATTTGGCGTGTTCGGCGTGGTGCTGATCGCCGTCAGCGTGGCTGTTGTGGCCGCTCATCGTCGCAAGGCCAGGCGCTAGATAATTTCGCCCGTCGAATATCGAGCCCGCCGCGCCGTGCGTGAAGTAAACTAAAGGCGTTATGGCACAGGGCACACGGAACGGCAAACGCAAGCGGGCGGTCAGCAAGCGGCAGCAGGCGGTCTATCGCCGTCGTCGCATTGTGGTGGGCATCGGCTTGTTGCTGGCGCTTGCGTTGGCTATATTTTGCGTGTACAGCATCGTCCGCGGCGTGGGCGAAATCGGCCCGGCCATCAGCCGCGCGACGGCGAGCCATGCCGCGTTGGGCCGTGATTCCGCACCCGAACCGAAGCGCACCACCGGCGTCAAAAACTGCGCCTCCAGCGACACGCGACTGGAGTTGAGCGCCCAAGCCGCGTCGGTTGCCGTGGGCGGCTCGCTACAATGGACCGAGACGATCACGCATGAAGGCACTGATTCCTGCCTGATTGACGACTCCGATTCCTCGCTGGTGCTCACCATCACGTCGGGTGACGAGACGGTTTGGCGTTCCGACCTGTGCCCCGTGGACGGCACGCAGTTGCTCATGGCCAGCGGCGACAGGAAGGTTCGCACGGTGACGTGGAACACGAACCGCACCGGCACCGAATGTGCGGACGACGCCACCTTGCCCAAAGTGGATAGAGGCACCTACGTCGCCCGCCTGACCCTAAAAAACGATTCCAAAGCCCAAAGTCCCCCCGTCACCATCGAAGTCCAGTAGGGCGATCCCCGCGGCTTTCCGCCCCTTCTTCCCCGTTCTCAGTGTGCGTTTCGCCCGCTTATCCATACTGCCCCGTCCATTCCGTTCCTTGTCATTTCGAGTGGAGGCGTAGCCGGAGTCGAGAAATCTTGCCCCGTAGGGGCGGTGTGCGTGTTGAGGGCGAGTTGGTTTGGTTGCTGCTTTTCAGTCGCGATGCTCATCGGGCTTTGTTCTCAATGTGCGTTTTGCTGTTCTGTTTTGGTTTGCGTGTTGTTTGACTGGTCCGGTGTCTGCGGCGGATGTTGCCGTGTTCGACACCCCGGACGAACAGCCCAGTGGGCTGTTCGTGTCGATATCAACGGACGGCGTCATTTTGCGTAATAGATCATTCCCGTGTCCTCTGTAGACCCATGCTGACGCTGTGAAGTCGTTTCCTGCGTGTTTGAGTCGCAGTGTCCATTGCTATTGTTCTCGGTCTGTTTCAAGTCGCAGTGCTATTGCTATCGTTTTTGGTTTGTCTGGGTCGCAGTGCTCGTTTTTCCGTTCTCAGTGTGCGTTCCGTCAAGTTTTCGTGTTGTTTGACTGATTGCGGTGTCTGGCGGCGGATGTTGCCGTGTTCGACACCCCGGACGAACAGCCCAGTGGGCTGTTCGTGTCGATATCAACGGGCGACACCGGTTTGGCGGTAATAGTCCGTCCCGTGTTCTCTGTAGACCCATGCTAACGTAGTGAACTCGTTCCCTGCGTGCTTGAGTCACAGTGCCCGTTGCTACGTTCTCGGTTTGTCTTAAGTCGCAGTGCGTTTGCTATTGTTCCTGGTTTGTCTTGGGCTGCAGTGCTCGTTGTCTTCGTTCTTAGTGGGTTCCGTTTAGTTTTCGTGTTGTTTGATCGGCTCCGGTGTCTGGCGGCGGATGTTGCCGTGTTCGACACCCTCCGGGCCGGTAGGCCAAGTCTTACGTCTCACACGTCAACATCCGCCTAGGGCATTCTGACGTAGCCGGTTTGTTTCGTCCTAGGCTCCCGCTGGCGGGAGCTGTCAGCCGTCAGGCTGACTGAGGGTGGTCTCGCCGGGCACGTGTCTGGTCCAACCACCCTCAGTCGCGCAGACGCGCGACAGCTCCCGCCAGCGGGAGCCCTGGGGCTGGGTTCCTTGTCGTTTTGAGCAGTGTTGTGTTCCGTCCCGTCGCTTGCCGTTTCGGCGTAGCGCATATCGTTCCTTGTCATTTCGAGCGGAGCGGTAGCGGAGTCGAGAAATCTCGCCCCGCAAGGGGCGGCAAGCGTCTTGTCGTCGTCGTGCACGATGTGCGTGGCGTACGCGCGTTCCGCCGGGTTGAGGGATTCGGGTGGGCTTGTTCCTTTCGTGGGTCTCGCGTTTTGTGGCGTGTCTTTTTTCGGGGGTTTGGTTTTTGGCGGGACTGGTCGCTTTCGGGGGTTCAGGTCAACCGCTGGGACGTGAGTTTCGTGACCTCGCTGTCGCGGGGGGGGGTAGTTTTCAGGGCTATTGGTGACCCCTGTCCCACCGGAACGGCCGGATATTCCGGTCGGCCGGTGCGTGGGGTTTCCTCCTCTCCCGACCGGGAGGGCGTTTTTCTCGCGCGGGTTTCGCGCGGGGGAAGCGTCGTTTTGTGTTGGGGGAGGGTTGGTTGAAGAATAAAGGAATTTTTAGGAGTTTCTTATGGTGAGATTTTCATCTCATGATGGTTTGGGGCGTTGGCTGGCGGCCATACCGGCCGCCATATTGGCTGCGCTGATGGTGCTGGCGGTGGCCGTGCCTTCCGCATGGGCGGAAGGCGACGGCGGCGACACCACCGCCACCGGGCCGTCGGTGGATTTTAAGGTGAATCAGAAGACCTTCCTCGGCTTGGGCTCGAAGACCGAGGGTGCCTCGTACAAGTTGGAGCAGGCTGAGGTGTCGGGCAAGGCGAGTTCGTATGTCGTGGTGCAGGTCGACTCCGGCTACTTCATTCCCGCCGCTGCCGTGCCGACCGGCGCGACCGCCGTGGACGCGCTGGACAATACGAGCGCGTATGTGGCCGGTGGTTCGGTGGCTGCCAATGGCAAGTATTCGTATATCACGTTCAAGTCGTCGGACGGTGCCGCGAGCATACAGCCTGCGGATTTGCAGACGTATTTGCGTGGTTTGACGTTCTATACGGATGCCGATGAGAACAAGACGCAGAACATCACGGTCAGCGCGGTGAGCGACACGTTGAAGATCAAGGACTCGGCCGGCAACGATATGAACAATAAGGTGGTCCTGTACAACGGGCACGCATACACGTACATCTCGGAGAGCAAGACTTGGACTGCCGCGTTTGATGCTGCGAAGAAACTGTCGTTTCTTGGTTCGAAGGGTCATTTGCTGACTATTGAGTCGGCTGGGGAGCATAACCTGATTTACAGGTCGTTCAACAACCAGTATGGTTGGATGGGCGCGACCCGTATGACGTCTGAGGCTCATGCTGGTGATGATCCTGACACGTACGATGCCACCACCTCTCAGTCGGATGCGGACTATGGTCAGAAGTGGTATTGGGTGACGGGTTCGAGCAAGGGACGGCTGCTTTGGACCGGTCCCACATACCCGAGCGGTAAGGCTCCCGATGGCGTATACACCAACTGGAACAAAGCTACTAATGAACCCACCGGCTCCGGTACCGTGACAGGTTGTGCCACATACGGTTTTGGAACTGGCGGTCAGTGGAATGATGAGGCGGCTAGCTCCTCGTTTAAGTTTTATGTTGAGTTTGAGGATTTCAACCTCAACACGGCGTCTGCTTCGGTTGATCCTGTTGATGTGACGTATAGCCTGGATGCGCGTGTGACGACCACTGATACGGCGAAGCGTGCCGTGAAGGGTGAGGATTATTCGGCGACGTTGACTGCTTCGGAGGGTTCGTTGGATTCTTCGTTGGTGTCGGTGAAGGTCAAGAACGGCGATGACACCACGACGTTGGTGAGTGGTACGGATTACACGTTCGACGCTGACGGTGACAGTGGCCTGTTGACGATTCCGGCCAAGAACGTGACCGGTGCGATTGAGATTACGGCGACGGTTGGTCGTGAGGTGAAGTTCGATCTCGGCGATGATGGTTACGGCGAGATGAAGAACGGCACGCCTCTCTCGCTGGTGGTGACGAATGGTTTGGCTGTGTCGAAGGGCGCGGAGTATAAGCTTCCCGAGGTGAACGTGACGGACGCGGGCACGAAGGCTGGTAAGAAGTTTGCCGGTTGGCGTCTTTCCGCGACCGATGAGGGTACTTCGACCGGTTCGGATGGCGGGTTGTTCTCCCCGGCTGCCGTTGGCAATTGGGTGGTCAGGTCGAATGCGACGTTCACCGCTGAGTATGTGGATGAGGACAAGGTGTTGGTCCGGTTCGACTACGATGGCGGCACTTCGACTGTGGATGGTAAGTCGTGGACGTCGGAGGTTCTGTCTGATTCGAAGGGCAAGACGTACACCACTGCTGCGGTGGAGCCGACGAAGCCGGGTTACACGTTCAGCGGCTGGAAGGCCAGCCCGACGACCGTCGCCGTGCCCACGAAGGATGCGGCGACTGGTAAGTACACGGGTACGTATGACAAGGATGTGACGTTCACGGCTCAGTGGACTCCGGCGACGGATACCGAGGTGACGTTCGACAAGGGCGAGCACGGCGAGTTGAAGGCTGATACGCCGGCCACGCTGGTGGTCACGACCGAGCAGGCTGTGAGCAAGGGCAAGGGTAAGAACGGCGAGGCGTATCCTGCGACGAATGGTCCGACGGTGACCCCTACGGCTGGCTGGCGGTTCCTGTATTGGCAGTCGAGCGTGACCGACACTGCCGGTAACACGGTGAATGGCGCGGTGTACCAGCCCGATGAGGTCGGCGCTGTTCCCGCGGAGTATGGTTTGAAGTTCACTGCGGTGTATGAGGCGTTGCCTGAGGTGACGGTGACGTTCGACTACAACGGCGGCAAGGACGCGGACGAGGCGGAGAAGTCGACGGTCAAGGGTCGTCAGAACACCACCGCCGCCGTGCCGGTCCCGACGCGTGAGGGTTATTCGTTCAAGAGTTGGGTGTCGACTCCGTCGACCGTGGACGCGCCGGCCAAGGAGGCCACGACGGTGACGTTTGTGTCGGATGCGGTGTTCACGGCCCAGTGGGACGCGTTGCCCCAGTCGGTGGCGTTCGATGCGAACGGCGGCACCCTGGACAAGGGTGTGAATGCGTCGTTGACGGTGAATACCGGCGAGAGGCTGGACTCCACCACCGAGGAAACGTATGTGGAGCCGACGGTGACGGCTCCGGCTGGTAAGAAGTTCACGGGTTGGCTGTCCATCGTGACCAAGGACGGCGAGGACACGGAGGGTGCGATTTACCAGCCGTACCAGATCGCCGGCCTGCCGGCCGAGCCGGGCCTGTGGTTCAAGGCGCAGTACACGGACCTGCCGGATGCGGTGGTGACGTACGATTACAACGGCGGCAATGTCGATGGCGTGACGTCGTTGACGTTGTCGGGTACGGCGAACGGCGAGTACACGGCGGAGGATGCGGCGAAGGCCGCGAAGGAGCCGACGCGCGCCGGCTACGAGTTCGCGGGTTGGGACACGATCCCGTCTGGTAAGTACGTGAATGTGAAGTACACGGCGCAGTGGACGGCGAATGAGAACACGGTCACGTTCAAGGATGGCGATCACGGTACGATCGCCGCGGGCGAGACCACGGTGTACGAGAAGGTGAAGACCGGCAGCCCGGTGAATGGCAAGCCGGCCGCGCCGACCGCTGATGGCGGTTACCGTTTCACCGGCTGGCTGTGCGACGAGGACGACAGGGTGTATTCGCAGGACACTGTGGACAAGTACGTCGTCGCGGGCACGAACACGGGCGATAAGGCCGGGACGGTGTCGTTTACGGCGCAGTATGTGCCGGAGTCGAGTGTGCAGGTGTTGTACAACTACGCCGGCGGCCTGGACGCGGACAATAATTCGTCGCTGGTGTTGACCGGCCGTGACGGCCAGGGGTACACGGCTGCGGATAAGGCGAAGGTTCCGTCTGCGTTGTCTCGTACGGGTTACACGTTCAAGGGCTGGGACAAGGAGTTGTCCGAGACGTATAAGTCCGTGACGTATACGGCCGTGTGGGAGAGGACCGTGAACACGGTCGTGTTCGACCAGGGCGACGGCACCGGCCTGGACGGCGAGTCGACCTACCAGGTGGCTTCCGGCGACAGGGTTCCCGGCGAGCCGACGGCGAGCCCTGCGGCTGGTTGGACGTTTACGGGTTGGAAGTGCGATGCGGACGATCTGGTGTATGGCAAGGACGGCGTGAAGGGCAAGTACCTGGTCACGGGCCTGCAGGATGGTTCCGCGCAGACGGTGACGTTCACGGCGCAGTATGCGAAGAATGATGGCGCGACGGTGGTGTTCAACGCCAACGGCGGCCAGGTCGCCGGCCAGTCGCTCCTGTCCGAATCCGGATTGAAGGGCGGCACCTACACGGTGCCCGCCACGGACAGCCTGTCGTGCGAGGGCTACGAGTTCGCCGGCTGGACGAACGCCGCGGGCGAGACCGTGACCCCGAGCGGTACGTACGAGTCGGACGGCGTGACCGTGTACACGGCCCAGTGGACGCCGGTGTCGCACAAGCTGACGTTCGACAAGGGCTCCAATGGCACGATTTCGGGCACCCTGTCCTACGACAGTGTGGCCACGGACGCCAAGCTGTCCGACGCCGGCGTATCGGCCCCGACCGCCACGGCGAACGCCGGGTATTCGTTCGTGGGCTGGCAGTCCGACGAGTATGGCCTGGTCACCAGTGACCAGTTGGCCGACCTGGTCATGCCCGCCAGGGACGTGGAGATGACGGCGGTGTGGACGGCTAACGCGTTGGGTTCGGTGACGTTCGTGTTCGATGGCGGCACCGATGCGGACGGCAACCCGTCCAGGACCGTGACCGGCGCGTTGGGCACCGCGTATGAGATTCCGGCGGATCCGACGATGAAGGGTTACTCGTTCGCGGGTTGGGACACGATCCCGAGCGGTTCGTTCGACGCGCCGTCGTTGGTGGTGACGGCCACGTGGAAGCCGGCGGCGAACACGGTGTCCTTCGACAGGGGTTCGCATGGTTCGATCTCGGGCACCGACGAGTATAAGGTGACCACGGGCGCCAGGCTCACCGGCGTCAAGGCCCCGGACGTGAGCGTGGACGAGGGTTGGACGTTCGTGGGCTGGCAGTCGGACCAGTACGGCCTGAAAACCGCGGACGAACTGGATGATCTGACGATGGTCGCGGGCGACGTGACGTTCACCGCGCAGTACGCGCCGGCCGCCGCCAGCGTGGTGATCTTCGCCTACAACGGCGGAGTGGACACGGATGGCAGCGCGTCCAAGGTCCTCACCGGCGCGCTGGGCACCAAGTACACCATCCCCGCGAACCCGACGCGCACCGGCTACACGTTCACCGGCTGGGACAGGAACGTCACGGGCACGTTCGACCAGGCCCTGTTGCAGGTCAACGCCACGTGGAAGGCGAACACGTACAAGATCACGTACAAGCTCGACGGCGGCACCGACCCGAAGAACCCGAGCACGTACACGTACGGCGTGGGCGCCACTTTGAAGAGCCCGACGAGGAGTGGTTATACGTTCGCGGGTTGGGTTGATGCGAAGGGCAATCCTGTCACCGGCATCGGCGCGTCCGACACCGGCGACAAGACGCTGACGGCCACGTGGACGAAGAACGCGAGCACGGACGGGTTGAACCCGGACGGCGGCACGATCCCGTCCGACTGGACCGGTTCGGACGGCCAGCTGCCCATCCCGACGCGTCCCGGCTATAAGTTCGATGGCTGGTTTGACGAGGACGGCAACCAGGTGACCACGCTGAAGGATGCGGTGGGCAAGAACCTGACCGCCAAGTGGACGAAGCTGGACGACGCGTTCGACCCGGCCGGCGGCAAGCTGCCGTCGGATTGGACGGGTGCGGACGGCGAGCTGCCGACCCCGACGCTGCCGGGTTATAAGTTCGATGGCTGGTATGACGAGGACGGCAATCTGGTGACGACGGTGAAGGATGCGATCGGCAAGAAGCTGACCGCCCACTGGACGAAGCTGGACGACGCGTTCGACCCCCAGGGCGGCACCC
>NZ_JAAIIJ010000011.1 GCF_012932445.1 Bifidobacterium panos
AACCTGGTCACCAGCGTGGAGGATGCGATTGGCAAGAAGCTGCACGCCCGCTGGAGCAAGGTGAACGCCCTGGCGTCCACCGGCGCCACCGGCCTGACCGCCGCCCTGACGGCCCTCGCCCTGGCCGGCGCGGGTCTCGCAGCCGGTGCCCTGCGCCGCCGCCGCTCCCACTAAACCGGCAACCCGGCCGGGCTCAACCGCCCGGCCACCGGCTGGACCGGCCTAACCGACCGGCTCCGGCCACCGGTTGACGGTTTCCGAAAGGCGGGGGACATGGGGCTCGCGCCCCGCGTTCCCCCGCCTTTCCTCATATCATCTCGACCGGGCACGCCTCCCCTTTTACTGTCATTTCGACCGGAGGCCGTCAGGCCGAAGCGGAGAAATCTTCCGGCCAACGTCATAAGTATGCAAGGCAAGATTTCTCCACTCGCTGCGCTCGGTCGAAATGACAATAAGTCGAAATGACAACAACCAAATAAGGCCGCGGCCAAAACGACACGCGGCCCTTAGCCCCCCCGTGTTTGGGGTCACGAGCCTCGCGCAAGACAGCGGGACCCTCAAAAGTTTTTCAGTTCCTTACACATCGAGAAAGGCGGCCGGCAATGAGTGAGTCGCAGGTGTTTACGTCGGGTCAGCGGGCGTATTTGTCGTCGTTGGCTGCGGTGGACAGTATTGACGCGTCCTCGCGTATCCGCTACGCGGACTGGTTCCGCGTCGAGTGCATGCGCCGCTACAAGGCGGGCGAAAAACCCGCGGCCCTGTTCCGCGAGGCCGGCCTGGATCCCAAGATCGTCGGCTACAAGCGCATCGAACGCGCCTTCGCCCGCTGGAAACGCACCCCCGAACCAGTCACGCCGGAGCGCAAGCCCGTCGACCCGCGCGACCAGCTGATCGCCGCCCAGGCCCTGCGTATTCAGCAACTAGAAGAAGAGCTCCGCCTCAAACAGGAATAAACGCGCCACCCTCACGAACACAGACGTGCGAACATAACCGCGCTACCCCCAAACAGACATAAACGCGTTACTCTCAACGAACATAAACGCGCGTTACTCTCAAGCGGACACAGACGCGCTACTCTCAAACAGACACAGACGGCTTTGGGCTCGGCTGTTGTTGTGTGAGACGTAAGACTTGGCCTACCGGCCCGGAGGGTGTCGAACACGGCAACAGCCGAGCCCCAAGACACGTACATTGCTTAATCTAACCTGCTTTCCCGTTGTCTTACCGCCGGGTTCTAGTTGCCGTTACGCGTGCTAAGAACGGAACGCTCGGACTTTGCCTGTCTCCAAAACGTTAGGCACAGGAAGGCGAAGCAGAAGGCGACGGGCAGCATGTGCCGCTCGAAGTTGTTCGCCGGCGCGGTGATCATCACGCCCATCAACAGTAGCAGCGGCAGATGCCAGGAAAGCGTGCGCCAGCGGCGCAAAATCACTTCGGCTGCGCCAATCAGCAATGTGGCGATGACATAGAAATTGCCGTGCGTCACCCATCCTAACACCGGCGTTCTGCTCCAACCGCTGGCCGCATTGGCCACCCAAGCGCGCCAATCGCAGTTGATGTATTTTATCCACGTGGTGCCGAAGCGCATCTGATCATTGTTGACGTAATATTCCATCGAAATGTACGGCATATCCGCAATATCAAAATAGCCGTAGCACTTGGCCATCAGCGCATCCAACGCCACCACCGGATTGGCCTTCACGATTTCGGCCCATGCCTCGTTGAACCGCTTCATGTCTTGCGGCGTGACGGAACGCCAGCGGTAGCTTACCTTCTTTGACTGAATGCCCGAGGACTTCACAGGGTCGGCGTCCTGCGGTGTGTAGGCGTCGGCCATCTGGTCGAGATTGAATACGGGGGCGAGCTTCTGGCGCGCGGAATCGGGGATGGTTTCGGGTGCCCGTTGCGCGATGCGCGCGATCTGCTGCAACTGCACGCCGCGGCTTTCGATGGGGTCGCCGCTGATGATCAGCCCCGAGGAAATCGCCAGCGAAATGCCGCCGTGAATCAGCACAGTGGGCACCAGCAAGCCGATTATATAGATTTTCCAGCGGCGGCGGTCGGCCAACAGCGCGAGCACCAGCTCGAACAGCAGAATGTACCAGGCGTATTTCGCGCTGGCGAGCATCACCGCGTTCGCCGTGACGAGCGCCGCCAGCGTGCGCGGGGGCAACTGCCGACTGCGCTTCCGGGTGGCATCCAGCTCATACCAGATGCCGAACGCCCACAGGAACGCGAACGCGAACAGCGGCGATTTCGTCAGCGATATCGTCGAGAATACAGCCAGCGGGCAGGCCAGGAAGAATAGCAGAATCGCCGCGCGCGCTGGGGCATGTGCGGCTTGGGGGGGCAATATGGCGCGCATGCCGCATTCGGGCCGGCCGAACCGCTTGGGCGCGAAGCACCCCGCGCGTTCCGGGTGGGCGAAGTCGGCGCAATCGTTGCGGCGCAGCCACGGCAAATTGACGAAACGATGCGTGGTGGCGGTCACGCAGCCGATGGCGAACAGCCATTGCGTCGCGGCGAGCACCACTATGCCCATGTCGTTTGCGTCGGTCAGATGGCGCGATGCCGCGAGCACGGCGCCGTAGCAGATTGTCAGCACGATGTTGTGCTGGTCCGTCAGGTACGTGGGGTTGTCGGGCCACAAATAGTGCGCCGTGGGATAGATGTCCATCGGCACGAACGAGAAGAAGCCGATGTACGGCTGTTTCATCCCTGTCCACTGGTTCCAGGCCCAGCTGAATTCGCGCGCCTGGCTGCGCAGGTCCGCGCCGAACGCGGCGAACAGGGTGGTGGGAACCCACAGCCAGCCGATGAACAGCACGAGCGCGATTTTCCAGCGGCGGTCGGTGCAGCGCACGATCCAGCGCGCGAGGAAGGTGCGGATACGCGCGGCGCGCATGCCGAAGCGTGAAGCGCGGTATTTGCCGATGCTCACGCGCCAAACATCGCGCAGGGATTGCGGGACGAGGTGACGCGGCACCCGCTCGCCGGTGGTGCGGTTGGTTGCCCAGCCGAGTACGGGTTGGCGGCGCGACAGGCGCACCAAAGCCACGACGATGAACAGATAGACGGCGAACGCAAGCAGGCCGAACAGCGCGTTCACCCAGCCGAAGTCGGCAATCGAGGAGTCGTCCCAATACAGCGGCCCCACCGCCGTGCACCATGCCAGCCACAGGCACGCTGCCACGGCCAACGCCCACCGCGCAACCGCGCCAATACGCGCGAGACGGTATTTGGCAGTGGTTGTCGCGGCAGCACTCATGCCCGCCATTTTATCTCACGCCTTCTGATTGCCATGGCGCGGTGTTCCCATGGCGCGGTTTTGTTGGAATTTCAACGTTTTGTGGTGCCGTGGCGCCGGGAAAACACCGCGCCATGGGCGATAGCTGGTGTTGTGGGGAATGTTGTAAAAGGTGGGTGAGTGGTGTTGTGGAATGGGGTATAGTGAGATTAGTATTTATCAAAACGATAAATATTGGTGAATGTGCAAATAACATAGTTATCGTGAATAGACCAAGGGAGATCTATGAACATGAATGAAACGCAATCGCCGCTTGATTATGCGCAGGCCGCCGTCGAAACCATGCAGCGCAAGTACCGCGGCGCCGAGCTGCCGCCAGTGAAGCATTTCCATTACCATCAGGGCGTGTTTCTGTCCGGTGTGTACCAGACGTACCAGCTGAACGGCGACGAGCGCTACTTGCAATATATCAAGGACTGGGTCGATTCCAACGTGACCGAAAGCGGCGAGGTGCTCAATCACGACCGCAACGCCTTGGACGACATTCAGCCCGGCATTCTGCTGTTCCCGCTGTTGGAGTACACGCAGGAGCAGTGCTACCGGACGGCGCTGGACGAGCTGGTGAGCGACATCGACATCTACCCCAAGAACGACGAGGGCGGCTACTGGCACAACGACCGTGCGCCGCGTGAGATGTGGCTCGACGGCCTGTATATGGGCGGTCCGTTCATGGTCGAATACGGCGCCAGGTTCAACCGTCCCGATCTGATTAACGAGGCCGTCTTTCAGGTGAAGCTGATGCGCGAGAAGACGCGCGTCGAGACGACCGGCTTGTGGCGTCACGCCTACGACCCCGAGCGCGCCCAGCCGTGGGCCGACCCGCAAACGGGCCTGTCGCCCGAATATTGGGGCCGCTCGATGGGCTGGGTGCCGGTGGCCATTCTCAACGAGCTCGACTACATGCCGGCCAATCATCACGAGCGCGCCGCGCTTGAGACGATTGCCGGCGATTTGCTCATTTCGCTGTGCAAATACCAGGGTGAGGACGGCCGCTGGTGGCAGGTTGTGGACAAGGTTGGTGCCGCGGGCAACTGGCCCGAGAACTCCTGCACCTGCCTGTACGTCGCGGGGCTGAGCAAAGCCGTGCGCCTGGGCATTCTGCCGGCGGAATATCTGGATCGCGCCCGCCGGGGCTACCAGGGGGTCATCGATTCGTTGCGCTGGGAGGAGACGACCGACGCCGAGGGCAACGCGGCGCGCGATCTGCTGGTGGGCGATGTGTGCATCGGCACCGGCGTGGGCGATTACGACTTCTATTGCGCTCGCCCCACCAGCGTGAACGATCTGCACGGCGTGGGTGCGTTCCTGCTGATGTGCACCGAGTTTGAGATGGCGACGCGCTAGATTTGTTTTCGATTCTTGCGTGTTGTGCGTTGCGCATTGCGTGTGACGGGCGTTTGGTCGTAAGGCCGGCGCCCGTTTTATATATAACAGTATTGTTGGGTTGCACCCCCGCGGACAGCCCCCGGCCTAACGCAAAATCCCCAATCCGTCCCCGACGCTTCCGCCCGCGAGCAGATGGCGTTTCATATTGCGCTGCAACGACGTTCGCTCCGGCAAATCGGCCACGGGCAGCGGATTGGTGTTGAACACAAATTCGCGCCAATCCTCGGACGGCTCGACGCCCACCAAGGTAAAGCGCTGCTGAAATGCCAGAATCTTGCTGTTTTCGGGCAGCATCCGCTTGAGCGACGGATCCAGCATCCAGCTCTCGCATGTCGTCGGCAAAGCCAGCCATTGCGCAAAGTGCCGGCCGAGAAAAGCGTCCCTCAGCTCCAGCGACCGGTCGATGTCTTGCGCGCTCAGCGAGGCGTCGGAGGGGATGTGCAGCTTCATGCAAGGCGCGGCGCCGAATGCCGCTGGAATGTCCGAGAGGTCATAGGCGTATTCGTACTCCAGCGTGCCCAGCCGGAACAGCGCCAGGCAGAGATGATGGTACATCCAGAAATCACGGTCGAAACGATACCGCCCGAAGCGCGACAGACTCTCGCAGGTGAACCGCGTGAAATCACGCATCGTCTCGATGAAGACGCTGTCCCCGATCCCCTCCCGCGCATACAGCGGGTGCGAGTATTGCGCCGCGCAAGTCAGCATGCAATACAGCATGCCAAGCCCCTCGGTGTTGTCGACGGGCGCGGATTTGAGCCATTCCACCAGCTCTTCGCGCGCCTGCTTGCTGGTCGTCTGGTCGCTTAGGGAGCGCAACAGGGAGTCGAGTTCGGGGTTCTCGTCCGCGCAATACATGCCACGCAGCTCGAATTCGTGGAACTTATCCAGCACATAGTCGGGCATGGCAATCTCATGCGCCAGCTGCATGGTGGCAGAGCGATCCATTGACATGAAACTCCTGTTTTCGATGGTTCTATGATTCGTCGGTTCGTTGGTTCGTCAAGCAACAATTAAGCGCTACTCGGCCAGTTCCAAGCACTTCTGCGCGGCCAGGGCGAGAGCGCCGTCGATCGGCGGACGGTCGAGAATATGCAGCGTCAACGGCCTGGTGCGAACCTGCGCGAGCCGCTCACGCAACAACTGTTGCATCACAGGCTGGTGCGTGATGACACCCCCCGCGGCCACCACCGCATTGCCGACGGCACCCTGCTTGATGAGCGATTCGACGGAACCGCCGAGCACGTCGACTGCGAAGTTCAGGGTGGTTTGGGTCACATGCGAGCCGTTATTGACAGCCGCGAACACCAGCGGCGCAAGCGAACCCCATTCGGTCTCGCCGATATGCGCCCCGATCGCCAACGGCAGCTCGGTGATGGCGCGAATGTCCAAACGCTCGGCCAGCAGGGGCCACAGCGCGTCACGCGCGGCCGCGTCTTCGCCGTGCAGTGTGGCGTCGAGCAGCAGCTCGCGCACGGACTCGCGCGCCAGCGAAGGGGCGCTGCCGAAATCGCCCAACAGCCAGCCGAACCCGTAGCCCCCCGCCCGCAGCATCGTATGGTCGCTGGTCTGCCCGACGACATTCGAGCCGGTGCCCACCACCATGTTGATGCTTTCGTACATGCCGATGGCTGGCCCGAGCAATTCGGCGTCATTGACCACCATCACCGTCCCCGGGCAGCGCTGGCTCAGCAGCGAGCTTGCCGCAGCCAGCTGCTCGGGGAAGTCGGCGCCGTGAAGCCCCACGCAAATCACCGGCATGTGCGCCTGCTGCGGGTCGCCTGCCCGCTGGCTCAGTTGCCCCAGTTGCCCCAGTTGCCCCAGT
>NZ_JAAIIJ010000012.1 GCF_012932445.1 Bifidobacterium panos
AACCTGGTCACCAGCGTGGAGGATGCGATTGGCAAGAAGCTGCACGCCCGCTGGAGCAAGGTGAACGCCCTGGCGTCCACCGGCGCCACCGGCCTGACCGCCGCCCTGACGGCCCTCGCCCTGGCCGCAGCGGGTCTCGCGGCCGGTGCCCTGCGCCGCCGCTCCCACTGACCGGCCCGGGCAACGGCTCGACCCACTGAGCTGGGCTAACGCCCAGCTCCCCGGTCGGACCGGTCTAACCGACCGATCCACCGGCCCGGCCGGCCTAACCGACTGGCTCCGGCCACCGGCTGGACCGGGCCCAGCGCCCGGTCCAACCAACCGGTTGACGGTTTCCGAAAGGCGGGGGACATGGGGCTCGCGCCCCGCGTCCCCCGCCTTTCCTCATATCCCCAATCCCGGTTTTGCGTCCCTTGGCCCCGCTGGACGAAGAGCCCTGTGGGCTCTTCGTGGCAGCGAGCAGCGATAGCGTCGCGAGCGTCGCATAAGACGTCGGGGGCTGTCGGCCGCAGGCCGACTGGGGGTGGTGCGGGCGTGGTCACGTGACTGGCGTGACCACCCCCAGTCGCGCGTCCGCGCGACAGCCCCCGCCTGCGGGGGCCTATAGATTCCCGTGTTTGGGTTCGCGCGCTCGCGACGCTATCGCTGCTCGCTGTTTGCGAACAGTCCACCGGACTGTTCGCCCCGTCAGCGGGGGCCTATGGGCTCTTCAAAGCAGCGAGCGGCGTCAGCATCGCGAGCCTCGCACAAGACAGCGGGGCCCTTCAAAAAGTTTTTCAGTTCCCTGCGTATCAGGAAGGACGGCCGACAATGAATGAGCCGCAAAGTTTTACGTCGGGTCAGCGGGCGTATTTGTCGTCGTTGGCTGCGGTGGACAGTATTGACGCGTCCTCGCGTATCCGCTATGCGGACTGGTTCCGTGTGGAGTGCATGCGCCGCTATAGGGAGGGTGAGAAGCCCGCGGCCCTGTTCCGCGAGGCCGGCCTGGATCCCAAGATCGTCGGCTACAAGCGCATCGAACGTGCCTTCGCCCGCTGGAAGCGCACCCCCGAACCGGCTACGCCGGAGCGCAAGCCCGTTGACCCGCGCGACCAGCTCATCGCCGCCCAGGCTCTGCGCATCCAGCAGCTCGAGGAAGAACTCCGCCTCAAACAGGACTAACCGCGCTACCCTTAAGCGGACACAGACGCGCGTTACTCTCAAGCGGACACAGACGCGTTACCCTCAGCGGATCTCAAACAAACAAACCGCGTTACCCCCCCAAACAGACATAAACGTGCCACTCTCAAACAGACACAGACGCGCTTTTGGGTCGGTTGTTACCGTGTGAGACGTAAGACTTGGCCTACCGGCCCGGAGGGTGTCGAACACGGTAACAACCGACCCCAGACACGGATATTTGCCTATTTAACGTATTTTCCCGTTGTCTTGGTTGCCGGTATGCGCCCCGAGAACAGGTTGCTTTGGACACTGCGTCGATCCCGTGTTTGGGTTTGCGCGCTCGCGACGCTATCGCTGCTCGCTGTTACGAACAGTCCACTGGGCTGTTCGTCCGGAGGGTGTCGAACACGGCGACATCCGCTCCCAAGACACGTACATTGCTCATTTGACCTACTTTCCCGTTGAACTAACCGGTATGGCCCTAAGAACGGGATAATGGCCACTGTGACTCGGGGGCGCGCCGGGCACGATGTTGTTGCACTGGTGGGAATTAGGGGGCATGGGCTGTAGAATTGGTCAGGCGCGTGTTTGCGCGCGTATATGACTGATGTGAGTTCGGCAAAGTGGGCCGGCAGTATGAAGCGAAGGAGGAACGATGGGCCAGGATCAATCGTCTGTGTTTGATCTCGCCGCGGTGGCCGCGGCATCCAACGGAGGGAACAACGACCCGCTGCTGCCTCCCGCACGCTTCATCGGCGAGCCGCAGAAGCCGAGCAAAATGCCGTACAACAAGTATGCCGCCTACCATGAGCAGGTGCCGTTCGACTATCCCGAGCGTACGTGGCCATCCAAGCGCTTGCAACGCGCGCCGCGCTGGTGCTCGGTCGATTTGCGTGATGGTAATCAGGCGCTGGTCAACCCGATGGATTCCGAACGCAAGCTGCGTTTCTGGAACCTGTTGGTATCGATGGGATTCAAGGAGATCGAGGTGGGCTTCCCCTCGGCTTCCGAAACGGATTTCGATTTTATCCGCATGCTCATTGAGCGCGAACTCATCCCCGACGATGTTACCATCGTGGTGCTCACCCAGTGCCGCGAGCACCTGATTCGCCGCACCTACGAGGCGCTCAAGGGCGCCAAGCGCGCGATTGTGCACTTTTATAACTCCGTGTCCGTGCTGCAGCGCGAGGTGGTGTTCAAGAAGGGTAAGCCCGAGATCAAGCAGTTGGCCACCGACGCCGCCGAGCTGTGCAAGAAGCTCGAGGGCGAGGCCGAGGGCATCGATTTGTATTACGAATACTCGCCTGAGTCGTTCACCGGCACCGAGCCGGAATATGCCGTCGAAGTGTGCAACGCGGTGATTGACGTCATCAAGCCCACGCCCGAGCACCCGATGATCATCAACCTGCCGGCCACCGTGGAAATGACCACGCCGAACGTGTTCGCCGACGAAGTGGAATACGTTTCCACCCACTTGAGCAACCGCGACGCCGTGGTGCTTTCGCTGCACCCGCACAACGACGAGGGCATGGGCGTGGCCGCCACCGAGCTGGCCGTGCTCGCCGGCGCCGATCGTGTGGAGGGCTGCTTGCTCGGCAATGGCGAGCGTACCGGCAATGTCGATTTGGTGACGCTGGGTCTGAATTTTCTCACCCAGGGTATCGACCCGCAAATCGATTATTCGGACGTGCCCGAGATTCGCAAGACCGTCGAATACTGCAACCAGATTAAGATTTCCGAGCGCCACCCCTACGCGGGCAACTTCGTGTTCACCGCGTTCTCCGGCTCGCATCAGGACGCCATCAAGAAGGGTCTTGAAGCCCGCCAGATGGCTGCCGACCGCGCCGGCGCGGATCTTGACAGCTTCGTGTGGCTCGTGCCTTATCTGCCCATCGACCCGAAGGATATCGGCCGCACTTACGAGGCTATTATCCGCGTGAACTCGCAGTCGGGCAAGGGCGGCATGGCCTATCTGCTCAAGACCAACCATAATCTCGACCTGCCCAAACGTTTGCAGGTGGAGTTCGACAAGATCGTGCAGGCCTACGCGGACGAGACCAAAAAGGAAGTCAAGGACGAGGATATCTGGCGTCTGTTCAAGGACGAATACCTCGCCGTCGAAGAGGGCGGCAAGACCGCCGCGGGTGTGATTGTGGGAGACGCGGACGACGAGAGCCTGGAGCAGTGGGGTCGCCTGAAGCTGCTGAAGGTGGCGGTTTCCTCCGGCGAGGACGGTTCCGACACCGTGCTCAAGGCCAAGGTGCTCGACCGCGGCACGGAGCCGGGCGGCGAGGCGCGCGAACGTGAGGTGTCCGGCATGGGCAACGGCCCGATTGCCGCGTTCCTCAACGCCGTGTCGAATCTGGGCATTGAGGCTTCGGTGATGGATTACGCCGAGCACACGATGTCCGTGGGCACCGACGCGATGGCCGCCTCCTACGTGGAGTGCCAGGTGGGGCAGGACGCCGAAGCGCAGATCATCTGGGGCGTGGGCATCGATTCGTCGATCACCACCAGCGCGCTCAAGGCGATTATCTCCGCGATCAACCGTTCCGAGCGCTGACGCGCCGGGCTCTGATGTCGTTTGTGTGACTGGGTTTTGTGCGATTGGGGAAGACACTTAGGCGAATAACTTAAGTGTCTCCCCATCTCTTATTTCTACGCCAGCCCATCTCCCATCTCCAGCCCATCCCTATACCCAGTCCATCTCGCGGCTGGCAGCCCCGCTGGCGGAAACCAAATCAAGACTTGCGCTAGTCCGAATCATACGAGTACGAGTACGAGTGTGAATCTGACGAATTCGACGAGTGTGAATTCAGCGAATTCAGCAAGTGCGAGTTCGACGAGTGTGAATTCGACCAATTCGACGAATCCCACGAATCCGACGAATCCGAATCCCCGGAATCCGAACTCTCGTACTCAGAACATTCGGTGCTGTATTGCGGGTTTGCCGCACACTGCGCCTCAAGCTGCTTTTGCCGATCTTCCTCGGCCTTCTTCTGCGCTTCCAGCTGCGTTTGGCTGGTGGTCTTCGTTGTGCCGTTTACGCCCCAAGTGCCGTCCGTTCCGCCCACTTTGCCGTTGTCTTTCGCGGTGGGGAAGGTCTCGTTCTCGGTGCCGGCCAGTGCCTGCTTCATATACTGCGTGAATAGATGCACCGGGAACTCGGAACCGATGTCCCACTGGCCGAACGAGGGGATTTCCTGCGGGTTGCCGTTTTCGTCGGGATACCACATGGCGAACGTGGACACCACCGAAGGCGTGTAGCCGCAGAAGCTCACCGCGTAGCTGTTGTTGCCCGTTCCCGACTTGCCGGCGATATTGTGCCCCACGCCGCGCGCCTCGGTGGCCGAACCGTATTGCACCACTCCCGTCAGCGCCTTGGTCACCAAATTGACATCGTTGGCAGCGAACACGCGCGTGGTGCTGGTTGGCGCCTGGTACATCTCCTGGCCGCTCGTGTTTTGCACGCTGGCCACGATGTGCAGTGTGGGCTTTTCTCCCTGATTGGCGAAGGTGGCATAAGCGCGGGTCATATCCTCCACGCTCAGGGCGTTGTTGCCGAGCACGGTGTAAGGCTCGGAGCCGTCGAGGGATGTGTTCTCCACCCCGGCCGTGCGGGCCGTTTCGGCGATGCGCTTCGTGCCGAGTTTGGTTTGCAGGTCCAAGTACACGGTGTTCAGCGAATATGCCGTGGCCGTATAAAGGTTCACATAGCCGTAGTTCGCACCGCCGAAGTTGTTCACCGCGTTGCCGATGCCGGGGAAGGTGCGCCCGGAATTGCCGTTGAATGTGGTGTTGAGGCTCACGCCTTCCTGTATGGCCGCGAGCAATGCAAACGGTTTCATCGTCGAGCCCACCTCGTATTGCGCCTGCGTGGCGTTGTTGAGCTGCTTGGTCAGGTAGTCATCTCCCGCGTATATGGCGATAATCGAGCCGTCCTTGGGGTTGGCGCTCATTGCGCCGAACTGCAAGCCATCGGGCGCCACGCCCTGCAAGCCGTTCTTCGAGGGGCTGACCACCTCTTGCATGAGGTCCTGCTTGGCTTTGTCGATGGTGGTGACGATCCTGTACCCGCCGGTGTCGAGATCCTCCTGGGTGAACGCCTTGCTGCTCACCAGCTCGTCGCGCACCATTTGCAACAGATATCCGTTCGTGCCGCGATAGACATCCTGTTGGGTGTATTCCACCGTATCGGGCAGTTTCGCTTCCGCGGCTTCCTCGGCGGAAATATAGCCATCCTCGCGCATGATGCTGATGACGCGATTGAAGCGCTGCTCGGCCATTTCCTTGTTGGCGGCCGGGTCCCATGTGGAGGGCGAGGGGATGATGCCCGCCAGCAACGCGGATTCGGAGACCGTCAGGTCCTTGGCATCCTTGTTGAAATACGCCTTTGCCGCCGCCTGAATGCCGTATGCGCCGCGCCCCAGATAGATGGTGTTCATGTAGTTGCACAGCACTTCGCTTTTATCTTGACTCTGCGCGATCTTGATGGCGAGAATCGCCTCGCGCGCCTTGCCCAGATACGAAGTGGTTTCGCCCAGGTAATAGCGTTCGGCGTACTGCTGGGTGATGGTCGAACCGCCTTGGCGCGTGCCCTTGGTGATGTTGTTGATCAACGCGCGCGCAATGCCTTTGAGGTCGATGCCCTTGTCCTGATAGAACGTGCGGTTTTCCGAAGCGACCACCGCGTTGCCAACGTATTCAGGCAATACCGAGCACTGGATGATGGTTCGGTTTTGGCTGGAGAACGTGCCGATTTCGGTGGTGCCGTCGTTGAAATACACGGTGGTGTTCTGCGCCATCGCGATTTTTTCGGGCTGGGGGATTTCCGTGGTGATATAGAGGTAGGCAAACGCGCCAACGCCCGCGAGTATCAGCGCACCGAAGATGCCCAGCAGCCATTTGAGAACGAGATGCCTTTTCTTGCGCCTTTTGGGTTTCGGCCCTTTGCCGCTGTTGGCGCGACGGTTGCCGCCGCTGCGTTGCGCGGCTGAGTTACGGCTCGCCGCCGTCTTGCGATGCCTCAGGCCGGAGCGCGTTGGTGCGCTCGTGGGATTGGCCGACGGGCTGGCGGAACCGGCACCGCTGGAACCGTTGGCACCGCCGAAACCGGTGCTGCCAGAACGAGCGCCGTTGGAGCTGACGGTTCGGCCACTGCGACGAGTTTGTGAAACCATGCTCTCCACCGTAACCATACGGCATGAGAAAACCCCCGCCTTTTCGCTCCGAACGAGCGAAACAGCGAAGGTTTTTCGTCAAATCCACACAAACGACGTCATTTCATTTTCAGCTATTTTCCATCATTTTTCTATTATTTTCCGTCGTTGCGGGGTGGCTGCCTTACTTGCGAACTTACGCGAACTTATTTGCGAAGCAGCGGGGCGACCTGGTTTTCATAGGCGGTCAGGGCGGTGTCGATCACGTTGTGCATGTCGTAATACTTGTAGGTGCCCAAGCGCCCGCCGAACACGGTGTTCGCCTCGGAGGCGGCCAGCTGCTCGTATTGCGCATACAGCTCCTTATCGGCGGCGGTGTTCACCGGGTAATACGGCTCGTCGCCACGCTCGGCGAAACGGCTGTATTCCTCCCACACCACCGTCTTGTTCGGGTTCTGGCTGTCGGCGCGCTCGGGGTTGAAGTTCTTGAACTCGATGGCGCGCGTGTAGGGCACGTCGGCGTCGGAATAGTTCATCACCGGGCAGCCGAAGTGGTCGCCCTCGTCGTAACGCACCTCCTTGAAGTCCACGGTGCGCCACTTCAGGTCGCCCAAACGATAGTCGAAATAACGGTCGATCGGGCCGGTATAAACCACCGGCACACCCGCGGCCTTGAGCGCCTCCTTGTTATACGGCTGCGAGGCGTCGAAGAAGTCGGTGCTGAGGCTCACGCTGATGCGCGAGTCGTCGATCATGCGCTCCATCCACTTGGTGTAGCCGTCCGTGGGCAGGCCCTCCCATGTGTCGCGGAAATAGCGGTTGTCGTAATTGAAGCGCACCGGCAGACGGTTGATGATGCCGGCCGGCAGCTCGCTCGGGTCGGTCTGCCACTGCTTGCCCGTGTAGTTCTTGATGAACGCCTCGTACAGCGGGCGGCCGATCAGCGAGATGCCCTTGTCGTTGAGGTTGGCCGGGTCGGTGCCGGCCAGTTCGCCGGCCTGCTCGGCGATGAGCGCCTTGGCTTCGGCGGGCGTGTAGTGCGCGCCGAAGAACTGGTTGATGGTGCCCAGGTTGATTGGCAGCGGGTAGACCACGCCGTCATGCGTGGCGTACACGCGGTGCACATAGTTCGTGAACGAGGTGAAGCGGTTGACATAATCCCACACGCGCTTGTTGGACGTGTGGAACAGATGGGCGCCGTACTTGTGGACTTCCGCGCCGGTCTCCTCGTCCATATAGGAGTAGGCGTTGCCGCCGATATGGTCGCGCACGTCGATGATCTGGACGCGCACGCCCAAGTGCTCCACCGCCTGCTGGGCCACGGTCAGGCCGAACAGACCCGCCCCCACAATCACCAGATCCGGATATTCCACCTGCGCCATACTCAAAAACCTTTCACCGTTCATGTGCGTTTGCCGTCCCGCCCATCCTACAGCCACCCCCGCTGTTTCGGCTCGGTTTTCCTTTGGTCGAATGCTCAGATGCCGAAACTCGCCGCGTTGTTGCCGTATTTATTGCGCACCGCGTCCATGGCGGCTTCGGCGTTGCGCAGACGGCTTGATGTTGTGGTTGCGTCCGGGCGGGCGGCCTCTTCCATCAGATCGGCCAGCGAGGGCTGAGTGGCGGTCGATGCCGCTTCGCTCAGGGAACTGGCGCTCATGCCGACGAGCCGGATGAGTTTGGGCAGCGGCACCCGCTCGTCCGCGTCGGGGCTCATGCCGAGCATGGTGCGCAACAGCTTCACGCACACCGGATACAGCGCGCTCGCCGCGTCCACCGAGCGCTCCAGCGTGCGCGAGCGGGTGCGATAGCTCAGGTCGGCGAACCGCAGCTTCACCGTCACCGTGCGCGCCACCATGCCGCGCCGCCGCAGCGATCGTGCCACTTCGTCGCACTCCTTGCGCAGGCGTTGAAGAATGGCCAGCTGATTCGTGGTGTCTTCAAGCAACGTCTCTTCGGAGCCGATGGATTTCTCCACGCGCGTCGGGGTGACGGGCCGCTCGTCCAGCCCGCGCGCCGCCAGCCACAGGCCGTGCGCGGCGGCGGTCGAACCGGTGGCCTGCGCCAGTTGCCGCTCGTCCAACTGCGCCAAGTCGGCCACCGAATCGATGCCCCACGCGTTGAGCCGCCGCTCCAAGCTCGGCCCGATCCCCGGAATGGCGCGCAACGGCATCATCTGCACGAACTGAGCTTGCCGCGCCTTCGGAATCAGCAGCATGCCGTTCGGCTTGGCGTTTGTCGAAGCGATTTTCGCCACCAACTTGTTCGAGGCGATGCCCACCGAGCAGGTCACGTTGAAGCGCGCCGCCACCTCGCGGCGAATCCACGCCCCGATCGCGCTCGGTGCTTTCCAGCGCAGCAGCGCGCCGGACACATCCATATAGCCCTCGTCAACCGACACCTGTTCCACTTGGTCGGTGATGGTGTGGAAGACGTCGGTCATAATGGCTTGCGAAACGGCGTGATAGTAGGGCATGTCCACCGGCAGGAACGCAGCCGCGGGGCACAGTTGCCGCGCGCGGGCCGTGGGCATGGCCGAGTTGATGCCGAATGCCCGCGCCTCATAGCTCGCCGCGGACACCACCGATCGCGCCCCCACGCCGATCACCACCGGCTTGCCTTTCAGCTCGGGGCGGCGCGCCACTTCCAGCGAGGCGTAGAAGGCGTCCATGTCGATATGCAGCACCGTGCAGCCGGTCTCGTCGTGCCCCCAATCGCGCTTGGCGGCTTGAAGTCTCGGTGCGGTGCTCATGCCCTCTATTCTATGGCCGCGGCTTCGCCGTGAGATGAGTTTGATGTGCCACCTTCGGGGGAATGGCCCCTGAGTCGGGGTGGTGTCGCGACTTTGGCCCGGTGCTAAACACAGCGGGGTACACCAACATAAGGGACTCGCTTTCGCCGGTTCGTGAACTCATTTGTGGACGGCTGGCGTGGGCGCGTTTCTTCATAAGAAAGAGACAAGATGAAAATCCTCAACAAGAAATGCGGTATCGTTTGGGGCGCGGCGCTTGCTGCGACGGCTGTGGCGACGACCGCTTTCCTTTGTCCCGTGTCCGCGCCGGCTTCCGCCGCGGAAGAGCCGGCTTTCGGCGACCTTAAAGTCAGCTACACCCACGGTCCGTATCAGAAACTTAAGTCGAAGAATGAATCGCGGTGGAAGGATATTGAGGTTCAACATCTTTATCTATCGACTCAGGCGAAAACGCCTTCTGAACAAAGTGGTGCCAGTGGCTGGGGCAAACATCACATATGGGATTCATCAAAGGATCTGTATGGTCTTTCGGGAGTCAAACTGACCGTGCTCCCCATTTCAGCTGAAGCAAACGGAGGCACTCCGAGACGTCAAATCTTGATTGATAGAGGTTGTAATGACCCATCAATATGTACGTTGGTCGGGACTAAAGATGGCGGCGAGACCTATGATCTTTTGGCGTCATATGTAACCGGTGCAACTGATACTCAGTCAGGTAAAACAACCGATCCGCTTATAGCTGAGGGTCTGCCGGTCACTCTTCAGGATCATTTCTATGAGTTTGCGCGTTCCAAAGATCCCAAGTCACCCGCCTTTGTTGATGCATCGCAGGTGCGAGACAAGCGGAATGATCCTCTGGGCCTGTTGTCGCTATTGGGAGTGACTCTCAACGATTGGAAGAAGGGGTTCTCTGAGCAGAACAAGAGCGATGCGAAAGCAGTGGCGGCTTCGGATCTGAAAGTGCTGATCACAAAAGTTGGCGATACGGCGACCGTGAGACATGATGATGTGGCGGCTAATGGCTTCTATACAGGCAAAACCGACGTATACCGGGTCACGTTGGAGGCCGATAGCAGCGCCGATAAAGGTAAGAATGTGCCATTCGGCAGCCATGCTTCGCTGACCATGACGGCGGTGGTGGGCAATCCGCGGGAGGCCGCGCGCAAGGCGCTCTGGGGGAAGTTCAAGCAGGTGCAGGACGCGATCAAGAGCAAACTGAACTTGTCGGCTGGAGAGCGTGACGCTCTGGAGAACGAGGCTCGCAGTAAGGCCGAAGAAGCGGACGAAGCAGTTAAAGGGGCCGACTTCACGAACATCGAGAAGGAGAAGACCAAGGGAGTCAAGAACCTGGAGGACGTGGCGATCAAGGCGCAGTCGGCTGATACCGAAGCCGCCGCCAAGATTGCCGATTTGGACAAGGCGAAGGAGCAGGCCGCCAAGCAAGTCAAGGACGCGCAGGAGAAAGCCAGGGGCGTCGTTACCGGGTTGGAAGACCTGGGCGAATCGGAACGCGCCACCCGCCTTAAGGAAATCGACGAGAAGGCGACGAGCGCGCTGGAGGCGATTAACCGAGCCACCACCAGCGCCGAGGCGTACAAGCACGCCGCCGAGGGCACAAAGGGCATCGACGATCTCCTGCTGTTCATCCTCAAGACTTGGGGCAAGGCGGTGGTGCTCGTCTATGGCGGCGAGAACGGCCAGCCGCGCAAGAGCCTGAACGCTTTGCTGAAGCCTGAAGGTGGTTTGACGCAGCCGCAGATCGACGAATATATCGAGCGGATTCAGATGGTGGTGGATGGTGCCACGCGCAACGGCGGGTCGATAGATCTGGCCACGAGCGTGCATGATGTCTTCGAAGCGGTCAAGCAAGCCAAGAGCGGCATTGACGGCATCGTGGCCGAGGCGCAACAAGCCAGCCGCGACGCGCTGAAGGCCCTTGAGCAAGCCAAGGCTAAAGCTGAGGCCGAGTTGCAGCAGATTGCCGACGCCGCCAAGGATAAGGTTTCGAAGATCGCGGGTGCTGGGCAGAGCGAGATGGATGCGGCCAACGCCAAGATTGACGAGGCATTGAAGACGGCACTGACTGCGGTGGCCCAAGCTGACACGGTGGAGGGTGTGCGCAAGGCCGTGAACGATGGCAGGGACGCGATTGAGAAGATCCTGACGGATCTGGAGAACATGGCCAAGAAGCACCGCAAGCCTGCCCCGGATAAGCCCGCAAAGGACAAGCCCGCAGCGGATAAGGGCAAGCCCACGGCGGACAAACCTGCGGCTCTGGCGGCCACGGGTGTCGCGGTCGGCGACATGGCGCTGCTCGTCGCGCTGCTGGCCATGCTGGCGGCGGTCGGCGCGGCTATGACCCGTCGTCGGCGCTGACGTTCCGCTGACGCACGAGTGAGGGGCGACCGGTGTGATGCCGGCCGCCCCTCATCTCATGTCAATTCATCGTTCGGCATGCTCGCCGCGTTTATTGTGCAGCTGGCGGCGGATAGCAAAAAGGGTTTTCAGGCGATCCTGAAAACCCTTGTTTTCGCGGAGTCAGAGGGATTCGAACCCTCGAACCGCTTGCGCAGTTAACACCTTAGCAGGGTGCCCCTTTCGGCCGCTCAGGCATGACTCCGATGCGCCTCGCGACGCAACAGCATATAACTGTACACCACCGGGCGGATTCAACCCGCCGAAGCCGCGCCCAATCGCCCACAAGACAAGCGCGCGCACCCAATGACGGGCAGTACTTTTAATGTGGATATATAAAACGCGAGTATTCAAAACACCCGAAAGCCAATACGACATGCGCACTATTCTCGATTCCGCCGCCACCCCGGCGCACGCTTCCTTTGTGGAGAAAAAATCCGAGTTCATCGGTGATGCCGCGCATATCGACACGCTTGACGAGGCGCTCGCATTCGTCCAGACAATCCGCGACCAACACCCCAAAGCGCGGCATGTGGCCTACGCGGCGGTGGTCGGCGGCTCGGACGGGCGCACGGCGGAACGCATGAGCGACGACGGCGAGCCCTCCGGCACAGCGGGCAAGCCGATCCTCGACGTGCTGCGCGCCAACGATCTGACCGACTGCGTGGTGGCCGTCACCCGCTATTTCGGCGGCATCCTGCTCGGTTCGGGCGGGCTGATTCGCGCGTATTCCACCGGCGCGTCCATTGCGCTCAAAGCCGCGAAACAGGCCGATATCGTGCCCTGCCGGCGTTATCAGATCACGCTGGACTACTCGCAATTGGCGCGTTTTCAACAGTTGCTGGCCGGCGTTGATGGCGTGCAATCAGACGAAAGCTACACGGCGAATGTTGCGCTGGTGGCCACCGTTCCATTGCCCAATACCGAGCGCTTTGAAGACAGCGTCCGCGAGGCTTTCAATGCGGCGCTCGTCCCCGAGCCGCTTGATACCGTCAATCGCGCCGTCGCGCGCTAGGCCCGGGCCGCTACACTGGTGCCTATGAGCGAGGAAATCGACGAAACCCAGGCTCAGCAGTCGTTCGAGCCGCTGACCGCCACCTACGAGCATCTGCGCCACAGCGCCGATTCGGCGGAGCTGTCCGAATTTGCGCGCCGCCCCTTGCCCGACCGCGCCGATCAGGCCGCGTTCTCCCGCGCCACCGCACTGCTGGAAGCCGTGGCCGGCAACGCCCACACGCCGGTGGAAGATCGCGTGTTCCTGGCCGAATCCATGCCGTTTCCGAACATACTGGTCAAACTCGCCGAAGACTCGGAGCCGAGCGTGCGCAAAGCGGTGGCGGCCAACGAGGACGACAAGAACTGGCTGGTGGGGCGCCTGACGAAAGACCCGGTGCCCGAAGTGCGCGACACGGCTTTGCACAACAAACGCACCTCATGGAAAATGCGTCTCGAAGGCGCGCAGAACCCCGAAGTCGACGCGCAAACCTTGGCGTTTCTCGGCACGCTGGGCACCGAAATCGAATCAGACGCCCCGGCCGTGCTGTCTTCGATGGTGCGCCGCGCGGTGGCGCTCAACCCCAACACCGCGCCCGAAACGCTGTCCAAACTGGCGGACGACCCTTCCGCGGAGGTGCGTCACGCCGTCGCCAAGCGGCAGCAATAGTTGAGACATATAGCCGAGAGAAGAGATATAGAGTCGAGAGATATAGCCGATACACACAGCTGAGACATATAACCGAGAGACATACAGTCGAGAGACACAACCGATACATATAGCCGATACATACAACCGAGAGACACGCATCTCACCCGCGTCATTTCGCCACTTTTCACTCCTTACATCAGTCACATCACTACACTGGAACACTATGAGTGAGCGAATGGAAAGCAGCGAGCGCCTGGCCCGCCCGCTGATTCAACTGGCGAAATTGGCGGGCATCGCCACCAGCTATGTCGGCATGAGCCACGACTACCACGAAATCAACGACAATGTGCTGGTGGCCGTGCTGGCCGCCTTGGGCATTGACGCTTCGGGCGAAGGGGCCATCGAGCGGTCGATCAAACACATTCAGGACGAGCGGCACGCCCGCCTCGTCGCGCCCACGGTGCTGCACCGCGTCGGCGAGGAAAGCCACGTGCCGGTCAACGTCGGCATGCTGGACATGCCCAGCGCCACCATCACGCTGGAAAACGGCGAGGCTTACGAACACACGCTCCTGCCGGACGCCGGCGACGGCTCGAAGGCCTATATGCTGAACGGCCAGTTCGTCAGCACCGCCTCGATCGTTATTCCCGCCGATCTGCCGGAGGGCTACCACACGCTGCACGTCACGGTGGGCGAGCGCACCGAAGATGCCACGCTGATCAGCGCGCCGCCCCGCGTCGAGTTGCTTGACGAGATGCGCGAGGGGCGTTTGTGGGGTTGGATGGCGCAACTGTATTCGATTCGCTCCTCCGATTCGTGGGGCGTGGGCGATTTCGAGGATCTCGCCGTGCTGCTTGAGAACGCCAAGTCCAAGACGGGCGCCGATTTCACGCTGGTCAACCCGCTTCATGCCGGCGAACCGGTCTCCATGCTCACGCCGTCGCCTTACCTGCCGGTGGCGCGCGGCATGGTGAACTTCACTTATATTCGCCCCGAGTCAATCGAGGAATATCAAACGCTCCCCGACGACACCCGCCGGCAAATCGAGCAGTTGCACGCCTCGGTGGAGCCGCTGAACGGCGACGCGCAGCTCATCGACCGCGACGCCATGTGGCAGGCGAAAATACAAGCCCTGTGGCTCATTTTCAAGGCCGACCGCACCGCCGAACGCCAGCGCGAGTTCGAGGAGTTCTGCGCCCAGGTCGGTGAGGAGCTTGAGGCGTATGCCACCTGGTGCCTGTGCTACGACAAGTGG
This sequence comes from Bifidobacterium panos, assembly GCF_012932445.1. Classification (GTDB taxonomy): domain Bacteria; phylum Actinomycetota; class Actinomycetes; order Actinomycetales; family Bifidobacteriaceae; genus Bifidobacterium; species Bifidobacterium panos. The sequence continues at coordinate 14,388 of NZ_JAAIIJ010000012.1, forward strand.
GGTGCGCCGAGTGAGGATGCGGACAACTGGGAGCAGCGCCTGGCCAAAGACAGCCCGGAAGTGATGGGGTTGCGGCAGCAATTCCCCGATACATTGGAGTTTTATCACTGGCTTGAGTGGGTCGCCTCCGAGCAGCTTGACCGTGCGCAAAGCCGCGCGAAGGCCGCCGGCATGCGCATCGGCATCATGGCCGATATGGCCGTCGGGGTTCATCCGCTCGGCTCCGAAGCATGGTGGTATCCCGAGCGCTTTGCCAAAGGCGCGACGGTGGGCGCCCCGCCCGACATGTTCAACCAACAGGGGCAAGATTGGAGCCAGCCGCCGTTCAATCCCATCGCGCTCGAGCGCACTGGCTATAAGGCATATCGCGATTTGGTGCACAACATGTTCGCCCACGCCGGCGCGGTGCGTATCGACCATATTCTCGGTCTGTTCCGCCTGTGGTGGGTGCCGGCTGGCTTGAAACCCATCGACGGCGCGTATGTGCATTACGATTCCGAAGTGATGCTGGGTATTCTCGCGCTGGAAGCTTCGCGTGCGGACGGCGTGGTGGTCGGTGAGGACTTGGGTGTGGTGCCTGATTATGTGGCCGATTCGCTCTCCTCGCACGGCTTGCTTGGGTGCGCCGTCGAGTGGTTCGAGCAGAAGGATGGCATGTTCCGCGCGCCGGCCGATTGGCGCGAATACGCGCTCGCTTCGGTGAATACGCACGATTTGCCGCCGGCTGCGGGCTATTTGGAACTTGAGCATGTCAAGTTGCGCGAGCGGTTGGGGTTGCTGGAAGGGCCGAAGGAGGTCTTCGAGCGTTCCGCGATGGCCGAGCAGGACGCGATGATCGAGATGCTCGTCGAACATGGGTATCTTGACGCCGAACTCGCCCGGGATCGCAAGGCCAACCAAACCGAGATCGTGATGGCGCAATACCGCGCTCTGCAGGATTCGCCGTGCAAGCTGCTCGCCGCCTCGATTACCGACGCGGTGGGCGAAAAGCGCGCCCAGAACCAACCGGGCACGAATAACGAATACCCGAACTGGCGCATCCCGCTCGCCGACGCGCGAGGCCAAGTCGTCACGCTCGACACCCTCTTCGACCGCGTCGATGTGCGCAACATCGCGACAATAATGCGCACCAAATAACCTCCCCTCCCTCACCCATTCCCCTCCCAGTTCCCATGGCGCGGTGTTTTTCCCATGGCGCGGTGTTAAAAAACGTTGGAAAATAGCCAATACCGCGCCATGGAAACACCGCGCCATGGGAACCGGGGCGTATGTCAGTAGCGGGCGATATGCTCGTGAGCTGTTGTGTTTCCCTAAGGGGTCCTTCAAAGCGCTTTCCCACTCGCAACCGAGGACTTTCAGGGAGCCCACGGATAATGAGGCCAGCGTCTTGCGGTGCGCCCTAACCAAGCGCGCGCAGGGATGAGGGCCCGGAACACAATACGAAGAAAAGGTAAAAACAGTGAAGACTTTCACTCCGAAGCCCGCGGATCTGAGCCACGAGTGGTACATCGTCGATGCCACCGATGTGGTGCTCGGTCGTCTTGCAACCCAAGTTGCGACCCTGTTGCGCGGCAAGAACAAGCCGACATTCGCCCCCCACGCCGATTCCGGCAATCACGTCATCGTGATCAATGCCGCCAAGGTGGCGCTCACGGGCAATAAGATGGGCAAGGAACTCTATATGCACTCCGGTCGTCCGGGTGGCCTGCGTCGCGACACTTACGCTCAGCTGCTCGCCAACAACCCCGAGCGCATCATCACCAGCGCCGTCAAGGGCATGCTGCCGAAGAACAAGCTCGCCAAGGTGCAGCTTGATCGTCTGCACGTCTTCGCCGGCGAAGAGCACCCGCACACCCCGCAGAAGCCGCAGGTCTTTGAGATCACGCAGGTTTCTCAGCAGGCCAAGTGAACCGAAGGGAGATAGAAAACATGGCTGAAAACACCAAGAACTCCGCGGTTCAGGAAACCGAAGAGGAACTCACCAACTACACCACCGAGACCAACGCCGGCGCCGGCACGGGCACTTCCGCCATCGAGCCGGGCTATGGCACCGGCCGCCGCAAGGAAGCCGTCGCCCGCGTGCGTCTGGTTCCCGGTTCCGGCAAGTGGACCATCAACGGCCGCACTCTGGAGGAGTATTTCCCCTCCAAGCTGCTGCAGCGTGAGGTCAACTCCCCGATCGTGCTGTTGAAGCTCGAAGGCAAGTTCGACGCCATCGTGCTCGTCGACGGCGGCGGCACCACCGGCCAGGCCGGCGCCATCCGTCTCGGCGTGGCTCGCGCGCTCAACGCCATCGACCGCGACGCCAACCGCGCTGCCCTGAAGAAGGCTGGCTTCCTGACCCGCGACGCCCGCGTCGTGGAGCGCAAGAAGGCCGGTCTGCACAAGGCTCGTCGCGCGCCGCAGTTCTCCAAGCGCTGATTTTCGCCGCTTAACTGGCGGTTATCGAAACCCCGTCGTTGCTTGTTGCAGCGGCGGGGTTTTGCTATGCGCGAATACCACATCCGTGCGCCACGCTCTGTTTGGCCAATCCACCATTGTCTGCGCGCCAATCTGCGCAATGCGGGGGTCTTAAACGCGACTAGTGGGGTTGATTTTGGGGGTGGAATGTCGCAAGTGAGTCTTTGGTAGCCTCACCCGCGGTGAGTGGCGGGATTCGCCCGTCGCTCAAGACGAGTGAGGCATATTTGCATATGAAGAGAATGGTTACGACGTTCGACTTGCGTCGGTTGTGGCGTTGCGTGATGGTATTGCTGATTGTGGTGGCGTCATTGGCGGTTGCCACGCCGGGTGTGCGAGCGAACGACGCCGGCGCCGGGCCGGTCGGTCGGACTGAGCCGGTCGGCCCCACGATAAGCGGGCTTGATAAGAGGACCAATGAGAAGATCGGCACTGGTGACATTAGCTACCGGCTGGGTAACGCGATGGTGAAAGGCAGGGGAAGCAAGACTCTCACGATCGGAGTGAGTAGCGGCTGGTTTGAAATACCTGACTGGAGGGTAGGGGGAGTTGAACTGGCGGTTGCGTTGAACGAGGAAGAGAAGCTCCTGACTTCCTGGCGCTGGAAGCCGCACACTTTGAAGAAGGAGCATTACCAGCATGTCGAGTTCAATGCGAATGAGCGCTACCGGCATGTTGAGCTCAACGCGAAGAGGCAGACCGACAAGCGCATGTCGGCGGAGGATATTGAGGAGTTTCTGCACGGCATAACGTTCCACTTTAAGCCCGGCGAGACGCAGACCGTGTGGGTGAGCGCGACGTATGAGCAGTTGAAAGCACATCGCACCACCAAGTATGACGGGTCGGAATCGTATGAGACGCACTTGCTCAATGGGCACGCATATGCTTTCGCCACCGATTTTGACACGAAATTCAAGACAGGATACGAACAAGCGAGAAAAACCACTTTCGCCGGCGCAGCAGGTTATCTGATGACCATTGAATCGGAAGGGGAGCATAACGCTGTCTACCATGCGCTGGGTGAGGGCCTCGGCTGGATCGGCGCCACCAACGCCGTCAGTCCAGACGACGCAAAGGCAAACGGTTCGACCATTACGCTCGGGAAACCCGGCCAGGATTGGTATTGGGTGTCCGGCCCCAACGCGGGCACGAAGTTCTGGAGTGGAGGCAACAAGGTTCTGGAAGCCTATGCGAATTGGGCAGATGGGCATCCTAAGAGTTTGGATGGGTCTTCTAAGGAGTCGGATGGGTCTGGAGATCCATCCAAGTTGTGCTGTGTCCAGTATGGCTGGTCGGGCCTCGGGAAAGATGATGGCGGCAAGTGGATTACTTTGACATCGGATGGTCACCATGCCAGTGAGCCGAAATGGAGCACCATCAGGGGCTATTACGTCGAGTTCGACGAGTTCGATCCCAGCCTGGCCGGGCAGGTCACGACGACCTCCAAGATGGTCACCGTGAGTTCCGATTTGCATGAGGTGAGCAGCAGCAATACCACCGAAACCATATTGTCTCATACGCAATATGAAACGACTCTGACCGCAAATGACGGCCGCGAGATGGATCCGGCGTCGGTGAAGGTGACAGTTGGCGGCAAGCCGTTGGATGCGAAGGATTACACCTTCGATAAAGCCACCGGCACGCTGACGATTCCCGCCGAGAAGGTGAGTGGCAATCTGCATATCGACGCCATGGCAAAGCGCTTGGTAACGATTAAAGATGGCCTGACTGCCACGCTTGTGGGGACTGTACATGTGCCGAATAACGCGCCGGTGGACAAGTCCGACGTGGATAAGTTGGCCGGAACCAGGAAGGGATACACGCTTACCGGTTACACCACGCAAGACGGCACCCTTTGGGACTTCAGCAAGCCGGTGACCACGGATATGACATTGACAGCCCAACAGGAGCTGAACGCACCCACGGTGTCGTTCTTCCCGCCGGACCCGCGCTTGGATCGCACCGGCGAGACGTTGATGCTGCGTGCTTCGTCGCACCTGGACGGGGTGCCGGGCGCAAGATTCACCTATGCGTGGGAGAAGGACGGCGTGCCGATTGAAGGCGGTGCCGAGGGCGTGCTGATGGTAACCGACGAGGGCATGTACACGGTGACTGTCACGGCAATGGATCCGAGCACGAACCGCACTTCGCATGCGACGGGCACGGTTGAGGTGAAGTCGCCGCATCAGTGGCAGGTCACGCTGCAGGGCAGGAATGGCTTCTCGTGGCTGGTCAAGCAGCTTACGGTGTTCAATGGCGACAAGCTGAACAGGGGTGATCTCGATAAGCAAGCCGCCTTGCCGGGCTACACAATCACTGGCTACACCAAGTCTGATGGCACGCAGTGGCTCTTCGAGACCGGGGTGCGTGAACACATGACCCTGTATCCGCAGTACCAGATGATCACGCCGAAGGTGACGGTGAGTGCGGATCGCTCGAGGCTCGAATCGCCGGGCGACAAGTCCAGGCTCACTGCTCAGGTGCTCACGCAGGTGCCGGACGCGACGTTCACGTACGCGTGGAGCAAGAACGGCATGCCGATCACCGGTGCGACGGGTCAGGAGCATCAGGCCGGCGAGCCGGGCACCTACACGGTCGAGGTGACGGTGATGGATCCGCGGACGGGCGTGTCGGCGAAGGGCACGGCTTCGGTGACGGTGACCGCGTCCGACAAGTACGAGGCGGCGATCGAGAAGAAGCCGGCTGAGAAGAAGCCCGCTGAGAGGAAGCCGGCCGAGAGGAAGCCGGCCGAGAAGAAGCCAGACGTCGCCAAGAAGGCGCTGGTCGACACCGGTCTGGACGTGCTCGCCCCGGCTGTGGCGCTGGTGCTCATGCTGGCTATTGCCGGTGCGCTGGCAGCGCTGCGCCGCCGCAATAAGTAAAGGAAGTAAAGGCAAAAGTAAATAAAACCCGCAAGCGGGGTGCGCCGACTCGTGCTCGGTGCACCCTGCTTGCGCTTGAGACCGGCTTTCCCAACAGACGAGCAAGCGGCCAACGCCTGCCGCGATTCAAGTGGTTCAAGCGTTTCAAGAGACTCAAATAATTCAAGTGATTCAAGGGGTTTGTTTGGGGGTGTGATGCCGGAAGCGGATTTTGGTAGCCTCGGCGGCGAAGCGGCGGAATCGCACGTTTCGTGAGCAAAGTGAGCAAAGAAGAGTCATATGTGGCGTATGGACAGAATGGATGCGACGGCGTTTGACGCGCGTCGATTGCGGCGTTGTGCTGCGGTTGTACTGGCCGTGGCAGCTTCGTTGCTGACCTTGGTTGCCGTGGTTGCGTTGCTGGCGGTTGTTGCGCCAAGCGCGCGAGCGAATGTGAATGGGCAGGTTGGACAGAATGGGCAAATTGGCCAGATTGGCCCCACGGTGAATCTCAATGCTGCCCAAAAAACCAAAGTCAAAGACGGCAGTTATAAGCTGAGTGGCGTGACCGTGACTGGTGAGCCCAGCTCGTACGTCGTGATTGAGGTGGATAACGGTTGGTTCGAGACGCCCCAGCCATCCATGGTGGATGGCGAAGATGCGCATCACTTCTCCCATGCCTTGGATGCGTATGGCAACTTCCTATCTAGTGATGACTTGCTCACAGGGGAGAAGCACGTATTTGGCTACCGCTATGTCCTATTCAGCTCAGGCAGAGCGGACATAGAAGCGAAGCTCATCGAGAAATATCTTCAGAATCTGACGTTCCATCTGGGCGGCAGCAGCGCGCAGACGGTGTCGGTGAGCGCATGGTACAGCCAGCCGGAAGCAAAGTTCAACTACTACAGTGACGACGGCGTGGATGGCAGAAGAACCCTCTACAAGTCGCATCTGTTTGATGGCCACGCGTACACTTTCATCGACGAGTGGGACATGCCCTTCGACAAGGCCCTTCTGGCGTCGAAAGTTACCAATTTCCAAGGAAGAGACGGCCATATGATGACCATCGAATCGCAGGGAGAGCACAATCTCATCCGTAGATTATTTGAGCGTCGTCACGGCGGTACCGGCTGGATTGGTGGTCAGCGGGTCATTAGCACTTCGGAGCCAGGGATGGTGTCGGATTGGTACTGGGTGGCCGGCCCGAGCGCGGGCATCAAATTCTGGAGCGGGAGCAACGGCGCGGTTCCGGGCGTCTTTGCGCAGTGGGCAAACGGGCAGCCTAGCAAAGATAAGCTCGATGCGTGTTGCGTTCAGTATGGATTTTCCGGTGACAAGGCCGATAATTCCGGGGCGTGGAATGCTTTAACGGTAAGCGGTCACCAGGCCGGTGAATGGGACGCTGGTGAGCAGGCAAGGCCGAACTACATCAAGGGTTTCTATGTGGAGTTCGAAGACCTCCATCCCACCATGATTGGGCGAGTTAGCGAGACCAACAAGATGGTTACCGTGGAGTCTGATTTGCTTGATGTGACGAGTAGCAATACCGCTACGAGCATATTGTCAGGCACTGAGTATTCGACGACGTTGACTGCGACGGATGTCCGTGATTTGGATCTGACATCGATACAGGTGACAGTGGGCGGCGTGCGATTGAGCCAAGAGGACAATGGCTTTACGTTCATTCTCAAGTCGGGCAAGAAGGCCGGCGAATTGAGGATTCCCGCCGACAAGGTGACCGGTGATGTGACGGTCGCGGCGAAAGGAAATCGCCTTGTGACGCTTCAGGATGCCCAGACTTCCCAAGTGCTGGCGACTGTGCAGGTGGCGAATGGCGCGACATTGAAGCGCGAAGCTCTTGATAAGTATGTCGAGACTAGAGACGGCTACAAGCATGTCGGATATACGAAGGGTGGTGCTGAGTGGGACTTTGACATGCCGGTGACTGTGGATATGACATTGAACCCGCGGTGGGAGTCGGTTGAACCGGTTAGACCTATTGAGCCCGCTGAGCCGACCCAGCCTACTGAACCTACCGAGCAACCTACCGAACCCGTCAAGCCCGCAAAGCCGGTCGAACCTACTGAACCTACGCCAGTGAAGCCGGTCAAGCCAGCGACGCCGGCCAAGCCCGACGCGAAACCGACCAAGCCCGACGTGAAGCCTGCTGAGCCAGCGAAGCCCGTTGAGCCCGCAAAACCGGTCAGGCCTACTGAGCCTACCGAACCCACTGAGCCCGCTGAACGCCCCGAACCAGCCAAGCCCGCTGCAAAGCCGGCGTTGGTTGACACCGGTCTGGACATGCTTGCCCCTGTCTTGGCAGTGGTGTTCCTGCTGGTCGTCGCCGTCATAGCGGCAGTGTTCCGGCATCGCCGCGGCAAGTGACCCAACTCCTCGTAACGCCAGCCAGCGTACGTTTTTTCCACAGCCAAGACAATCATTCTGAAATTTCGTACGCTGGCGAACGTTCAGTGCACGTTTTTTCGATGGTGGGGCATGGCGGGTCTTCACAGCGTTCATGCAGGCGAGTAAGATATCTTCGGCAATGATTGTTCGGCAATCATAAGGGGATAACGAAATCATGACCGAGAACACGCAGACGACGGTGCCTGAGGAACAAAGTCAGAGCCGCGAACTGCCCGCCCGCATCTCGATTCCGCCGATTCGCGGTGAGATGGTGCGTCTGCGTCCCGCCACCGTCGCCGACCTCGACAAGCTGGACACGCTCAACGCCTATCACGGCGCTTCACGAATCACCGGCAAGGATCGCGTGGCCGAACGCGCCGTCGTGCACGCATGGGTGCGGCGTTCCGTCGCCTGGAGTGGCGGCAAACTCCCCAACGAATCCGGTGTCGGCGACCCGGAAGCGCGCCGCACCATCGCCTGGGCGGTGCTCACCGACGCTGACCATGACGGCGACCACGAGGTCGATGCCGCCTCCACCGACAATGTCATCGGCATGATTTTTCTGATCGACATCGACGGCTGGGCGCGTTCCGCCCGCATCCAGGTCATCCTTGGTGAGGATTATCGCGGCCGCGGCTATTCGCGCGACCTGATGCCGCGTGTCATGACGTATGGTTTTGCGCCCGAGCCGGCAGGGCTTGGCATGCATCGCATCTGGGTGGCCGTGCCCGAGCAGAACACCCGTTCCGTATCCGTCTATCAGTCGCTCGGTTTCGTGCCGTCCGGCACCTCGCGCGACGCGCTGTGGGACGCCTCGCACAACAAATATCAGGATCTCGTCGTCATGGACACGCTGGCGGACGAATACGATCCGATCCGCTCGCTCGACGCCTTCGGCATGCATGTGCTGGAAGACAACCCGGGCGTCAAGGAGGCGATGAGCGCTCGCGAACATTCGATGGCGCTCAAGCAAAACCAAGCCGGCGAAGAGAAGGCTTCGGACGAAACGGCGCGCACCAAGCAATCCGCCGCCCAAGCAAGCGCCGACCCTGTGCAGGAGCAGCCCGACACGCCCGGCATCGAGGCGAAACCCAAAACCGCCGCGGCCGGCGACGAAGGGCCCAGCTGGCCGTACTCAGCCGATGATCGCAAGCCTTCAAAGGAAGCCTGGTGGCGTACGCTTGGGCGAGGGCGCAAACGCGACAACGAGTAATAACGCGAAAGAGGAGAGGCAACGATGAGTGCCGAGGATCTTGACAACTACGAAACCGATGCCGAGCTGGCGCTATATAGGGAATATCGCGACGTCATCAAACTGTTCACCTACGTGGTGGAAACCGAGCGCCGCTTCTATCTGGCCAACAAGGTCGATTTCAACGTGCGTTCCGCCGGGCAGGACGTGTATTTCGACGTGCAGCTGACGGATGCGTGGGTGTGGGATGTGTATCGGCCAAGTCGTTTCGTCAAGAACGTGCGCATCGTGACGTTCAAGGACGTCAATGTCGAGGAAGTGCAGAAGTCGGACATCGACATTCCCGAAGATATTCGCTGAGCCGCGCTGGTCGCGCGGGCGGCGCGCTCGCGGCGGCGTTGATTCGCGTTGGTCGCGCGGGCGTTGTACAGTAAAACACGGTTCGTGAGCGTGGATTGCCGCGAACTTTCAACGCGGCAAAATGTCGCAATCATCTTCAGACAATCTTGCGGTGCATCGGGTGCCGTCAGGTGCTGCAGAAAGGTATGAACTGTGGCCAATAGCCAGAATCTTGAAGGTATGAAGCTGCCTGAACTGAAGGAGCTTGCCAAGCAGATGGGACTGCGTGGCACATCCACCATGCGTAAGCCGGAGCTACTTGCCACCATACAGGCCGCTCGTTCCGGCGGTGAGGCGCCCGCTGGCGTCACTGTAAAAACGCCGAAAGCCGATGCCAAGGCTGGCGAACCGAGCAAGTCGACGGAACACAAGGAACACACGGAGCACAAGGAGCGTGTCAAGAAGAATGACGACGCCGACCTGCTCGCCGATCTTGGGCTTGAGGTTCCGGGTGATTCCGGGCGCGGCGAGCGGCATCGTTCCGCCGAGGGGAATGGCGATGAACCGAACGGCAACATCCGCCGCCGACATCGTAAGGGTCAGGAGACTCCTGCCGAAGAGGCCGTGCGCGATTTGGATGATATTCTCGCCACATTGCCCGCTCATCAGCAGTCCGAACGTGACGAGGACGATGAGGTGACGCGCGGTCGCAATGGGCGCGGGGGCAACCGAGAGCGCAATGAGCGTAATGATCGTAACGATCGCAACGAGCGTAATGATCGTAACGATCGCAATGAACGCAACGATCGCGACGGCAATCACGACCGCCGCGGCCGTCGCATGCGCGGGCGCAATCGCGATTTCGACGAGCGTGACGAGCGCCGTGAGCGCAACAATCGTGATGACCGCCGAGACCGTGACGATCGTCGTGATCGTGACGAGCGCGACGAGCAGCAGTCTGCCGAACTCGTGCCGGTGGCCGGCATCGTCGATGTGCTCGATTCCTATGCGTTTGTGCGCACTTCCGGCTATCTGCCGGGGGCGAACGACGTGTATGTGTCGATGGGGCAGGTCAAGAAGTACGGCCTGCGCAAGGGCGACGCCGTGCATGGTGCGATTCGCGCGCCGCGCGAGGGCGAGCGCCGCAACCAGCGTCAGAAGTTCGTGCCGCTGCAGTCTATCGATTCGGTCAACGGCATGAGCGTGGAGGATGCGCTGAACCGCCCGCAGTTCAGCAAGCTCACCCCGCTGTATCCGCAGGAGCGCCTGCGTCAGGAGACCACGCCGAACAAGCTCACCGGGCGCATCATGGATATCGTCGCGCCCATCGGCAAGGGGCAGCGCGGCCTGATCGTCTCGCCGCCGAAGGCTGGCAAGACCATCACCCTGCAGAACATCGCCAACGCGATCACCGCCAACAACCCCGAGGTTCACCTCATGGTGGTGCTGGTGGACGAGCGCCCCGAGGAAGTCACCGATATGGAGCGCACGGTGGCCGGCGAGGTCATTTCCTCGACCTTCGACCGCCCCGCCTCCGACCACACCACCGTGGCCGAACTCGCCATCGAGCGCGCCAAGCGCCTGGTCGAGCTTGGCCAGGACGTGGTGGTGCTGCTCGATTCGATGACCCGCCTGGCCCGCGCCTATAACATCGCGGCGCCGGCTTCCGGGCGCATCCTGTCCGGCGGTGTGGACGCCCAGGCGCTGTATCCGCCGAAGAAGTTCTTCGGCGCGGCCCGCAACATCGAAAACGGCGGCTCGCTCACCATCATCTCCTCCGCGCTGGTGGAAACCGGCTCCAAGATGGACGAGGTGATTTTCGAGGAGTTCAAGGGCACCGGCAACATGGAGTTGCGCCTGAGCCGCGAGCTGGCCGACAAGCGCCTGTTCCCGGCCATCGACATCAACGCCTCCGGCACCCGCCGTGAGGAGCTCATCACCTCGCCCGAGGAGCTGCCCATCGTCTACCGCTTGCGTCGTCTGTTCGGTGGCATGGAAGCGGAGCAGGCCTATCAGACCTTGGTGCCGCGCCTGAAGAAGACCGCCACAAACCGCGACTTCCTCGCCGCCATCGTGCAGCAAGCCAACGCCGGCAACGCCACCAACGGCAATTAAGGCGATAAGGCGATAAAACAAGTAAAACAATAAGACAAAATAAAACAAACAGCGTGGTGACAGACAGCCCAGTGGCTTGTCTATAGCCTGTCTATGGGTTGTCTGTCACAACGATCGCTGGAACGAACCCGTCTCACTGAAACCCGCCAACCCGGGTGTCACGACGGTCGCTGGAACCGAAGCCGGACCGGTTTGCCCTGGGGGGGGGTAGTATTGATGCTACCAAGGTTTCGCGCACCCGTGCCCGGTTTGTGGTTCGGCCATTGCGCAGGTACGTGTGGCTGTCCCGTTCTTCCGCTGTCGGAAGGTTGGGTCGACTGTTTTCTTTGGTGTTGTTGCAGAAGAAGTCGATAAAGGAGTCAGGTTCATGAAACGTATTGTTAGTCGTGCGGCTTCCCGCACATATTCCAATTTGTCGGCAAAGTTGCCAGCAAAGTTGCCAGCAAAGTTGCTGGCAGCGCTGTTGGCGCTGGCCATGATGGCCGTGTTCTGCCCCATGGGTTCCATCCAAGCCCAGGCCGCGGAAACGGGCATACTGCGCAATAAAGGAGGTGTTGCCCTCGGTGCCAGTGTGACCAACTCTCAGGTTCGTACCATCACGTTCCAGAACACCAAGCCCACTGTAGCGTCCATGGGTGAAGGGGCGACTTGTTGGTCTGCAGGCGGCGGCAACACCGCCACGGCGGACGATTCTGTGATCGGCTGCGCGATCAAGAGCAACATTGATAGCAGTATGTACGACGTGGTGTACGGCGCGGACAACGCGTACCCCAAATTCCCGGCCGATTCGTCCTACCTCTTCTCGGCGGCCGGCGGCGCTAGTGTTGAACGTTTCGCCGGACTTACTGAGATCGTTGGTCTTGACAAGGTCGACACGTCGAATGCAGTGTATATGAACCAGATGTTCTATGGCTGCAAGAAGTTGGAGTCGTTGAACTTGTCTGGTTTCAAGACGTCGAACGTGACGGACATGAGCCAGATGTTCTATCAGTGCGAGGCATTGAAGTCGGTGAGAGTGTCGGAGTTGTTCGATACGTCGAAGGTGACGGACATGCATGGCATGTTTGCTGAGTGCGTGTCACTGGAATCGTTGGATGTGTCTGGTTTCAAGACGTCGAGCGTGATGAACATGGAATTCATGTTCTATGATTGCGAGGCATTGAAGTCGTTGGTTGCGTCGGGGTGGGACACGTCGAGCGTGACGAACATGTCCAGCATGTTCATGGCTTGCATGTCGCTGAAGTCGTTGGATTTGGCGAAGTGGAATACGTCAAAGGTGACGGATATGAGCAACATGTTCTTCTATTGTTCGTCGTTGGAGTTGTTGGATGTGTCCGGTTTCGATACGTCGAAGGTGACGGACGATGACAGTGCCAACAACGTGTTTTCTGCACTTCCCAAACTCCAGGAGCTGCGGCTGGGCGCGAACTTCACGTTGAAGCCCAGTGATTCGGGCCTTGACAATCCTGATACTTCCGCCACGCGTGAGGGCTATACGAATATCCAGAAGTGGCGCAATATGACCACGGGTGACTCGTATGATTCGGCGTCCGGTATTCAGGCGGGTGTCGCCGCGACGTATACGCCGTTCGAGCCGATTGAATACAAGGTGAAGTTCGAGAAGACCGTGGATGACGCGACGGGTGAGATGGAGCCTCAGTCGTTCACGTATGACAAGGAGCAGGCGCTGAGTGCGAACGCGTTCGAGCGTGTGGGTTATACGTTCGACAAGTGGACCACGCAGCAAGATGGCACAGGCGATTCGTACACGAATGAGCAGTCGGTGTCGAATTTGGCGGCTACGGCCGGTGCCGAAGTGATCCTGTACGCGCAGTGGAAGCCGAATACGGATACGAAGTACACGGTGCAGCACTTCAAGCAGGCTCTGGATGGTTCCTATCCCCAGACGCCCGACGAGTCGGAGACCCTGACGGGCACGACTGGCGACGACACGAAGGCTGCGGCGAAGTCGTATGAGGGTTTCACTGCCGGCGCGGTGACCCAGCAGAAGATTGCGGCTGATGGCACCGCGAAGGTGCGTATCGAGTACACGCGCAACGCGTACACGGCGTCGTTCGATGCGAACGGCCACGGCACGGCGCCGGCAAAGCAGTCGGATGTGAAGTACGGCGCGAAGCTGACGGAACCTGCCGCGTTGTCCGCGGATGGTTACGCGTTCGGTGGCTGGTATATGGACAAGGCGTGTACGCAGGCGTGGGATTTCTCGAAGTCCACGATGCCGGCCAAGAATGTGACTCTGTATGCCAAGTGGACTGTGAATGGGTATACGGTGAAGTTTGCCGCGAACGGTGGCGCTGGTTCGATGAAAGATCAGCAGTTTGCGTACGATGCGGCTCAGAATCTGACGGCGAATGCGTTCACCCGTACCGGTTATTCGTTTGCGGGTTGGAATACGAAGGCTGATGGCAAGGGCACGGCGTATAAGGATAAGCAGTCGGTGAAGAATCTGACTGCGAAGTCTGGCGGCACCGTGACTTTGTACGCGCAGTGGGCTGTGAATTCGTATACGGTGAAGTTTGCCGCGAACGGTGGTTCTGGTTCGATGAAGGATCAGCGGTTTGCGTACGGCCAGGCGCAGAATCTGAATACGAATGCGTTCGCCCGTACCGGTTATTCGTTTGCTGGTTGGAATACGAAGGCTGATGGCAAGGGTACGGCGTATAAGGACAAGCAGTCGGTGAAGAACTTGACTGCAAAGTCCGGCGATACGGTGACCCTGTACGCGCAGTGGACTGCAAATTCGTATACGGTGAAGTTTGCCGCGAACGGCGGCTTTGGTTTGATGACAAAACAGCGGTTCACGTACGGCCAGGCGCAGAATCTGAGTGCGAATGCGTTCAGGCGCATTGGTTATACGTTTGCTGGTTGGAATACGAAGGCTGATGGCAAGGGCACGGCGTATAAGGACAAGCAGTCGGTGAAGAATCTGACTGCGAAGTCCGGCGATACGGTGACTTTGTATGCGCAGTGGACGCAGACCGCCCAGCTGACCCGTCTGTCGGGCAATACGCGCTACGACACGATGGGCGAGATCGTCTCCCAGGCCTACACCGGCACCGCGAAGACGGTGATCGTCGCCAGCGGCGCGAACTACCCCGACGCCCTGTCTGCCTCGGGTCTGTCCGGCGTGCTGGACGCGCCGATCGTGCTGACCGAACCGAACGCCCTGTCCTCGCAGACGGTCACGCAGCTCGAGCGCTTGAAGCCGTCGAAGATCATCATTGTGGGTGGTACGAGCGCGGTGTCCGAGAAAGTGGCGTCGCAGTTGAAGTCGTACGCGTCGAGTGTGACCCGTCAGGGCGGCGCGACCCGTTATGACACGTCCTACTTACTCTACGAGCAGGGTGGCAAGTCGTGGGGCACGACTGCGATTGTGGCGTCTGGCGCGGGTTATGCGGACGCGTTGAGCGTGAGCTCGTACGCGTACGCGGGCAAGGCGCCGGTGTTCCTGTGCGACCCGGCCACCGGCCTGAGTGCCAAGCAGCGCGCGGCGTTGGCTAAGTTCAAGCGCGTGGTCGTGGTGGGCGGCGTGCAGGCTGTGCCCGCCAAGTACGTGTCCGGTTTGCCTGGCATGATTCGTCTGGCTGGCCAGACTCGTTATGAGACGAGTGTGAGCGTCGCCAAGTGGACGCAGAAGAACGGCCTGAGCATGGACGGCGTGGTGTACGCGTGCGGCGAAAACTACCCGGATGCCTTGGTGTCCGGCCCCTTTGCCGGCCGTAACAAGGCGCCTGTCCTGCTGGTGGCCAATGCCTCGAGCCCCGCGGTGTCCTATTCGAAGGCTTTCAAGGGCAAGGTGAGCAATGCCTACGTGGCTGGCGGCACCCAGGTTGTGAGCAAAGACACGGCCAACGCCTTGGCCGATGCCCTGGGCATCCGTCGGTCCTAAGCCCTAAATCCCGAATCCAAGGGCCAACCCTTACCTGAACTGCCTCCCATTTCTCAGACACGAGAACCGGGAGGCAGTTCATTCTCAATGTGCGAATCGACGAGTGCATCACCGCTGCAATTGGAACCACCAACGAAAGGATCGCATCATGACGGCAATCATGCCCGGCCCCAAATCGGTCGACGTCGGCATCAGGCTTGAACGCGCCCCGAAAACCATGAGCCATGAACAGACCATGAGCCTCATCCAACGCCTGCGTGACCGCGCTCCCAAACACACGCGTCTGGACACCATGACCCCGCAGGACGTCAAAGAGGAGCTGGAACGCCGTGGCTAAGATCCTCGCCGACACCAACTTCCTGCTCGACATGATGATCCCCAATCGCCCCGACGCGCAAGCCGCCTACCACCTGTTTGCGGCGTTCGCTAACTCCGCAATCCCAAGCTGCTCGAGTACCACGCCTTCGTCGAGTACGTGGAGCGCGCTTTCGAAAGGCGATTGTCGTTATGCCTGCTCCTTTGTCATGTTTCGTAGGAGTCGGACGATTTTTGCGGCGTTTTCGGCTGTCATGAGTCTGTCGTCGCCGTGTTTGAGCCAGGCGTTGAGGTTGCCGTTGTTGATCGCCAGGCTCTCGGAGATTCGCGCAGTGGGGATGCCGAGGCGGTTTTGCAGTTCGATGGCCTTGAGCCGGCGTTGCCGTTTGGCTTGTCTGGTTTCCTCCGGGAGGTTTCGGTATGTCCGGTACAGGTCAAGGAATTTGCGGTATTCGCGGGGCAGTTCCCGTGGCGCGGTGTTGGTCAGTGCCATGTGCTCGAGGTCGTGTCCCTCGAGCAGTTGGCGTGCGGAGGCGTATGAGTCGCGGATTTCGTCCGACCAGACGAGCGACATGAGCCGGTCGGTTTTTCCCGTGCTCAGGGCGTACAGGAGAAGCGGTGCCGCGAGGCGGGGGCGGTCGTCTTGCGCCGCGGCTGCCAGGCGTCTCATGTCCGTCGTCCGCTGGCCGGAGAGATGGGCCGTCTGTTTGCGGATCCAAGTTTGGAATGTCGATGTTCCCGCCATCATTGCCCCTCTTCCTGTCTGATCTGGTTCCAGTGTTCGCCCAGTTCCTCCCATGGTCCGGCGTCCAGGTTGGCCGCGACCTCGCCGGGGTCGTCGAGAATCGAACGGTGTTGGCCCAGCGGCGAAAGAAGACGCCCTCGGTGGATTTCACGCGGTATCCCACCGACAGGATCAGGTCGAGGTTGTAGTGTTCGACCTGATAGGTTTTGCCGTCGGCGGCAGTTAGTGCAAATTTTGCACTAACTGGAATGCCTTGCAATTCCTCGCGTTTCGCGTTGGAGATGTGCCGTCTGATGGTCGTGACGTCCCTGCCGAACAGGGCGGCCAACTGCTGTTGGGTCAGCCACACGGTCTCGTCATCGACGCGCACCTCCAAGTGCACGCGATGGTCGGGGCTTTCATACAGCTCGATCTGCTGATCGCCGCTTGGAGTTCCCGCAGCGGCCTGATTGTCGTCGCCTTCCATACCCACCATCCTAACGAACCCGTCTCCTGCCATCGTGAGTGCGCCCCGAGTCGCGATGCCCATCGTTCCCGTTCTCAGCGTGCGTTCCGCCTGTTTGTGTTGTGTGGCTGATGTTTATTGTGCCAGTTCGTGTGCTCGTTCGGGTGCGATGTCGATGTTGTTGTCCCATGTGACGGTGCCGTGTGCGGCGTGTGCCGTGGCGAAGAGTTGGGGGTCGCGCAGTGGCTGCCATGCGGGGTAGACGAGGAGTTGCGTCATGTCGATGGTGCCGGTGTGCCCGTCGGTGAAGCGCACGCGCACGTGCCGGCTGTCGAGTGCTTGCGCGTCGATGACGCGCGCCGTGTTCTCCTTGGGCATGTCCTTGGCCTTTCTAGCGCAGTGGTTCTATGGCGTGGGGTTGGATCATCCGTTCGGCCAGCTGCCAGTTGGCTTCCAGGTCCTCTTGGTGGATCTGCGCCCATGCCACGACCAGTTTATGCTGTTTGGGCGGCAGGCCGCCATGCAGTGGTGTTCCGTCGAGGGAGTATATGGCTTCGTGCTGCTGGTATTGCGCGTGGAAGTGGGGCGGCTGTTGCTGTGTTCGGTCTGTCTTTCAACGATTCTGTCGCCTTCCTCCTGAACTAATGCAAATTTTGCACTAGTTGGAGTGCCTTGTCATTCCGAGCTCATCTCGGGTTGCGATGTCTGTTTTCCTGTTCTCAGTGTGCGTTTTTGCTGTTCTGTTTTGGTTTCCGTATTGTCTGCCGATTCCGGTGTCTGCGGCGGATGTTGCCGTGTTCGACACCCTCCGGGCCGGTAGGCCAAGTCTTACGTCTCACACAGCAACATCCGCCTAAGTCATTGTGACCTTAACCGGTTTGTTCCGTCCTTGGCCCCCGCTGGCGGGGGCTGTCGTGCGGATGCGCGACTGGGGGTGGTCACATTAAGCACGTGTTTGGTCCAACCACCCTCAGTCAGCCTGACGGCTGACAGCTCCCGCCAGCGGGAGCCCTAGGGCTGGGTTCCTTGTCGTTTTGAGCAGTGTTGTGTTCCGTCCCGTCTCTTGCCATTTCGGCTGTCCCGTTCCTTGTCATTTCAGGCAGCGTGTCCCGTTTCTTGTCATTTCGAGCAATGGACAGCCCGGTGGGCTGTCCATCTCGATATCAACGGGCGGTGCCGTTATTGTGGTGGTGGATCATTCCCGTGCCCTCTGTAGACCCATGCCGACGCGGCGAACTCGTTCCCTGCGTGCTTGAGTCACAGTGTGCGTTGCCATCGTTCTCGGTTTGTTTTAAGTCGCAGTGCTCGCTTTCCCGTTCTCAGTGTGCGTTCCGCCGGGTCGAGGGATTCGGGTGGGCTTGTTCCTTTCGTGGGTCTCGCGTTTTGTGGCGTGTCTTTTTTCTGGGATTCGGTTTTCGGCGGGACTGGTGGTTTTCGGGGGTTCAGGTCGATCGCTGGGAGGCGAGTTTTGTGATCTCGCTGTCGCGGGGGGGGGTAGTTTTCAGGGCTATTGGTGACCCCCGTCCCACCGGAACGGCCGGATATTCCGGCCGGCCGGTGCGTGGGGTTTCCTCCTCCCCCGACCGGGAGGGCGCTTTTCGCGCGCGAGATTCGCGCGGGGAAAGCGTCGTTCCTTGGGGGAGGGTTGGTTGAAGAATAAAGGAATTTTTAGGAGTTTCTTATGGTGAGATTTTCATCTCAAAGCGGCCTGAGGCGCGGCTTGTTGCGCTGGCTGGTTGCCGTAGTGGCGGCCGGGTTGGCTGCGTTGATGGTGTTGGCGGTGGCGGTGCCCGCGGTGTGGGCTGCCGAAAAGCCGTCGGTGAAGCTGAACGAGGATCAGAAGACGGTTCTCAGTGTCGGCAGCGATACCGAGAACGCCAAGTATAAGCTGGGCGCGGCGAGCGTGTCGGGTTCGGCGAGTTCGTATGTCGTGGTGCAGGTCGACTCCGGCTACTTCAGTCCGGCGGCTGCTGCGCCGGGCAGTGCTGAGGCGCAGGATGCGTTGAGCGGCGAGTCGGACTCGTACGGTTCGTATGTGGACGGCGTTGATGTGAAGGCTGGCGGGAAGTACACGTATGTGACGTTCAAGACGTCTTCGGTGGATGGTTCGCCGGATATCACTGCGGCGCAGTTGCAGACGTATCTGCAGGGGTTGACGTTCACCACGGACGGCAACACGAAACAGAACATCACGGTCACCGTCGTGGGCGACTCGCTGAATAATCTGAAGGCCACGTACAACGGCACAAGTTACGACGCGACTCTGTACAACGGCCACGCGTACGCGTTCGTCAAGCAGCAGATGAATTGGGATGCGGCGTTTGCCGCGGCGAAGGCCACTAGTTTTTATGGTGGGGATGGCCATTTGCTGACCATCGAGTCGGCCGAGGAACACAACCTGATTTACAAGTCCTTCGGCAACCAGGAGGGTTGGTTGGGTGCGACGCGTTTTACGACTGAGGCTTATGCGAAGACTGATCCCGATGTGTTTGATATCAATCATGATTCCTCTGCGCCGGATTATGGTACGGCTTGGTATTGGGTGACGGGCCCGAGCGCCGGAACTAAGATCTTCACCACCGCCACGGTGGCGGCTGGTGGCACTGTTCCCGATGGCGTATACGCCAACTGGAGCGCTGCGAGTGGTGAACCCAACGCCGCTTTTGGTACTGAAGGTTGTGCCCAGTATGGTTTGGGAGACACGGGTCAGTGGAATGATCTAGCGAATGACGATCAGGGTGAGCACAATCAGGGTTTTTATGTTGAGTTTGAGGATTTCAATCTCTCTTCTGTTGGTTCTACTGCTTCTGGTTCGGTTGAGCGTGTTGATGTGTCGTATGATTTGGACGATGGCGCTGTGACGAGTAGTAATACGGCTGTGAAGGCGTTGGTGGGTGAGGCGTTTAAGACGACGCTGACTGCCACTAAGGCTGCTGATGGCCGTGCGTTGGATGTGTCGTCGGTGTCGGTGTCTGTTGGCGGCAAGAAGCTGGCGAAGGATACGGATTACACGTTCAATGAGACCACTGGCGAGCTGACGATCAAGGCTGAGAATGTGACGGGTAATGTGTCGGTCTCGGCGAAGGTGTTGCGTCAGGTGGCGTTTGTGCTTGGCGGGGATGATACGGCGAAGACGTACGGCAAGATGAAGAACGCCACGCCCGAGTCGCTGTCGGTGGAGAACGGCAAGACCGTTTCCACTGCGACGGGTTACAAGCAGCCTGATGTGAGTATGACTGCTGTCGGTACTGGGGCTGGTAAGAAGTTTGCCGGTTGGAAGTCGAGTGTGGATGGTTCGGTGTATTCGCCGGAGGATGTGGGTAAGTTTGCGCCGAGTGTGGATGTGACGTTTACGGCTCAGTATGAGGATACGGATAAGATGACGGTCCGGTTCGATTACGCCGGCGGCCAGGATGCGGATAAGGCGTCGTCGAAGACGTTGACGGGTCGTGAGGGCACTTCGTATGACGTGCCGGTTCCGACTCGTGCGGGTTATGATTTCGCGGGTTGGACCACGACCGCGACGGATGTGACCGCGTCGGGCACGTTCAAGAAGGACGCGACGTTCACGGCCACGTGGACTCCGATCGAGACCGCGGTGGCGTTCGACAAGGGTCTTCACGGCGCGTTGAAGGACACGCCGGAGTCGGTGTCGGTGGTGACCGAGGAGAAGCTGAACACGGCCACGAACTATCCCGTGAAGAATGGTCCGACGGTGACTCCTGATGCCGGTTGGAGGTTCCTGTACTGGCAGTCCAGCGTGATTGACGCGGATAAGAACGAGACGCTTGGTCCGGTGTATCAGCCTTCGCAGATCGCTGATTTGAAGGCTCAGGCTGGTTTGAAGTTCACTGCGGTGTACGAGCAGCTGCCTGAGGTGAGTGTGGTGTATAACTTCAATGGCGGCCATGACGCTGACAACAACACGTCCGTGACGTTGAAGGGCGTGGATGGCACCGAGTATTCCGCGGAGGATCTGAAGAAGGTTCCGGATACGTCGAAGTTGGAGCGTACGGGTTACACGTTCGACAAGTGGGACACGGCTGACACGGGCAAGTATGCGTCGAAGACGTATACGGCCCAGTGGAAGCAGAACACCAATAACGTGAACTTCGTGGTGGCCGAGAATGACAAGCACGGCAGTCTGACGGGCAACACCGGGTATCAGGTGCTGACCGGTGAGAAGGTCGGTGGCAAGCCCACGGTGACGGCTGACGGCGGGTATCGTTTTGTCGGCTGGGTGTCCAGCGAGAACCAGAAGGTGTATTCGCAGGACAGCGTGGACGCGTACGTCGTGTCGGGCGCGAATCCGAAGGTGACGTTTACGGCGAAGTTTGTGCCGGAGTCGAGTGTGGAGGTGCATTACAACTACGCCGGCGGCTACAACAAGAACAATGATTCGTCCCTGGTGCTGACCGGTTTGGAGGGCGCGGAGTATTCCGACGCGGACAAGACCGCCGCCGCGGAGGAGCCGACGCGTACGGGTTACACGTTCAAGCAGTGGGACAAGACCCTGTCGACGACGTATCAGTCGGTGACGTACACGGCCGAGTGGACGGTGAATCCGAATACGGTGACGTTCCTGCCGGGTGATAACGGCACGCTGACGGGTGACACGTCGTACACGGTGAATTCGGGCGAGAAGGTCACGGGCGAGCCGACCGCGAACGCGACGGCCGGGTATACGTTCGTTGGTTGGGAGTCCAGTGAGGACGGCCTGTTGTACGGCAAGGACGGCGTGAAGGGCAAGTACGTCGTCTCCGGTCTGAACCCGGAGGTGAAGTTCACCGCCCGGTACGAGCCGAACAACGGCGCGAAGGCCGTGTTCAACGCGAACGGCGGCCTGATCGACCAGAAGGACGCCAGTGTGACCCGTGAGGGCAAGCAGGGCGAGACCTATACCAAGCCCTCGAACCCGACGCGTGACGGTTACACGTTCGTCAAGTGGCAGGACGCGGACGGCAACGAGCCGACCGGCACGTACGCCACCGATGGCACGACAGTGTACGTGGCCCAGTGGGAGGCGGACTCGTATGGCCTGTCGTTCAAACAGGGCGATCACGGCGCGCTGACGGGCACCTTGGACTATAAGGTTGCCACGGACGCGAAGCTGGGCGACGCCAATGTGGTGGCTCCGAAGGTTGAGGCGGAGGCCGGTTGGTCTCTGGTTGGCTGGCAGTCCGAGGAGTATGGTCTGGTCACCAGCGAGCAGCTGGCCAGTCTGGTGATGCCCGCCAAGGCTGTGGAGTTTACGGCGCAGTACGCGCAGAACGCGACGGCCACGGTGATGTTCAGCTTCGACGGCGGCACGGACGCGGCTGGTAAGCCGATGGTGAGCCTGTCGGGCCCGTTGGGCACGAAGTACGATGTTCCCGCGAATCCGACGAAGGACGGGTACACGTTCAAGCAGTGGGACAAGCAGGTGACTGGTACGTTCGACGAGGCGTCGCTGCAGGTGACCGCCCAGTGGACCGCGAACGAGAACACCCTGACGTTCAATAAGGGTGATCACGGCACGCTGAAGGGCACCACCGGCTACACGGTCGCCACCGACGCGAGCCTGAAGGACGCGAAGGTCACTGCCCCGACGGTCGCTTCTGAGGCGGGCTGGTCGTTCGTCGGCTGGCTGAGCGACGAGTACGGCCTGGTCACCTCCGACGAGCTGGCGAGCCTGACCATGCCGGGCAAGAACGTGACCCTGACGGCGCAGTACGTGCAGAATGCGACCGGTGTGGTGGTGTTCGCCTACAACGGCGGTACGGACAAGGACGGCAACGCGTCCAATATCCAGTCCGGCGCTTTGGGCACCGCGTACACCGCGCCCGCCGACCCGACCCGTACCGGTTACACGTTCACCGGCTGGGACCGCGACGCGAGCGGCACGTTCAAGCAGTCGATGCTGCAGGTCAACGCCACCTGGAAGGCCAACACGTACAAGCTGACCTACAAGCTCGACGGCGGCACCGATCCGAAGAACCCCACCTCGTACACGTATGGTGTGGGCGCGACCCTGAAGAACCCGACCCGCGAGGGTTACACGTTCGCCGGCTGGGCCGACGCGAAGGGCAACCTGGTCAGTGGCATCAGTGCGTCTGATACTGGTGACAAGACCCTGACGGCGAAGTGGACGAAGAACGCGAGCACCGACGGGTTGAACCCGGACGGTGGTACGATCCCGTCGGATTGGACCGGTTCCGACGGCCAGCTGCCCATCCCGACTCGTGACGGTTACAAGTTCGATGGCTGGTTCGACGAGGACGGCAACCAGGTGACCACGCTGAAGGATGCGGTGGGCAAGAACCTGACGGCCAAGTGGACGAAGCTGGACGACGCGTTCGACCCCGGCGACGGCACCCTCCCGGACGACTGGACCGGCGCCGACGGCGAGCTTCCCACCCCGACCCTGCCCGGCTACAAGTTCGACGGCTGGTACGACGAGGACGGCAACCAGGTGACGACCGTGAAGGATGCGGTGGGTAAGAAGCTGCATGCGAAGTGGACGAAGCTGGACGACGCGTTCGACCCCGACGGCGGCACCCTGCCCGACGACTGGACGGGCGAGGACGGCGAACTGCCGACCCCGACTCGTGACGGCTACCGTTTCGACGGCTGGTACGACGAGAACGGCAACAAGGTCACCACCCTCAAGGAGGCCGCCGGCAAGAAGCTGACCGCCCACTGGACGAAGCTGCCCACGACGTTCGACGTGGACGGCGACGTGACCCTGCCCGACGACTGGACCGGCGATGACGGCAAGCTGCCGGTGCCCAGCAAGCCGGGTTACAAGTTCGACGGCTGGTACGACGAGGACGGCAACCCCGTCACCAACGCCGAGGACGCGGCGGGCAAGAAGCTGCACCCCAAGTGGACCCCGGTCGACGAGGCGTTCGACCCGGACGGCGGCACCCTGCCGGACAACTGGACCGGCGAGGACGGCAAGCTGCCGGTTCCCACCAAGCCCGGTTATAAGTTCGATGGCTGGTATGACGAGGACGGCAACCTGATCACGAACACCGAGGACGCGGCGGGCAAGAAGCTGCACCCGAAGTGGACGAAGGTTGAGGACGCGTTCGACGTGGACGGCGGCAACCTGCCCAATGGTTGGACGGGTGAGGACGGCAAGCTGCCGATCCCCAGCAAGCCGGGTTACAAGTTCGACGGCTGGTATGACGAGGACGGCAACCTCATCACCAACACGGAGGATGCGATCGGCAAGAAGCTGCACGCCAAGTGGACCAACGTGAATGACGCGTTCGACACCGACGGCGGCAACCTGCCGAAGGACTGGACCGGCGCTGACGGCAAGCTGCCCCTGGCGTACAAGCCCGGTTACAAGTTCGATGGCTGGTATGACGAGCAGGGCAACCTGATCACCAGCGTCGAGGACGCCATCGGCAAGAAGCTGCACGTCAAGTGGACCAGCATCGCCGACGCCTTCGACGCCAACGGCGGCAACATCCCCACCGACTGGACCGGCGAGGACGGCAAGCTGCCGACCCCGACCCGTGACGGCTACACGTTCGACGGCTGGTACGACGACGAGGGCAACCTGGTCACCAGCCTGGAGGATGCGATCGGCAAGAAGCTGCACGCCCGCTGGAGCAAGGTCAACGCCCTGGCGTCCACCGGCGCCACCGGCCTGACCGCCGCCCTGACGGCCCTCGCCCTGGCCGCAGCCGGCCTGACGGCCGGTGCCCTGCGCCGCCGCCGCTCCCACTAAACCGAACAACCGGCCCGGCCGGGCTTAACCGCCCGGCCACCGGCCGGACCGGTCTAACCGACCGGCTCCGGCCACCGGCTGGACCGGGCTAACGCCCGGTCCAACCAACCGGTTGACGGTTTCCGAAAGGCGGGGGACATGGGGCTCGCGCCCCGTGGTTCCCCGCCTTTCCTCATATCCCCCAATCCCGGTTTTGCGTCCCTTGGCCCCGCTGGACGAAGAGCCCTGTGGGCTCTTCGTGGCAGCGAGCAGCGATAGCGTTGCGAGCGTCGCATAAGACGTCGGGGGCTGTCGGCCGCAGGCCGACTGGGGGTGGTGCGGGCGTGGTCACGTGACTGGCGTGACCACCCCCAGTCGCGCGTTCGCGCGACAGCCCCCGCCTGCGGGGGCCTATAGATTCCCGTGTTTGGGGTCGCGCGCTCTTCAAAGCAGCGAGCGGCGACAGCATCGCGAGCCTCGCGCAAGACAGCGGGGCCCTTCAAAGTTTTTCAGTTCCCTGCGTATCAGGAAGGACGGCCGACAATATGAATGAGCCGCGAAACTTCACGTCGGATCAGCGGGCGTATTTGTCGTCGTTGGCTGCGGTGGACATGGTGGACGCGTCCTCGCGCATCCATTACGCGGACTGGTTCCGTATCGAGTGCATGCGCCGCTATCGGGAGGGTGAGAAGCCGGTGGACCTGTTCCGCCAGGCCGGCCTTGACCCCAAGCTCGTGGGCCACAAGCGCATCGAGCGCGCCTTCGCCCGCTGGAAACGCACCCCCGAACCAACCCATCCCAAGCCGCCCTCACCCAAATCCCGCGACACCGTCGACCCGTACGATCCGCGCGACCCCCGCGACCGCCTCATCGCCGCCCAAGCCCTACGTATCCAGCAACTAGAAGAAGAGATTCGCTTTCTCAAGCGAGCATAACCGCGCTACTTTCAAACGCGCATAACCGAGTTACCCTCAGACAGACAGACGCGTTACTCTCAAACGGACATAGTCGCGTTTCGGAGCGGATGTCGCCGTGTGGGACGCACAGCCCAGTGGGCTGTGCGTGTCGACCACCAGCGACAACGCCATATAGCGAAACCAGAATATCCCGTGGCTTCCGCGCCATTGCGCCGGCGTAACAACGTCGTGCTTGGCACGCTCTGAGTTGCGGTGCCATCAATTCCGTTCTCAGCACGCATACCGCCAACCAACAGAAAACTACGTCGAACACGGCAACAGCCGACCCTTAAACAAACAAACAAACCGCGTTATCCCCAAACGAACACAGACGGCTTTTGGAGCGGATGTCGCCGTGTGAGACGTAAGACTTGGCCTACCGGCCCGGAGGGTGTCGAACACGGCGACATCCGCTCCCAAGACACGGGCATTTGCATATTTGACGTGTTTTCCCGTTGATTTGCCGGTATACGTCCTGAAAACGGGTTGGTTTGGCCACTGTGACTCGGGAGCGGACAGGGAACGATGGCGTTGCCCTTTGATATCGGTACGCACAAACGCACTTCAACTGCGCTGTGCGTCACGCCTTATTGAAGATGCGATTCCATGAATCCAGCATGTCTTCCTTGGACATCGACATGTACATGCCCATCGCCAGCACGGCGAGATCCTCGTTCATCAGCCGCTTCATATCAATGCTTTGCCTCAGTTGCGGCCAGCGCTTGAGCACGCTGAGCAGACCGCCCACGGCGAAATCGATGAGCAGGTCGGTGCGCAGGTCAAGGTCGCTTTCGTCGCGGTCGAGCATGCGCATCAGGCTCATGCGCCCGAAGTCGTGCAACGATTCGACCAGCTCGGGCGAGCTGTTCGGGCTGGCAAGCAAGGCGAGCCGGTCAAGTCGGCGCGTCTGGCCGGGGGTGGCGAACACCTCGGTGATGTGTTCGCGCCATTCATGCGGGCCGTCGTTGGGGTCAGGGCTTTCGTTGGCCAGCGGAGAGCTGTTCACCTCGGCGAGAATGGCGGCATCGGCCAGTTCGCCCAGCTTGGAAAAATGATAATAGAAGGAGTTGCGGTTCACCCCGGCCTCGCGCACGATGTCGGTGACGGTGATGTTGCGGTATTCGGTTTGGCTCAACAGTTGCCAGAACGCGTCGATCATGCGCTGAGTGGCGGACGGCGTGTCGCCGTCACGGCGTGGGCGTGGCATTGATCTTCCTTTCGCCGACTAATTAGTCACACTGCCTGAACAAGTATATAACCAATGCCGCGCCTTTAAGCCTGAGTCGTGGTGTCCAGTTCATGGGCGATGGCGTTGCCCTACCGCTCCACGTCTTTGTTGCGGGCGACGGCTGCGGACACCAGCATGCCCATCGCTTCGAGGATATGCTTGCGCTCGTCCGACGTCAGCCCCACAATCGCGCCGATCATGCTCGGCAGCGACAGCGGCATTGAGGCGATAAGACCTGAAAACGTGGTCGCACCGCTGGCGTACAGCACCTGAAAGAACGCATCCACCGCGTGTTCGCGCTGCTCCTTGGTCAGGCTCGTCATCCACTGGTTGAACGAAGTGTTGAACTCGCGCGAGCTGGCGGCCATATCCTCCACGCGCGCGAACTCGTCGCCCTCGACCTGCCAGGCGAAGGCGAAATGCTGCATGATCCCCTCGCAATCGGCCTTGACCACTTCGCACGGCTCCGGTGTCTCCAACACCATGCCAATAATCGAGGAATCGGGCACGATCTTGGTCACTTTGCCCACGTTGTCTTTGTATTCCGGCAAATTGACCACCCGCTCGGGGAAGCCCGGTCCGTCCAGCGAATAGATGGCCTCGATGCGCCCGCGCACCTTCTCGGAAACGTTCATCGCCGCATACACGGCGGAATTGCCGCCCTTGGAATGGCCGGTGAGTATGATGCGCCCGGGCCACAGCCGCGCCACCGCTTCCACATACTCGGTGGCCATCTGCTGGGACGGCACTGGGTATTGGAAGGCCATGTTGAAATCCTCCTTCCAACCCACCAGCGAATCGTCGGTGCCGCGAAACGAAAGCACCAGCGTGTCGTCGGGCAGCAGGAAGGTGACCGTGGCGAACTGCGTCTGCTCATGTCTGTCGAACTGCTCGGCAAACGCGCCGACGCGCAGGTTCTTGAAGCGCGGGTTTGCGGCGGTGGCGCGCACGAACTCGTGCGTCACGGCCGCGTCGGCGATGCCCACCATGTGCAGCGGATGCTGGCACACGTCGTCCACATCGCCATGCAGCACCTCGTTCATTTTCTCAAGCGTGACGGGGGAGAACGGGGCATGAACCAGCGCCTTGAGCGAGGTGAGGGGGTCGCGCAGGTCGAAATTGAAATTGTGCAGACGCGCGCTGAATGTGCCATAGGCGCCGATCTCGTCATGCAGACGCGGCACCAGCGCGGGGATGCTTTCGTAGGCTAGCTGCGCAAGTACCAGCGCGTCCACCTCGTTGAACGCGAGCTCGCTGAACGGGCGCGTTTCGTCGTGCACGTAATCAATGATGTTGCTCACATCCGGCTCCTTACCATTCCACCCATTTTACGGACGCTGCTGCCCTAGGTCGGCTCATTCGATGGGTGCGGCTGGCATTTGTCGGGCGCGTGGTTTATCTTTGTGAAGTTGTGTGGTTGGGCTGATATGTCCGCATATCGGCTTGAACCACGGGAAGACTTGAATCCAAGGTCAAGGGAGTTCATTATGGCAGCTCGTTGTGCAGTGTGCGGCAAGGGTCCGCAGGTCGGATACACTGTGTCTCACTCGCATATCCGCAACAAGCGCAGCTTCCGCCCGAACCTGCAGTCGGTGCGCACCACCGTCGACGGCGAGAACACTCGTCTGCGCGTGTGCGTCAAGTGCCTCAAGGCCGGCAAGGTCCAGCGCGTGGCCGCGTGAGCGCGATATACACACGTTCAAACCCCGCTTGAGCTTCGGCTCGGCGGGGTTTTTATTTTTCGCAAATGCAACAAGGCTTTTCAGTGAAGGGCAGTCCTCAAATGGTTCAAATACCCCGCTAGTTTTCCTCCAAGCTGTTTTCACCCAGCAGGAAATCATAGACGCTCATAATCAGCACGCCGGACTCGTTATAGTATGGGGCGGGCGTATCCTTTGTAATAATCATTCGCTTGAAGAAGTCTCCGGTCAGCATCAGCGGCCGTTGCTCCTGCTTCATCTTCGCTTGATCGGGAATCGCGTAAGCAGACTGAATATAATATCGCTTCGAGCCTTTGTTGCAGACGAAATCAATTTCCAACTGTTTGCGGGTATTGCTGCCATTCTCGTTGGTTTCACACTTCGTGACAATGCCCACATCCACATTGAAACCACGGATCTTCAATTCGTTGAAAATAAGGTTCTCCATGCTGTGGGTTTCCTCCAACTGCCTGAAGTTCAGGCGGGCGTTGCGCAGCCCCATATCGGTGAAATAATATTTCACGGGTGTGTCGATATATTTTTTCCCCTTCACGTCATAGCGGATTGCGCTGTCGATCAGGAACGAATCGCACAGATAGTCAATATATCGTTTGATGGTCGTATTGCTGATCTTCTTTTTTTTGACCGTTTTGAACGTCGCCGACAGCTTTTCCGGGTTGGTCAAAGAGCCGATGGCGGAAGAAAGGATATTCAGAAGGTCTTCCAGTTCCGCTTTGTTGCGGATGTTATGTCTTCCGACGATATCCGAAATATAGGTCTCCTCAAATAGAGACTTCAGGAAGGCTATCTTCTGCTCCGGGGTCGTAAAGCTCAAAACCGGCGGCAAACCTCCGTATAGCATGTACTCGTTCCAGCCATCCTGCTTCGTGCCTGGATAGACGGACATGAACTCCGCGAAACTGAGTGGGTACATGCGCACTTCGTCGCCGCGCCCTCTGAACTCCGTGATTACATCTTTCGAGAGAAAACGGGCGTTGCTTCCAGTCACGTACACATCGACGTTCTTCATGCGAATCAAGCTGTTCAGAACATCTTCAAACTCACCCAACAGCTGTATTTCATCAAGCAGCACATAATTCATGCCGTCGTCTTTGAGCTGCGCTTTCAAATGCGGGAACAGCACATTCGGGTCGCGGAACTGTTTATTCTCGAAGGCGTCAAACGCAATTTCAATGATGTGGTCTTCAGCGACCCCTTTCGCCAGTAAATGCTCTTTGAAGAGATTGAACAGGAGGTATGATTTTCCGCATCGTCTCATGCCGGTTATGACTTTGATGAATCCGTTATGTTCCTTGCTGATAAGCGTGTTTAGGTACCGGTCCCTTTTGATTTCCATAGACAACACCTCCTAGTGAAGATTTTTGCAGGTTTATGCAAAAATCTTCACTAGAATTATATCGAGTCGAATATGTTTCGCAAATTTCCTTAGCCCGCAATCCGGCAGGTTCAAAGGATTGCTTTGGCTCGGCGGGGGGTTGTGTCTGTCGCTTGGGTGAGGGGAAATCGGCGGCGCGGATAAGATGGAAGGCATGAGCATCTCGTTGGACACCCCGCTCGCCGCGCTGCTGGCGAACAAACGGCGTGTGTCCGCGCTCAAATCCTTCGGCATCGTGTCGGTGGGCGACGCGCTGACTTATTATCCGTTCCGCGTCACCGACCCGGTGCCGGCGCGTGCGGTGCGTGAGGCGCGCATCGGCGAGGCGATGGCGTTCGCCGCCGTGGTGCGTTCGGCTCGCGTCGTGCCGATGAACGCCCGGCATGGATATCGGTTTGAGGTGGTGGCGGATGATTCCGCGTTCGCCGCCTCGCGTGGCGCGCCTGGCAGCGTGGTGCGACTGGTGTTCTTCTCCAGACGGAAAAGCTACGTCGACTGGATGGCCATGCGCCTTGTCGCCGGTGCCAGCGTGGTCGTTTCCGGCGCGCCCGGCGAATACATGGGGCAGTTGCAGTTCACACACCCGGATATTCTCACCGTGGTGCCGACCCCAGCGCAACCGAACGATGCGCGTTCATACGACGCCGCCTCCATGGACGAGGGACTGGCGCGTGTCTGCCGCCCGCGGCCTGTGTATCATGCTTCGTCGCGGCTCTCCAGCGAGCATATCCACGAAACCATCGTCAGTCTGCTCTGGGCGCTCGGCGGACGCGATATGGTCGCCCCCGGCACCGATGAAATCGCCGTGCAACACGCGGATGACGAGGAGCGCTTCGCGGGCACGCTGGCCGAAGCCATCCCCGACATCCTTCCCGAAGTGACACGCGCCGACCGCGGTTTGTTGCACCGCGCCGAAGCATTCCGCGCCGTCCACGAACCCGAATCGGTCAAGGCGTTCCATCAGGGCATCGCCACACTGCGCTATGAGGAGGCGCTCGTCTGCCAAACCGCGTTGCTGCGCACACGCCGCGACGTCAAGGCCGCCACCGCGCATCCGTGCACGCTCGCGACCGATTCATTGCGCGATCGGTTCATTGCCTCGCTGCCCTTCCAGCTCACCAACGGCCAGCGCGAGGTGATTGACGATATTGCAGTCGACATGGCTCAGGATTGTCCGATGCAACGGTTGTTGCAGGGCGAGGTGGGATCCGGCAAAACCGTGGTGGCGCTCGTGGCCATGCTGCAAGCCGTCGGTGCGGGTTATCAGGCCGTGTTTGTCGCGCCCACGCAGGTGTTGGCCGAACAGCACGCCGAAACGATTCGCTCGATGGTCGAGGCGCTTGAGGGCGATCACATCATTCCGATCACGTTGCTGACGGGTGGTATGAAACTCGCCGCGCGGCGCAAGGCGCTTGCTGAGGCGGCCAGCGGAGAGCCGGGCATTATCGTCGCCACGCACGCGGCCTTCTCCAAGACGTTCCAAGCCACGAACCTTGCCCTTGTCGTCATCGACGAACAGCATCGTTTCGGCGTCGAGCAGCGCGAATCGTTGCACGCCATGCCAACGGACGGCACGACGCCGCACCTGCTGGTAATGACGGCCACGCCCATCCCGCGCACCGCCGCCATGACTTGGTTCGGCAATCTCGACATCTCCTGGCTCACCGAACTGCCCGGCGGGCGCAAGCCGATTCGCACCGTGGTGGTGAACGAGGCGGACGGCGGCACCATGGCGCACATGTTCTCGCATATTCGCGCGCGCATCGACGCGGGGGAGCGGGCCTATATCGTGTGCGCACGCATCGACGACCCGGCCGACGGGGATGAAGGCAAGCAAGACGCCGCCCCCGCCGATATGGAACTTGACCCGTATGCGACTTCGGAAGATGCCTCGACCAGCGAAACGCGCCCGCCACTGCACACCGTCGCCGAAATCGCCAATCGCTTGCAGAAACTGCCGCAATTCCAAAGCATTCGTTTCGCCACGCTCACCGGGCGCGACAAGGACGATGTCAAAACGCGGGTCATGGCCGACTTCGCCTCCGGCACCACGCCGGTGCTCGTCGCCACCACCGTTATCGAGGTGGGCGTTGATGTCAAACAAGCCAGTTGCATCGTGATCTTCGACGCCGATCGATATGGATTGAGCCAGTTGCACCAGTTGCGCGGGCGCGTGGGGCGCGGCGGCACGAACAGTTGGGCCTTCCTGATTTCGCGTGCCGAAGCCGGCTCGCCCGCCGAGGCGCGGCTGGAGGTTATTCACGATTCGCTGGACGGTGCCGAAATCGCCCAGGCCGACTTGCAATTCCGCGGCGCGGGCGATGTGCTGGGTGACGCCCAATCGGGCGGCAAATCAAGTCTCAAATTGTTGCGCGTCATCAAGGATGCCGATCTTATCGCCGATGCCCGCGCCCGCGCCGAACGGTTGCTCGCCGCCGACCCCGAACTGGCCGGTGAGGTGCAGCTCGCCGGTGCTGTGCTCGATTTCACGCGCGGCAATGAGGCGTTCCTCACCAGCTCGTGATGGATGTTGGTAGGCTTCGCCCGCTAGATTGATGATTATGCGCGTGATTTCGGGACGATTCAAAGGCGTGGCGCTGGCTGCGCCGAAGCAAGGTACACGGCCGACCACCGACCGCACCAAAGAAGCCATCTTCTCGCACCTCGATTCGTGGGGTGTGCTGGACGACGCGCGCGTGCTGGACTTGTTCGCCGGCACCGGCGCGCTCGGCATTGAGGCGCTGAGCCGCGGTGCGCGCGAGCTCGTCGCTGTGGAATCGTCAAAGCCCGCCGCCGCCTTGATTTCCAAAACCGTGACGCAACTGCGGCACAACCGTTCATGGGATTCGGACATACGTGTGCAGGTGTTGGTGAAAAGAGCCGAGCAATTCGCGGCGGCTCCTGCGGCGCAGCCGTTCGACGTAGTATTCATCGACCCGCCGTATGCCTTTGAAACACAGGATTGCAACCAGCTGTTGCGCAATCTGGCCGATAATGGGCTGGCCGGCGAGCAGACCATCATCGTGTTCGAACGTTCCACGCGCTCGGACAACCCAACCCCGCCGAGTGGCTGGCAAGTCACCCAACGCCGCAACTACGGCGAAACCGCCGTCTTCTATATTGAACGCGCCGTCTGACCGGAAGCGAAGCGGAGCCGCATCGTCGTTCGTTGACGTAAAGACTTGGCCCAAGAGGCCCGGAGCGATGCCAACGAACGACGATACGGCTCCACTTCACCAAGTAAACGGCGATTGCTCACTGCAGTCTGCGCGGGTGGGGGCCGCTGACTTCCCAGCCCAGGGCCATCAGCGTTTTGCGATCGGCTTTGTCGAGTTGCGTGCAATCGAGCGTCTCTATCAGGTCGGGCCGAATCTTGTCGGTACGCGCCAACGCCTCGTCGCGCCGGAATCGGTCGACCTTGCCGTGGTCGCCGGACAACAGCACATCCGGCACGCGCAAACCGCGCCATTCCGCCGGTTTGGTGTATTGCCGGTGCTCCAGCAACGCGCCCTCGCCTGTGTACGATTCCTCCACGATGGACTCGGGGTTGCCCATGAAATCGGGGATGAGCCGCGTAATCGCCTCCAGCATCACCGAAGTCGCCACCTCGCCGCCATTGAGCACGTAGTCGCCGATGGAATACTCGCGCACATCCACGCCTTGCGCGCGGTAATACTCGGGAATGCGCGCGTCATAGCCCTCATAGCGCCCGCAACCAAACAGCAGGTGGCTGGCGCGGCTCAATTCGGTGGCGTCGCGTTGGGTGAACAACGGCGCGGATGGGTTGGGGAAGATGAGGACGGAAGGCTGAGATCCCAGCAGTTCGTCAGGTCCCAGCAGTTCGTCAAGGCACTCGGCCCACACCTCGGGCTTCATCACCATGCCCGCGCCGCCACCCACCGGGGTGTCGTCCACCGAATGGTGCACGTCATGCGTCCAGTCGCGCAGGTTGTGCGTGGCCACTTCAAGCAGCCCCTTGGCCTGCGCCTTGCCGAACAGGCTCAGGTTCAGCACGTCGAAATACTCGGGGAACACGCTTACGATGTCAATCCTCATGATTCACCACCCTAGCGCGTCCCATGACGCGGTGTTCAAACAAAATCCGCCATGTTGCGTGTATGATGCAACGTCACAGCCCGGCAATAAGACCGCCCGGCGGGTCGAGTGTCAAATATCCGGCTTCCAGATCGATGTCAGGCACCAGTTCGTCCACAAAAGGCACCAGCGCGGTCTTCTCCACTGTGGGCGTGCCGTCTGAAGCAGTGCCGACAATTACAGGTTCGGCAAGCCGAATCTTGAGCAACGACTGCGCGGGGGAGTCGATCACGTCAACCACCTTGCCCACCACGGTGCCCGCTGCCGCGCCGACACCATTGCCCTCGGCCATGCGCGCCTCAAGACCGATCAAGTCTTTCGGATACCATTCGTCCGCCTCAAGCATGTCGTCGGGGTCGTCGGCCTCGCCGTACAATTCAAGCCCGTTCAAGCTTTCCGAAGCGTTGCGGTCGTCGCATCCTTGAAGCTTGATGATCCAACGATTCTTGAACGTGCGGGAGCGTTCCACAATATACTCGTCGGTTCCGTCTTGCGAATACAGCACCGACCCCGCGGCAAACCGCCATTCGGGGTCGTCGGTGAACACCCGTACGGTGACTTCGCCCTTCATGCCCTGGGCACGGCCGATACGACAAACCCTCAACAACTCACGTTGCTGAGGGTCGTCATGCATGTTCTGATCTGCCATGCTGTGCAGTTTACCTTATCGCTGTCGATCAGCGGCGCACATCCATGATGTCAACGCGCACCCTGTGGTCGGACAGAGCCTGAGCCACGGTGCGAATCGCGTTGGCGGTGCGGCCGCCGCGCCCAATGACACGCCCGATATCCTCCGGGTTGACGCGCACGCGAAGCAGTTCGCCGCGCGCGTTCTCGTGGGACCTGACAGACACATCGTCGGGAAAATCAACGACGTTCTTGATGAGATGTTCCACAGCCTGTGCAAGCATGATCAGCTAGCCTTTCTTACGGCTCACTCTGCGGCCGGAGCTTCTTCAGCCGGGGCCTCTTCAGCCTGAGCTGCAGCGGCCTCTTCGGCCTTCTCAGCCTCGGCAGCAGCTTCAGCCTTGGCCTTGGCGTCGGCTTCGGACTTGGCGGCCTTGAGCTTCTGGGCTTCGGCCTCGACGGCCTCGACGCGAGCGGCGGCATCCGGGCCGGCCTCGACGGTCTTCAGCGTGCCCTCGGCACCCTTCAGCCCCTTGAACTTCTGCCAATCGCCGGTCACCTTGAGCAGGGCAAGCGTGGGTTCGGTCGGCTGCGCACCGACGCCGAGCCAGTACTGCGCGCGCTCGGTATCAATCTCGATGGTGGAAGGCTGGGTGTTCGGATTGTAGGTACCGATCTCCTCAATCACCTGACCATCGCGCTTGACGCGGGAGTCAACGACCACCACGCGGTAGAACGCATAGAACTTCTTGCCCATTCGCTTGAGACGAATCTTGGTTGCCAAAACGGCTCTCCTTGGTATCTAGAGTTGTGAATTATCGCTGCTGTGTGGGGCACGGCAAGCCATAACCCACGCGTTCCTCGCGGCCCGGGGTGTAGAGGGCGCCACGCGCGCGCGAATAACTTAAGCATTATAGACCCAAGCCCCGGACGGTGCGCTCAGCTCAGCGACAGTGCGGCAGCGACAGTGTCGCAACGAGCGCGAGGTGATCGCTGCCCGCAACTGCGAGCGGGCGCACATCGCTGGCGCGCACACCGCGCGTGAACAGCACATGGTCGAGTTCGATGCGCGGCCATTTCAGCCAGCTGGGGAAGGTGGGGGCGGGGCCGGCACCTTGGGCAAGGCTCGCGTCGCTCAAACCGGCGGTGAGCAAGGCGCGGAAACTCGGGTGTTCGATGGACGAGTTGAGATCGCCCATCACCGCCACGTCATCGCGTTCGTCGTCGCGGGCGCGGGCGGCCAGTGCCGAAAGCCCACGAATGCCGGCCG
Source organism: Bifidobacterium panos (assembly GCF_012932445.1). Classification (GTDB taxonomy): domain Bacteria; phylum Actinomycetota; class Actinomycetes; order Actinomycetales; family Bifidobacteriaceae; genus Bifidobacterium; species Bifidobacterium panos. Next base: position 50,147 of record NZ_JAAIIJ010000012.1, read on the forward strand.
ACCATTGCGTGCAGCCGCGCATGGGTGATTTGGGGTGCGCTGAGGCGACGGTGAGGTTGCGCCCGCCCACGCCCAGCGTCATCGCCGGCACTTCCGCGGCTGGAATATCAACGACATTGGGGATTGTTGCGGCTGGCTCGATGCGCGAGAACAGTGCGTTGTAGCCGCCGTTATCGTCTTCGTGCGGCGTGCCTGTTTGGCAATGGGGAAGCGTATCTCTTATTCCTGCTTCGTTCAGGCGCACTATGAGCGCGTCGGTTACTTCCTGCAGGGCGAGCACGTCGATGTCGCGTTCGCGTATGTGCCGCATGATGATGCCGGCGTCCGCGCGTCCATAGCGGCAGTTCAGCGTCATGACCCGCAGTGTGTCCGAAGCTGTTTCACACTGTGTTTCACGAGTGCTGATTTGCGTTTCATGGGGTGTTTCACGCCCTATCTTCCGGTATTGCGCACGACGCAATACCGAGGCAATGGCCGCGGCCAGCAGGCAACAAGCCGTACCCCATACATGAAACCAAGCGGCCAGCGCGCCCAGCGCCACCAAAGGCACCCACAGCAGCGGGATCAGCGCAATCAGATACGGCATCGGCATGTGCGCTTCGGTTCCGGCCGGCAAGCAACTGAGCGCAATCCAGCACCACGCCAGCACCGCTGCCACCATCAGCGCTATGGTCATGCTTCCTCCTTGAGGCTCCCGATTGAGGGGAGCGACAACGGTTCTCAGCGCCCGAACAGGCCGCCGATGCCGCCGCCGAGATTCGGCGGAAGATCGGGCATGCCGTTGCCGCCGTCGCCCATCAGCTCGTCAAGGCCGGCGGGCAGGGCCGGATTCTGCGGCTTCTTGGCGAACGCGGAACCGCCGCTTGAGCTCTTGCCCGCAAGACGGTCGCGCAACGCCTGCTCTTCGGCCTCGCGCTTCATCGGGTTGCCGGACTTGGAGCCCTTCTTCTTGTTTTTCTTGCCCTTGCCGTTCTTCTTGCCGCCGCCCGGCCCGCCGAAGCCAGGCATGCCGCCCATGCCGGCCTTGTTCGTCATGCGCTTCATCATCTTGGCGGCCTGCTCGAAGCGTTGCAGCAGCGCGTTCACGGCGGAGACGGTCACGCCGGAACCATAGGCGATACGCGCGCGGCGCGAGCCGTCGATAATGGAGGGATCTCGCCGCTCGGCCGGCGTCATCGAGCGAATAATCGCCTCGGTGCGGTCGATTTCCTTCTCGTCGAACTGCTCCAGCTCCTTGCGGTGTTGAGCCATGCCGGGAATCATGCCCAACAGCGATTTCATCGAACCGAGCTTGCGCACTTGCTGCAACTGGTCCATGAAGTCGTCCAAACCGAACGAACCTTCGGCCATCTTCGCCGCGGCCTGACGCGCCTCTTCCTCGTCGAACTGCTTTTGCGCCTGTTCGATGAGCGTCATGATGTCGCCCATGTCGAGAATGCGCGAGGCCATGCGGTCGGGGTGGAAGACCTCGAAATCCTTCAGTCCCTCGCCGGTGGAGGTGAACAGAATCGGCTTGCCGGTCACGCTCGCCACCGACAGAGCCGCGCCGCCGCGCGCGTCGCCGTCGAGCTTGGAGAGCACCACGCCGGTGAAATCCACGCCCTCGTCAAAGGCCTTGGCCGTGCGCACCGCGTCCTGGCCGATCATCGCGTCGATGACGAACAGAATTTCGTTGGGATTCACGGCGTCGCGGATGTCGCGCGCCTGCTTCATCAGCTCGTCGTCCACACCCAAGCGGCCGGCGGTGTCGATGATCACCGTGTCATACAGCTTCTGCTTGGCCAGTTCGACGGCGTCGCGCGCCACTTTCACCGGGTCGCCCGAAGTTTGGCCGGGCGCAACCACCGCCTCGCCGCCGTCCGACTGCACACCCTTCTCGGGTGCATACACCGGCACGCCGGCGCGCTCGCCCACCACCTGCAACTGTGTCACCGCGTTCGGGCGCTGCAGGTCGGCCGCCACCAGCAGCGGCGTGTGGCCGGCGTCCTTGAGCCAATATCCCAGCTTGCCGGCGAGCGTGGTTTTACCGGCGCCCTGCAAGCCGGCGAGCATAATCACCGTGGGCGGGTTCTTGGCGAAATTCAGCGGGCGGTCCACACCGGCACCGAGCACATCGGTCAGCTCGTCGTTGACGATCTTCACCACTTGCTGCGCGGGGTTGAGCGCCTGCGACACCTCGGTGCCCAGCGCCCGCTCGCGCACGCGGCCCGTGAAGGAACGCACCACGTCAAGCGCCACGTCGGCGTCGAGCAACGCACGGCGAATCTCGCGTATTGTGCCGTCGATATCGGCTTCGGAAAGTTTGCCCTTGCTCTTCAGATGCTTGAACGCATTCGAGAGCCTGTCAGTCAAAGAACTAAATGCTGCCATAATGCCACCCAGTCTATCGACCGCGGGGGAAAACTACTTTAGGGACCAGGTGGGGCCTTGGGGGGTGTCTTCGATGACGATGCCGGCTTGTGTCAGCGCGTCGCGAATCGCATCGGCGCGGGCGAAGTCCTTGGCTTTGCGCGCTTCCTGACGTGCGGTGAGCTGATCGGCAATCAGCCTGTCGAGCACGGCATGTTCGCCGTTCTCGCTGCTCTCGCCATTGGGCGCGCCGCCCATCCACGGCTCGGCCAGCGGGTCCAGCCCAAGCGTGTCGAGCATGGCGCGCACGCTCACCAGCGTGGCACGCACCCGCGCCTTCGCTTCCACAGCATCCGCCGAATCGGCATGGTCGGCCAGCTCGCCCAGCTGCGTGTTGCCGGAACGAATCGCGGTGAAAATCGCCGCCGTCGCGCCCGACACATTGACATCGTCATTCATCGCCGCCACGAATTCATCCGGCAGCTCGTCGGCGCCAACCGAACGCACCTCCTTGCCAGACGGCTGCTCGCCCACAGCCGCCCCCGCGCGCTCGATGAAGTTGCACACGCGCTCATACGCAGCCTTCGCTTCGGCCAGCGTCTGGTCGCTCCACTCCAGCATCGAGCGGTATTGCACGCCGCCCAGCGCGTAACGCACCACCCAAGCCGAGTTTTCGGCCAGCACCACCGGCACCGACAGCCCATTGCCCAGCGATTTCGACATCTTCTCGCCCTTGGTCGTCACCCACGCCGAATGCATCCAGTGTGCGGCGGAATCGTAACCGGCGGCGCGGGTCTGTGCCATCTCGTTCTCGTGGTGGGGGAATCGCAAGTCAAGCCCGCCGCCGTGGATGTCGAAACCGTCCTTCAGGTAACGGTGGCTCATCGCGGAACATTCGATATGCCAGCCAGGCCGCCCTAAGCCAAACGGCGTGTCCCAACGCGCGTCCAGCGGGTCGCTGTCTTTCGGCGCTTTCCACAGGGCGAAATCGCGCGGGTCGTGCTTGTCGGGCGAGGCATCCGCCGGGTCGACGGGATTGTATTTGTCGTCACCCGCCGCATCCACGCTCGGCCCCATGCGGTCGGCCACGGCCGCAGCCTCGTCGGTTTCATCAGCGACGCTCTGCTTCTGGTGCGTCAGCTCGCCGTAATGCGGCCAGCTCGCCACGTCGAAATACACATTGCCGGTCGGCTTGCCGTCAGCGCCGCTCACCACATAGGCGTGCCCGTTGTCGATAATGCGCTGAATCATGGCGATCATGTCCGGCATGTGCCCGGTGGCGCGCGGTTCGACGGTGGGTGGCAGCACGCCCAGTGCGTCATAGGCCTCGGTGAACTCGCGCTCGTAGTAATACGCGCGCGCCCACCACTGCTGCCCGGCCGCGGCGGCCTTGTCGAGAATCTTGTCGTCGATATCCGTCACATTGCGCACGAACGTCACCTGATAGCCCAGCTTCACCAGCCAACGGCGCACGATGTCGAACGCCACCGCCGCGCGAATATGCCCGATATGCGGGGAAGACTGCACCGTCGCACCGCACACATACATGCCCACCTGACCCGGCTTGATGGGAGCGAACGCGGCTGTCGCGTGCGTGGCTGTGTCATACAGCTTCAGCCCCTGGGCGGCCTTGGAGAGTCCCGTATTGTCATTTCGACCGGCTGCTGCGGGTCCATTCGCCGGGTCTGAAGCGTTGAAATTCTGCGGTTCTTGGCTGTTTCCCATAGGTCAACAGGGTAGGCAGGAAACCAGACAAGCGGCAATCGCCGTGAACTCTCGTTTACGTGGCCCGTGCCACAATAGGGGGCATGACGCAATCGCAAGTGTTGATTCTGCAGCACGTCCCCTGGGAGAAGCCCGGGCGCATTCTCGACAGCTTGGACGACCTCAATCTGTCGTATCACACACTGAACATCGTCGACATCAAAAAGCCCGATCTGCCTCAGTTTGACGAGATTGCCGGGCTGGTCATCATGGGCGGGCCAATGGGGGCCGCCGACGTCGACAAACACCCGGGGCTGAAAGCGGAGGCCAAGTTGGCGCGCGCATGCGTCGCGGCGGGCAAACCGGTGCTGGGCGTGTGCCTGGGGCATCAGATCATCGCCACCGCGCTCGGTGCGAAACTCAAGAAAGGCGATGCGCCGGAAATCGGTTTCGCGCCGATCAGCCGCCTGAACAAGCACGATTATTTTTCGATGTGGGACAAGAAAATCGACGTGTTGCACTGGCACAACGATGTGGTTACGCTGCCGGAGAGCGCGCAACCGTTGGCTCGCTCCGCCGGCACCAAGGTTCAGGCGTTCCGTGCGGGGTCGGCGCTGGGGCTGCAGTTCCATCTGGAAGTCACCGCTTCGGTGCTGGAGGAGTGGCTGGACGAGTCGCGCATGGTCAAGGAACTCAAGGCCGCAGGGTTTTCCAAGTCGAAGCTGCGTGAGGATTTCGCCCTATACGACCCGTTGCTCAGGCCGCTCGCCGAACAGGTGTTCTCTGGTTTCGCCGCCCGCTGCAGCAGTTGCGCCCAGTCACTATAGTGCTCGTTGATTTGCGCAAAAACGTACGCTGAGCAATCGTCAGTGTACGTTTTTTCATATGATTCGGCTGGTTTTGGAAATTTCGTACGCTGAGGCGTTGTCAGTGTACGTTTTTGCCCAAGTACGGGTGTCCGAGGTATTGCCGCCGCGCTAGATTGGTGGATTATGCCGACGTATGACTTAGGGCTGGAGCGCGTGTCGCTCGCATTCGCAACGAAAACCATCTTCACCGACGTGACGCAGGGCGTGTTCGAGGGCGACCGCATCGGCATCGTCGGTCGCAACGGCGACGGCAAATCCACGCTGTTGCACCTGCTGGGCGGCACCAGGGAGCCCGATTCCGGGCGCGTGACCCGCCGCGGCGGCCTGACCTTCGGCATGCTCGATCAGCGCGACCCTCTTGACGACAGCGCCACCGTGCGCCAAGCCGCGCTCGCCAACCGTGCCGATTACGAATGGGCGTCCGACAACACGTCGCGCGAAATCGTGCAAGCGCTGCTGGGCGGCATCAGTCTGGACGCAACGGTCGGTTCTCTGTCCGGCGGCCAGCGCCGTCGCGCGGATCTGGCGCGTCTGCTGCTGGGCGATTGGGATATTCTCGCGTTGGATGAGCCTACGAATCACTTGGATGTCGTGACGATTCACTGGCTGGCCGAGCACCTGAAGAACCGTTGGGGCAAGGGGCAGGGCGCGCTGTTGCTGGTCACTCACGACCGCTGGTTTCTGGACGAGGTGTGCGAGTCGATGTGGGAGGTTCACGACGGCACCATCGAGCCGTTCGAGGGCGGCTATTCGGCTTATATGCTGCAGCGCGTCGAGCGCGACCGTCAGGCCGACGTGCGCGAAACGAAGCGCCGCAACCTCGCACGCAAGGAGCTGGCGTGGCTGACGCGCGGCGCCCGCGCCCGCTCCACCAAGCAGAAGTTCCACGTCAAGGCCGCGCGCGAGCTGATCGCAGACGTGCCGCCCATGCGCAACACGCTGGAATTGAAGCAGATGGCCACCTCGCGCCTCGGCAAGCAGGTGGTCGATCTGATCGATGTCACGCAGATTTTCAGCAATGAGGCCGCCGCCGCGGCGATTGACCCCGATGTGGCGCAATCCGCCAGTCGCGTCGATGTGGTCGATTCGCTGGTCGCCGAGCCGAAGGTGTATGGTTCCGTCGAATTGTCTGTCGATTGCCCTGAGCAGGACAAGCGTTTGATTGACGCCGGTGTCGCGCGAGAGGGCTGGCAAGACGAGAGTGGCGACGAAACCGCCGCCACACACCACATCACCGTCACCGGCCGCAAGATTCTCGACGACGTGACTTGGCTGATTGGCCCCGGCGACCGCTTTGGCATCGTCGGCGCGAACGGCGCGGGCAAATCCACGCTGCTCAAGGTGCTGGACGGCACCATCACACCCACCGCGGGGCATGTGAATATCGGCAAGACCGTCAGGTTCGCGGTGCTTTCGCAACGGCTCGACGAACTGGAAAAACTGGGCAAATACAAGGTCAAGGAAGTGCTTTCGCGCTACAAGCCCAGCTACATCGTGGACGGCAAGGAAACCACGCCCGGCCAGATGATGGAGCGGCTTGGGTTCTCCGCGGCTCAGTTGATGACGCCGATCAGGGATTTGTCCGGCGGCCAGAAGCGCCGTATGCAGTTGTTGCTGATTCTGCTTGATGAGCCAAACGTGCTCATTATGGACGAGCCGGGCAACGATTTGGACACCGATATGCTCGCCGTCATGGAGGATCTGCTCGACACTTGGCCGGGCACACTGATTGTGGTGTCGCATGACCGGTATTTGCTGGAGCGCGTCACCGACGAGCAGTTCGCGCTGATTGGCGGCAAAGTGCGCCATTTGCCGGGTGGCGTCGATGATTATCTGAAGATGATCGAGCAAGCGCACAGTGGCGGTGCTGGCAGCCAGTCCGCATCAACGAAAGCCGCGGGGGATGGGCCGTCCGACGGAAGCGGTGCTTCTGGAGATGCGCGTTCCGCTGACCAACACGCCGCAAAACCCGCGGATGGCGCGGGCGAGCTGACCGGCAAGGAGCGTCACGATGCCACGCGCCGTGTCAACGCCATCGAGCGTAAACTCGCCAAGCTCGAGGAGCAGAAGGCGGGGGTCGAGCAGCAGATGGCCGCGCACGACCCCGCCGACTATGAGGGTTTGAACGCCCTCAATGCCCAGTTGCAGTCCCTTGCCGCCGAATCGGAATCTCTCGAAACCGAGTGGCTCGATCTTTCCGAGCGACTCGGATAAGGGTGTGGCTGTAAGATTTCTCGACTTCACCCTTCGGGCTCCGCTCGAAATGACATTGAACGGGTCGGGTTTCGCTCAGAATGGATAATGAGTGGGCACATTCCGTTGCTTGTCATTTCGACCGGAGTGGGTGTTCTGTTTATTGTCATTTCGACCGGAGCGGCGCAGCCGCGTAGCGGAGAAATCTTGCCGTGTAACGACTTGTCGGTGTTTGGTCTATAGACGCTCGCGACGCTATCGCTGCTCGCTGTTGCGTTGAACCCACTGGGTTCAACGCCCCGTGATCTCCGAACCGATGACTTTTTCGCTGAGGGCCTTGGGGCCGCGGGTGACGGCGACGGCGCCGGAACGCACCAACTCCACCACGCCGTAATGCTCCAGCAACCCGAGCAGCGCGTCGATCTTGCCCTCCGCGCCGGTGGCTTCGATGGTCAGCGATTCGGGGTTGACATCCACCACGCGCACGCGGAACAGACGCACGATCTCCAGCACGTCGGAACGATTCGACTCATCCGCCGCCACCTTGATCAGCACCAGCTCGCGTTCCACGGTGGTCTTCGGATCAAGCTCGACGATCTTCAGCACATGCAGCAGTTTGTTGAGCTGCTTGATGATCTGCTCCAGCGGAACGGCCTCCACATCAGCCGTCACGGTGATGCGTGAGATGTCCGGCCGCTCGGTGGGGGAGACGGACAGCGAGTTGATGTTGAACGAGCGGCGTGCGAACAGGCCGGCCACGCGGGACAGCACGCCGGGGCGGTTCTCCACCAGCACCGACAGCGTGTGGCGCACGGAACCCGATCCAGATGCAGGATATGCCATGATGTTCTCCCCTCTCACTTCTCGCTCGTTGTCTTGTTGGCATCGATATCGACGATGCCAGTCGGTTTGCGCAACGGCTTGACACCCGGCATATAAGTCACGTCGTCATTGGATGCGCCAGCCGAGACCATCGGCCACACCATTGCGTCCTTCCACACGCGGAAGTCGATGAGCACCGGGCGATCGTTGATTTCATTCGCGCGCTTGATGGCCTGGGCCGCCTCTTCCTCGGTGAACGCACGCATGCCGACGCAACCATACGCCTCGGCCAGCTTGACGAAATCGGGCACCTCAAGAGGCAGATCGTCAGCCGCCGCCTGCTGGCTGCCCTCGGCACCATGCGTCTCGCCGTCCAGCAGGTTCGTGGCCGAATAATGACGCTCATAGAACAGCGTCTGCCACTGGCGCACCATGCCATACACGGAGTTGTTGAGAATGGCGATTTTCACCGGCGCGCCGTCATGGAACGCCGCGGCCAGCTCCTCCGAGGTCATCTGGAAGGAGCCGTCGCCGTCGATCAGCCACACCGGGCCGCCCTTCAAACCGATGGAGGCGCCGATGGCCGCGGGCAAGCCGTAACCCATCGTGCCCAAGCCGCCCGAGGAGATCCACGAGTTCGGCTTCTCGAAGTCGATAAGCTGCGCGCCCCACATCTGATGCTGCCCCACGCCGGTCACCCACACGGTGTCGGGGTCGGCCATCTCGGAAAGCTTCTTGACCACCCATTGCGGCGCGAGCGAACCATCTGTAGGTTCCTCCCACGTAATCGGATAACGCTCAAGCCAGTCGTGAATCGCATTCCACCAAGGCTTCAAGTCGGGCTTGCCTTGGATGGCCTGTGTGCGCTCGATGGCGGGGATGAGGTCGGCCAGAACGGCGGATACATCACCCACGATGGGCACGTCCGGCTGGCGGTTCTTGCCGATTTCCGCGGGATCGATGTCAATATGGATCACGCGGGCGGCAGGCGCGAAAGCCTCCAGCTTGCCGGTCACGCGGTCGTCGAATCGCGCGCCGATGGCCACCAGCAAATCGCAGCGCTGCACCGCGCCGGTGGCCGCGATGGTGCCGTGCATGCCCAACATGCCAAGCACTTTCGGGTCGCTGTCGGGCACCACGCCGCGCGCAGGCAATGTGGTGACGATCGGCGCGCCGGTCACGTCCGCGAGCTTCTTGACCAGCTCGCCCGCGTTGGAACGCACCGCGCCGCCACCCACATACAGCACCGGGCGGTAGGACTGGCCGAACAGCCTGGCCGCATCGTTAAGCACATGCCCATGCGCCTTGGTGGTGGGATTGTAGCCGGGCAGAATCATGCGCTGCGGCCACGAATAATACATCTCGCCCGTCTGCGCCGTCTTGGTGACATCCACCACCACCGGGCCGGGGCGGCCGGAATTGGCCACATAATAAGCCTCGGCCAGCACGCGCGGAATGTCCTGCGCGGAGGTGACCAAGTACGAATGCTTGACCACCGGGTAGGTGGCCCCCACGATGTCCGCCTCCTGGAAGGCATCGGTGCCAATCGAATCGACGCCCACCTGGCCGGTGATCACCACCATCGGCACGGAGTCCATATTCGCGTCGGCAATCGGGGTGATCATATTCGTCGCGCCCGGGCCGGACGTCACGAGGCACACGCCCACTTGGCCGGTGGCCAGCGCGTAGCCCTCGGCGGCGTGGCCGGCGGCTTGCTCGTGGCGCATCAGCATGAAGCGGAACTTCGTTTTGGAATTGATTTGGTGATATACCGGCAGAATCGCGCCGCCCGGCACGCCGAACACGTCGGTCACGCCCAGGTCTTCCAGCGTACGAACCAGTGCGTGGGCACCGGTCATCTTCTCTCCGTCGGTGATGGTCTGCTTGTCGTCGTGCACGGATGCTTTGGGCACGGCGCTGAATGCCTGCAGAGGTGTCGGTAAAGCCATGATTCCTCTCACATCTCAAAAGGTTCCCGCCGCGCCGCACTGCCGGGCGCTGGTATCCCCCCGTGCGGCTTGGCCTCGTTGCGCAGGCTGGGCTTGTGGCCGTGTGCTTTGAGCGCTTTGATTACCAGTCTATTCGACTGTTAGACCTTTGCGTGGCGTGGCTTGCTGTGTGGACACGGTTGGACACAGTTGTGTGGATATGACTATGTGGGCACAGCTGGTGGGCAACCCCGTCGTTTCAGCTGTCCAACCGCTTATATGCCGCTTCGGCGGCGGCCAGTTGCGCCTTGCGTTTGGATGACCCCTCGCCGGTGCCGGCAATCGCCTCGTCGTCGCCCAGCGACACTCGCGCCGTGAACACCTGCGCGTATTGAGGCCCCGAAACGGCCATGTGGTAAACCGGCTCCCCTTTGCCGAGCTCGTGCGCCTTCACCGTCAGCGACGTCTTCCAATCGAGCGCCGGCCCCTCGCCCGCCACCTCGTCAAGCGTGTCGTCGATCAGGTGATGCACCACCTCGCGCGCCTCGTCGATGCCGTGCTCAAGAAACGTCGCGCCGATCAGTGACTCCACAATGTCGCACAGAATCGAGCTTTTATTCGCCCCTCCTTGCGACGCCTCGCCAATCCCGAGCAGAATGTACGGCTCGACATGCAGTTTGGTGCGGGCAATCGCGCTCAAAGCCTCCTCGCTCACCGCCTTCGCGCGCATCTTCGCCAACTGCCCCTCGCTCATATCGGGGTGCAGGCGGAACAGCGTCTCCGTGGCGACGAGCTCAAGCACCGCGTCTCCCAGGAACTCAAGCCGCTCGTAATGCTTCGCTCCGGGGTGCTCGTGCGCGAAGGATCGGTGGGTGAGCGCTTGCACCAGCAGATCGGGGCTCAGCGTGGTGCCCAGCGCTTGGAGCAGTTCATTGCCGTTCGTCGGCTGCGTGTCGTCTGTGTGTGTCATATATATGATTCCTTATTCCTTGCGGCTGGCAATTTTCTTGCGGTCGGCGCAAGGTGATTATGCAAAGACTATGCAAACTTATGCAAAAGCAAAAGCCCCGCCACCCGTCGATGGCAGGGCTTCTTACGCTAGTATTCCAGCGGCGCTCACTTGGCGTGAACCGGCTGGATCGCGTCGCGGTAGACGCGGCCACGGAAGGAACCGCAGCTCGGGCATGCCGTGTGAGGCAGGGCCGGCTCGCCGCAGTTCGGGCAGTTCACGGTCGCCGTGGCGGCGGCCTTCCAGTTCGCGCGACGCGAGTGCGTGTTGGCGCGCGAGGTCTTGTACTTAGGCAGTGCCATTTTTAGTATCCTCTGTTTCGTTCGAACATATTGAGCTTAAGCGTTCAGTACTTTAACGCGACGTGCGTACAAAACGCCTCTGGTGCTATTGCTGTTCGCGCTCCAGCTGCGCTTTGAGATCGGCAAGCCCGGCGAAACGGATATCGGTCACTTCGTGATGATGCTTCGGATTCTCGTTGAGATCGACGCCGCACTGCGAGCACAACCCGCGGCAATCCTCGCGACACAGCGGCTGCAGCGGCAGTTCCTCCACCAAGGTGTCGCGCAACAGCGCCTCGATATCGGCGAACGCGCCGTTGCTGAGCAGCGGGTAGGTGTCTTCCGACTCCTCCTCGCCCGCAACGATGTCGACTTCCCCGGCGCTCGCCGCTTCGCGCTTGTCCTCGTAGGGGAAGAACGCGGTGACGCTCGTCGTCCAGTCCTTGACGATGGGTTTCAGGCAACGGGTGCACTCGGCATGCACCGGCGCGCTGATCCGCGCGGTGAATATCAGGCCGTCCACGATGGAATCGAACGAGCCGCTCACATGCACATCGGCGCCTTCCTTCACGCCGATCACCTCGTCGCCGATGCCCGAAGGGGCGGGGAAGTCGGCATCCACCGCTTTGCTTAAACCGGCGCGCGAGGCGACTTGCGCCACGGAAATCGCCCAGGGGGAATCTTCAATACGTGGCATCTACTGCGCCTCCGGATAGTCACTGATGTCGAGGTGCGGCAGCTGCTCGGCGGCGGATTTTTGCCGTTCGTGCAGCACGTTCAACCCCGCGTCCACATCGTTTGCGAGCTTGTTGAGCTGCCTGCGCAACTCTTCCATCATCCTGGTCGAATAATCGTCGGCTCCACGCGTGAGATGATCGGCCTTGGCTTGCGCGGCGTTGAGAATCGTGCGAGCTTTCTGACGCGCGAGCTCGGTGACGTTCTCCTGACCGGCGAGGAACTGCGCCTGTGCGTTGGCTTCCTTCACCGCGTCCGCGGCGCGACTCTGCGCGGAGGCGATAATCGAGTTCGCCTGGGTCTGCGCGCTTTGCAAGCGGCGCTCGGCCTCCCTCATCAGCGCCGATGCTCGCTCGAGCTGCACCGGCAGCATCTTCTTCAACTCGGCTAGGTTCCCCGTGAATTCCTCGCGATCCACCTTCACCTGACTGGAGGAGAACAGCCCGCCCTTGGCTTCGTTCAGCGCTTCCTCCATGCGCTCGATGATGTCGTAGACGGTGGTGAACTCGTCGCGGTTCGCGTCTGCCTCATCGTCCGCTTCGTCGTCCCGTTCGCGCAAATCGGGCAACGGGAACGGCGCCTTGAATGCAACGGCGTCCGGTGCGGGAGTCGAAGCCGTGCCGCCTGTCGCATCATCCATATCGTCGGCCAGAGTGGGTTGCTCGTCGCTCATGATGATTTCCTTTCGTTGCGCAACGCTTCGTTCAGCATCGGCACCACGCAATCAGGCACCATGCCGGTGACATCCCCGCCGTGGCGGGCCACATCCTTGACGACGGAACTGGAGATGTGCTCCAGCGCTGGGTCGGCGGGCAGGAACAGCGTTTCCACATTGGCCAGCTTGCGGTTCACCAGCGCCATGCTGAGCTCCGCCTCATAATCGCCGTTCTGCCGCAGTCCCTTGACGATCACCGTGGCTCCCACCTGCTTGCAATAGTCGGTAATCAGCCCGTCCGTGGACGCGACGGCCACGTTCTCACACCCTCTTTTGTCCAGCGCCCGACGAATCACATCAACGCGCGTTTCAGCTGAAAAGAGCGGCGTTTTGGCGGCGTTCATCGCCACTACCACATACACTTCCTCGAAAAGGCGCGCGCTGCGTTCGATTACATCGAGATGTCCGGCGGTTACGGGGTCGAAAGAACCGGGGCACACTGCTTTGGTCATACCACCAGCCTACCTCCTGGTATGGCGTTGGGTCGCATAACAGAGCTCAAGATATTATGATGAATGCAATCAAGCCCTAATCCAAGGAGCATGCCGTGAAGAATACGTATCTCAATGCAGCTGACGGTTCCCCACTGTCTGATCCGGATTCCGGCGCGGGCACCTCTGTTCTGGAGCGTCCCGAGGTTCAGGAGGAGACCCAGCGTTCCGACAATGGCGATGCGGATCGGTTCGCGCACTATGTTTCGCGTGATCGTATCGCCGAATCGCGCTTGACGGGTCGTCCGGTGGTGGCGCTGTGCGGCAAGGTTTGGGTGCCCAAGCGCGATCCGTCCCAATACCCCGTTTGTCCCGACTGCCAGCGCATCTACGAGGAAATGGCCGGCCTATAGATCCCACGGATCCCATGGCGCGGTGTTCCCATGGCGTGGTTTTGGCTATTTTCCAACGTTTTTGGTTACCGCGCCATGGAAAAAACACCGCGCCATGGGATTCTTACGGGCGCAAGCAGATGGCGTCGATGCGGGCGAGTTCCTCGTCGCTGAAGGTTGTGTTGTGTAGGGTGTTGATATTGTCCAAGATCTGCTGGGGTTTGGATGCGCCGACCAGCACCGAGGTGACTACGCCATCGTGCAACAGCCACGCCAGGCTCATCTCGGCGAGCGTCTGACCGCGCTCGGCGGCGATATCGTTCAGCTCGCGAATCTGCTGCAGCCGCTCGGGCGTGAGTGCGGAATCGTCAAGGAAACGCGGGTCGAGCGCAATGCGGCTGTCGGCCGGCACGCCCTCCAGATAGCGGTTCGTCAGCAACCCCTGCGCCAGCGGCGAGTAAGTGATGATGCCCTTGCCGAGCGAGTGGGCCGTGTCCTTCAGGCCGTCGCGCTCAACCGTGCGGTCGAACAGGTTATAGCGGTTCTGATTGATGATGAACGGCACATGTAGCTCGTCCAGAATCGCCGCCGCCTTGCGCATCGTGGGGCCGTCATAGTTGCTCAAGCCCACATACAGCGCCTTGCCCGACTGCACCGCGCTCGCCAGCGCGCCCATCGTCTCCTCAAGCGGCGTGTCGGGATCCATGCGGTGATGATAGAAGATGTCCACATAATCAAGCCCCAGCCGCTTCAGGCTCTGATCGAGGCTGGCGAGCAGGTACTTGCGCGAACCGAAGTCCCCGTAAGGCCCGGGCCACATCTCAAAGCCGGCTTTGGTGCTGATGATCAGCTCGTCGCGGTGCGCGGCAAAATATTCGCGCAGCAGCCGCCCGCAGTTCTTCTCGGCGCAACCGGGCTCCGGCCCGTAGTTGTTGGCCAGATCGAAGTGGGTGATGCCGTTGTCGAAAGCGGTGAACAGCATCTGCTTCATGTGGTCGTATGGCGTCAGATTGCCGAAATTGTGCCACAGGCCGATCGAGACGGCGGGCAGTTTCAGGCCGGAATTGCCGCAACGGTTGTAGGTCATATCGTCGTAGCGGGCTGGGTTGGGCGTGTATGGGACGGTGGGTTCGAGCATGGTTTTCCTTCGTTGGATAATTGGATATGTGTGTTGACATACACGATGGTATCGCGAAGTCGCCTTGTCTTGTGAGGGAGGCGGCTTCGCGAGGCGCGATTGCTTGCAGTGCCGACTTACAGCATCGAGACTGCCAGTCTCACAGCACCGATCTTACAGTGCTTATAACACCGAGACTTCGGTGGAAATCACCGGATCGCCCTTCATCAGGCTTTGGGCGGTGATCGGCAGTTCAGCCAGCGCCTTGGCGCGATAGTCGTGTGCGCGCATGATCGCGTCGTGCCCCTGCCACTGGGCGTCGATCTGGCCGTGGTCGACGTAGGGAACCAGCAGATCCTTCCACTCGTCCTTCGGCTGGAAGGAGGCGAGCTTGTCTTCCGAACCCGACACCACGTGCTCAGCGTCGGCCAGGCCATATTCATAGGAGCGGTAGGCGAGCTTGCGCCCCGGAACGGTGGCCTTGTCTTTGCTCTTCTTCATCACCGGGGCCATCGCTCCGTCGGCACCCTCGCGCTCGGTGAGCTTGTAGACCATCGCGCAGGTGGGCGCGCCAGAACCGGTGACCAGCATTGTGCCCACGCCGTAGGAATCGACCGGCGCGGTTTGCAGGGCGGCGATGGCGTATTCGTCCAGATCGTTGGTGACGGTGATGCGCGTGTTGGTGGCGCCGAGCGCGTCCAGCTGGTTGCGCACACGCTGGGCGAGCGCAGCCAAATCGCCGGAGTCGATGCGCACGCCGCCCAGCTCGGGGCCGGCCACTTCGACGGCGGTTTGCACGGCCTGTTCGATGTTGTAGGTGTCGACCAGCAGCGTGGTGTTCTTGCCCAGCGCCGCAATCTGCGATTCAAAGGCGTTTTTCTCGCTGTCATGCACCAGCGTGAAGCAGTGCGCGGCTGTGCCGATGGCCTTCAGGCCATACAGCTGCGAGGCCAGGAGGTTCGCGGTGCCTTGGAAGCCACCCACCACGGAAGCGCGCGCGGCGGCGACGGCGGCCCACTCGTTGGTACGCCGGCCACCCATGTCCATGCAGGGGCGGTCCTTGGCGGCGGTGACCATGCGGCTGGCCGCCGAGGCGACCGCCGAATCGTAATTGAGAATCGACAGCACCAGCGTTTCGAGCAGTGTGCATTCACCGAACGTGCCTTCGATTTGCAGCACCGGCGAATTCGGGAAGAACATCTCGCCTTCGCGATAGCCCTTGATCGAACCGGAGAAACGGAAGTTTTCCAGCCACTTGATGGTTTGCGGGCTCACCACCTTGCGATCGGCGAGGAACCTCAAATCCTCATCGTCCAAGTGGAAGCGCTCCAGCGCGTCGAGAATGCGGCCGGTGCCGGCGAGCACGCCGTAGCGACGTCCCGCGGGCAGATGGCGGGTGAACACCTCGAACACGCATTTGCGGTTGGCGGTGCCGTCTTTCATGCAAGCGTCCAGCATCGTGTATTCGTACATGTCGGTCATCAATGCCGGCGAATAATCCACCATCGTTGTTTTATCTCCCCTTGTGCGGCGTATGGTTAACCTGGCCACAAGTCTATCCCCGCGGACGCACGTTTTTGTATCGGCTGATACGGAAACGCACTCAACTGGGCTGCTCGGAGTGCGTTGCTGTGTTCATAAGTGAAGCGACATTCGCATAAAACCGCCTCAACGTTGCGCAGGGCGCGTAAGGTGGGGAGCATGGTTGAGATCAAAGACATGCTAGGAGACCGTTTCATCACCCGTTACGACGGGCGCAAAGTCGACGAGCTGCGCCCGGTTCGCATCACCCGCCACTTCACCGACGCGCCGGAAGGCTCGGTGCTCATCGAATGCGGCAGCACGCGCGTGATGTGCACCGCCACCTTCACCCCATCGGTGCCGCGCTGGCGCAAGGATTCCGGCTTGGGTTGGGTCACCGCCGAATATGCGATGCTGCCGCGCGCCACCAGCGAGCGCACCGACCGCGATTCAGTGCGCGGCAGAATCGGTGGGCGCACGCACGAAATCAGCCGACTGATCGGCCGTTGCCTGAGGGGCATCATCGATATGAAGGCCTTGGGTGAGAATCAGATTCAGCTTGATTGCGATGTGTTGCAGGCCGACGGCGGCACGCGCACCGCTTCCGTCACCGGCGCTTACGTGGCGTTGGTGGACGCGTTGCGCTGGGCTGAGGAGCACCATCACATCAAGTTCGCCGACAAGGTGATTAAGGATTGCGTGTCCGCCGTATCGGTGGGCATTGTCGACGGCACGCCGATGCTCGACCTGCCGTATCTGGAAGACAGTCAGGCCATGACCGACATGAACGTGGCCATGACCGGCGCCGGCGAGTTCATCGAGTTGCAGGGCACTGCCGAACACCGCCCGTTCACGCGCGACGAACTCGACACACTGCTCGACCTGGCCGCCAAGGGCAACAAGGAATTGCAAACCGCCCAGCGCGCCGCCCTCGCACAAGACTGATCAGTAGAACGAATTCTGTCGGCTATGATGGATGTCGCCGGAGTAAGGCATCGCAACTTCTCCCCAATCTCAAGGCGGGTATACACGACTTTCGGGGAGATGGCCGAGTCCGGGGGTGTCTTGGAGTGCGTCCTCTTGACAGCGTTGAGCCGGTGTCTTCGGGCACCGGCTCTTTGCGTTTGCGGCCTGATATAGCCGCCATTATCGGCTAGTCCTTTCCGAATAGTTCCTTGTGCGAGCCGGTACGCATGAATGTTGCTGTCCCGTCGTCTCGAATCCAGACAGTGAGCCAGTCTCCGGTGTTGCCTACGTGACATTCAATCGTGCCATGCCAATCGCCTTTAAGCCGGTGCGCACGATGCCGCCGCCGTAATGTTTCCCTCGATTCAGCGGTGTCTTCGAGTATGAGGTCGATGACGTTTTCCAGTTCGTCAAGGTTGATATGTCGGCGTTCGAGACGTTTGGTGTCCCGTTGGAACTGTTTCGTGAAATGGGCTTTAAGCACGTTTAATCCCCATTGCTTCAAACATTTCTTTGGCCGAACTGTATCCTTGCCCGCCGCCGTTGGCCGCTATCTCTTTGGCCTCTTCCAACGCTTCCAATGTTTCAGCGGGCAACTCGGGGTAGGAGAGGTTCAATGGTATGCGTTCCTCTCGTACTATCTGGCGGAAGAACGCGCGGGTCACTGAAGACAGGTCGAAACCGAAGTCCTTGGCGACCTGCGCCGCCTGTTTTTTGGTGTCCGCGTCAACGCGAACCGTCACCGATGTCATGCTCATGGTCGGCCCCCTTGGAATCTTGTAAGACGATGTTGACATACTGTCTTACAATCGAGTATATATCTCAACCATACGATGGCACGCCGCTGATAATCTAGGCAAACAACTTAACCAAAGGGTTCTTAGACGAGGTAAGGAGGAGCCTTGCCTCTGCCGATTTCGCCGCCGTTTCCAACACCATTAGTCGGAGGGCGGGCACTACGCTGTGATTGGTATACAGTGAACGCGGATTAGTGTTAAGGAGCAATACGTGAGAATCGTTGTCGCCACGCATAACGAAGGCAAACTGGCTGAGATTCGCCGCATTCTCGCTGAAGATTTGGGCGAGCAAGCCGAGCAGGTGCAGTTGGTGTCCGCTGGGTCGCTGAACCTGCCTGACCCGGTGGAGAACGGCGTCACCTTCCAGGAGAACGCCTTGCTCAAGGCGCGCGATGTCGCCGAGCGCACCGGTTGCCCTGCCATCGCGGACGATTCCGGCCTGATCGTGGACGTGATGGGCGCGGCTCCCGGCATTCTGTCCGCTCGCTGGGCGGGCCATCACGGGGATGATGCCGCCAACAACGCCCTGCTGCTCGCTCAGCTCGCCGACATCCCCGACGACAAGCGCACCGCGCGTTTTCGTTGCGCCGCCGCGCTGGTGGTGCCGGGCCAAGACCAAGATCAAGGCGAGTCGACACCATACCCAATCATCAGCGAAACCGTCGAAATCGGCGAAATGCCGGGCGTGCTGCTGCGCGCCCCGCGCGGCGAGCACGGTTTCGGCTACGACCCGATCTTCGTCCCCGATGACCAGCCCGCCCGCGCCGCAACCGGCAGCCGCCTGACCTCCGCCGAAATGGAACCCGCCGAAAAAAACGCCATCTCCCACCGCGGCAAAGCATTGCGCGCGCTCGTCGGCGCGGTTGAGGCGCTCGTCAAGTAGCTCGCGCCACCCGGCAGATCGGCATCAATCGAAATCGAAACGGACAAAACAGATGGATATGCGTTCTTTTGCTCTGGCAACCCTCACTGAAGAGGAGTTCGACGACTTCTCCGGCAGGCATCCGGAAGGCAACTTCCAGCAGACTTCCGCGGCGGGCCGGCTGCGTTCCGCGCAGGGTGTGGAAGTTGAGTACCTGGGTGTGCGGGAGAATGGCGAGCTTGTGGCCGCCGCGTTGCTTGAGACGCATCGCAGCAGACTGTCCACATTCAGCGTGATCCACGACGGCCCGATGTGTGATTTCCACGATGCCGAGCTGACCGCGTTCTTCGTAGAGCAGCTCAAGCAGCGTGCCAAAGGCAACAAGGCGGCGCAGCTGGAAATCACGCCGGAACTGCCGTACCGGCTGCGTGACGGCGAGGGCAAGCCCCTTCCCGCCGAACAAGGCGGCGCTCCCGCCAATGATGCCGTGGATAACCTTGTCGCGTGCGGATTCGAGCATGGCGGCTTTAGCATTGGATATACTGCGGTTCCACGCTGGCGTTACGTCAAGGATCTGACCGGGGGTGACGGCGAGCAGGCGCTGCTCAAGTCGTATGACAAGCGCACCCAGTGGAGTGTGAAGCGCGCGGCGTCGATGGGCGTGCATGTGCGAGAGCTGGGCGAGGATGAGCTGAAGGTTTTCGCCGACATTGAGCGGGCCACGGCCGAACGCCGCAGCTTCGAATATCGCGGCGAGGGGTATTTCCGCCGCTTCAAGGAAGCGTACGGCAGCAAGGCGCACTTCATGGTGGCGGAAATCCATATCGCCGAATATCGAGCTGACATGCAAGCCAAGCGTGACGCGCTGAAAACGAAGGTCGCCGCTCTGGAGGCGAAGATCGCCGAGCGCGAGACCACCAAACTGACCCGCCAGCTGGGCGAGGAGAGCCGTAATCTGGCGGCCGCCGAGAAGCGTCTCGCGGAAGCCGCCGAACTGGCCAAAAAAGGTGACGTGCTGCCCGCAGCGGCCTCGCTGTTCGTGGAGCACCCGCGAGAAACCGTCTATCTGTTCTCCGGCAGCGTCGAGGAATACAAGCCGTTCTATGCTTCGGCACTGATCCAGCATTATGCAATGTTGCATCTGTGCCTTGAGCGCGGCGTGAACCGCTACAACTTCTACGGCGTCGACGGCGTGTTCGACGACCCGGACGATCCGGGCCGCGGCGTGTTGGAGTTCAAGCAGGGCTTCAACGGCTATGTGGAGGAGCTGATGGGCGAGTTCGTCCTGCCGGTGCGCCCGATAATGTTCCGCGCCAAAACAACACTCCGCAAACTGCTCGGTCGCTGAGGACGTCGCTCACGCGCCGAGCGCGGCGAACAGGAAGTGGGCGCCGGTCATCATCGCAAGGGAAATCACCGCGGTGATGGTCAGCGAGAAGCCGGCGAGACGGGCGTTGCCCAGCACCCTGTCGGTGAACAGCGTGGAGAACACGGCGATGGGAGCCAGGCAGCACAACGCCACGGCCTCGCGAATCGAAGCGCTGAACGGCAGCAGGAACCACGCCGCCGCGCAGAACAGTGTCGCAAAGGGAATGCGCCAGCCGATTACGGCGAGCACTTCCTTCACGTCGCTGCGCGAGGCGGGCAAATCCATCAGCATGCCCACCATCAGCATGGCGCAGAACGAGTTGGCGTTGCTCAGCGGCTGCGTCATCGTGGCGATCCAATCGGGGATATGCACCTGCGCGATGGTCAGGATAATCATCAGCGCGTAAGTGTCGAACGACACCGAACCGAAGAAGCTTTTAGCAATATTCCGCGCCAGCGCCTTGCGCGCCAGCCGCCGCGCATCCTTGTCTTTCGGCTTGGTGTAGGGCAGCGTCGGCGCTTGCCCGGCGTGTTGCTCGGTGAGGGTCTTGCCTGGCTGGATGTGCAGCAGCGTCTGGGTCATCACGTTGGTGCCGGCGGCCACCATCACGCAGTTGCCGATGTCGAACATGGCAGCCGGCACAATCGCCGCAGTGCCCAAAAACGCTGAAACGACGGGGAAGCAGAAGCATCCCACATTGAAGCCCGAGCCGTTGAGCATCATGAACGCGCGATTCGCCACGGGCTTGCGCAGGGTGGTCAGATAGATGACGACCGGCGGAATGAACGCGACAACGAAACCGAATACGGAAATCCACAGCAGACTGGTGTCATGCGGGTTTGTGGCGAAGGAATAGACGATCGCGCCGGGCAGCACCATGTTGAAGATCGCGGTCTGCATAATGCGGTAGTCGCGCTGGCCGAACAGCTTCGCGCGCTTGAAGGCATAGCCCGCCAGAATAATCAACAGCAGGGCAATGGGCTGGATAATCGCTGACATCGGTCTTCTTCTCTGGGTCTTCTTCTCTGGTTTGTTGGACGGCGACTTATGCTCTAAGTGTATTCTTGCTCCGCGCCGCCGCTTTGCAGAAAGTCTTGTCAAAATATGGGCAAAATGCCAACATCGGCTTGCTGTGGGCGTCGTTCGGAGCGCTGAAAAATAGCATGTCTTGGTATTGTTCCCAAATTGTTCCCAAACGGCCTAAGGAATAGTGGCCTAAGGGACAGTGATATGAAGACGCGATTTTGGCTTATAGGAACCAAACGTGGTGCTTAAGTTTCGGGTGGGGCGTCTTGCGCCCGCGTATGATGGGCCGAAGTGCCATATCGCGAGAAATATGGCCAGCATTCGACTGAACAAAAAGACATAAAGAAAATAGAAGACCATGCCATTGCCGATCCCACCGGAAGATTCCGGCTTCACCCACGATCACGCCCTCGAACTGGCCCGCAAGGCCGGCGCCAGTCAAGACGATTTGCGCATGGCCGACGCCTACGCGCGCGAACTTGACGTCCATGCCGCTTGGGGCTTGCCGTTCAATGGCTACTGCAATGCCGCCGGATACGGCTACGTGCAGGAGCCGACCATGGCCGTCGCGCAGGACGGCTGGAACTCGCATGAGGCGTTCAACAAACTGAGCCGCGGCGCGCAGACGGCCATCGTGTATTTCAGCCTTGAGCGCGGGCACGATATCGACCGTGAGTCCGCGCGCAACTTCTTGAAGCACGAGCGCGGCATCATCATCCACGGCAACCAGCCGTACTGAGTTGCGCCCATCGCGAACCGCTCTCTCGCCTCGCTCGTCCGCCGTTCGTGTTCATCCATGCGCGGGGGGTGGCACCAAGCGACCATGTCGTGCGCTAGTGTGGAGGTTAGTCGGATACTTCAAGGAGGTCAGCCATGCCATACGTTATCGCCCAGCCCTGTGTGGATGTCAAGGACAAGGCCTGTGTGGACGAATGCCCCGTTGATTGCATTTACGAGGGCCTCCGTTCGCTGTATATCAACCCCAACGAGTGCGTTGATTGCGGCGCGTGCGAGCCGGTGTGCCCCACTGAGGCGATCTTCTATGAGGACGATTTGCCTGAGGAGTGGGCTTGGTACAAGGACGCCGCGGTGAGTTTCTTTGCCGAGGTCGGCGACTTGGGTGGCGCTTCGGCGGCCGGCCCGCTTGGCAAAGACCCCGAGCAGGTTTCCGCTCTTCCGGCGCAGAATGCCTGATATCAAGCCTGTTTCACGGCTTTAGGCTTTTAGTTAAGAAGCGCCCACGATGGGTTTTCATCCATATTCTTCGCCATATGACTGGTCGCGTATCGCCTCGTACAAGACAGTCGCCCAAGCCACAAACGACGGCATGGTCGATCTGTCGGTCGGCTCGCCCATTGACCCGGTGCCGGCCAGCGTGCAAGCGGCACTCGCCGAGGCCGCCGACGCGCCGAACGCCCACGGATATCCGGCCACCCAAGGTACCGACGATCTCAAAGCCGCCATCGACGAATGGTTCCGCGAACTGCGTGGCGTGGACTTGAAAGCGCTGAACGCCGCCGCAGTGCCCACCGTCGGCTCCAAGGAGGCCGTCGCTCTGATGGCGAGTCTGCTGCACCTCGGCCCAGGCGACGTGGTGGTGCAACCGCAGGTGAGCTATCCGACCTATGAAATCGGCACCCAACTGGCGGGCGCGCGCGTGCTTAAAGTCGCCGACGTGGCGGATGTGGACTCCTGGGTGAATGTGCCCGGCGTCAAAGCGGTGTGGGTGAACTCGCCGTGCAACCCATCCGGCGAGATACTGAATGCTGACTGGCTGGCCGGCATCGTGGCCGCCGCTCGCCGCATCGGCGCCGTGGTGCTTTCGGACGAATGCTATGCGCTGATGGACTGGCGCGTGGCAGCGGGCGCGGCACCCCACGCGCAGTTGAATGAGGCCGAGTCCACAGAGCCTTTCAGCCTCGCCTCGGCTCCCTGCGCGTTGAACCCACAAGTGTGCGAGGGCGCGGCGGACAACGTGCTCGTGCTGTATTCCTTAAGCAAGCAAAGCAATATGGCCGGCTATCGCACTGCGTTCATCGCGGGGGACTGGCGGCTCGTGCGCGAGATGGGCGAGTATCGCAAGCAGATCGGCCAAATCATCCCCGGGCCGGTGCAAGCGGCGATGGCCGCCGGATTGCGCGACATTCAGGCCGTTCGCGTGCAGCGGCACTGTTATCACACCCGTCTCGCGCGTCTGGTCGAGGCGTTGCGTTCGTATGGTTACGATGCCGCCATGCCCGACGGCGCGTTGTACGTATGGGTCAAAGCGCTTGGCGAGGATTGCTGGGTCGACATGGCCGCTCTCGCTAAGCTCGGCATTATCGCCAGCCCGGGCGAGTTCTACGGAGCCACCGACCGTCTGCGTTTTTCCGCCACCGCAAGCGACGAAGCCATCGACTCCGCATGTCGGCGACTTGCGTCTTGAACCTCTCGTCGCGCCATGGTGTACACTGGGTTGAGCCTCTACGCGGCGCTATGTCACCCAACTCCCCCAGGGCAGGAATGCAGCAAGGGTAAGTGGCCTCTTGCGGGTGCGTAGAGGTTTTTAATACCCTGAACGAAGGTTCGTTGATGGTGGCCGGCGAACAGGTTATGCTGATAAAAGTATCGTGATTGCACCAAAGGAAAGGAAGCGCAGATGGCTGTCGCATTGACTGATATGAAGCCCATGACGGCGTATGCGCCTCCGGCTGATGGCCTCGCGCATGATGCGGTCGAAGAGAAATGGCTGCGTTTGCATCGCGCGTTGAAGGATCGTCCCAATCGGCTTGAAAAGAGGCCCCTTGGCTCAGATAGCAATAATTAGCAGTCGTGAATGTGAGCTTTCGGATCAGACTTCCCTAAGACGATTCGTTTGTTGCGACGAAACCGCGCCTGAATATGCGTTGGATGTACAGAGATACATCCGCGACATCAAAATCAAAAAGACACCCGTGGGGATTCATCGCATGGTGTTGTATTCGGAAGCATACGCAGGTGTGTTCGGTTTCTGTGAATATGGGTATGATGAAGCCGCCGGTCTTGAAAGCGGATACGCCATTTCCTTCATCGCCACGGCGCAACGAATGAGAGGCAGGCATCTGGGCAGATTCCTATTGGATTGCGTGCTTCGGTGGATGGCGAATGATGCGGCGGTGAGTGGAAGAAACCCCTATGTGATGACTCAAATCGATAGGCGCAATGACGTGAGTGTGAGTCTGTTTCGGGATCTGGGTTTTGAAAATGAAGGGCAGGATCTGCACGATCCTGAATATGATATCTGGTCCAAGGAATTCAAGCCCCGTGCAACGAATCTGCTGCAATTATATTTCCCGATGATAGTGGACGATTAATCAGTGCGGGCAGACGAGACCAAACAATCTTCCCAAAGGCGCGGAGGGGTTTTTCGCATGGTGCGTGGATGTTCGGTGAGTGCGCGGCCGGCGGCGGCATCGGTGCGTTAGGGTGGAGAGCATGAGTGAGGAACACAACACCGAGGCCCTGCCCAACATCCGCGATCCGTACGCGCCGGTGAATCTGGGTGCCGAGTTTGAGGCGGCGGGCATCGTCGTGCGCGACATCCAAGCGACGCTGGAGGATTTTGACGAAGCGAGCAACACAGCCGCCTCCTACGCCGATGACGATGGCATGACCGCGCTCGCGGATGTCGACCCGCTTGCCCGCCGCCCGCGCACATCCAGCCGCGTGCTGTGCGTGGTGTTCGCGCTGCTGCTGTGGGCGGCCGCCGCCGGCGTGTGGTGGCTGGGCGTGCGCACGGTCGAAGGCCAATCCTACGACGACATGGTGGAAAGCTCGTTCGCCACAGTTCTCTCCAACTCGGGCTGGCTGTCGGTGTTGCTCGGCCGCGGCGTGCACACGACGGTGCTGATTATTTCCATCGTTATCGCGCTGGTGGCCGCGCTCATCGCCGCGATTCGCAAACGCTGGTGGCTGCTTGTCCAACTTGGCATATTCGCCGCGCTGTGCTTCGCCTCCACGTTCCTTAAGAACGTCCTGCCGCGCACGAACCTGATCCATACCTTAATCGAAGATCCCAATAATTCCGCGCCTTCCGGCCATACCACCCTGGCTGTCGGAGCATCGTTGGTACTGATATGCGCTGTCTCGCGCGGCTGGCGCTGGGTGGCCGCCCTCGTCGGCATGGCGTGGAGCTTCTATGTGGGCATGTCGGTGATTTACGGCCAGTGGCATCGCCCCACCGACGTGGTGATGGCCGTCCTGGTCGTCGGCGGACTGGCCATGCTGATGCTCGCGTTCACCCGCGCCAGCGGCATGGATAGCCTCGGCCAACGTCGCTCGTCTGCCGGTGTGCAGATCGTCGGCAGCGTTTTCATCACCGCTGGCTTGTCGGCCTGCCTGTATGCCTCCTATGTCATCTGGCAGATCGTGCCAGGGCTGTCCATGAGCGCGAATTGGGCGCAGAGCAGCTCCGTTCTTTCGTCCATGGTGCTGATGGCCGGCGTGATTGCCGTGGTGTGTTCACTGGTGTTGGTGATGCGCCAACTCACCGCCTCACCGCTGAGCAAAATCGGCCTCGTTGGCGCGCCGCCCGCTCCGCCGAAAAGCCATCGCTAGCCGCCCTCAGACAGGCCGTGCCACACCGGGCGCACCATCTGACCACGTGTCATGAGTATTATGTCTCGAAGTAAGGGATAAGGAGCGAACATGGCGAACGGCACCAAGCTTGTGATCGTGGAGTCTCCCACCAAGGCGCGCAAGATCGGTGGCTATCTTGGGGATGGCTACACCGTCATGGCGTCGGTGGGTCACATTCGCGACCTCGCACAGCCCAGCCAGGTGCCCGCCTCCGACAAGGAGAAGTTCGGCAAGTTCGGCGTCGATGTGGACGATGGTTTCAAGCCCTATTACATCGTCGATGCCGATAAGAAAAAAACCGTTTCCGAACTGAAGTCCGCGCTGAAAAAAGCCGACGAGCTCTATCTCGCAACCGATGAGGATCGCGAGGGGGAGGCCATCGCCTGGCACTTGGTTGAAACGCTGAAGCCCAAGGTGCCCGTCAAGCGCATGGTGTTCCACGAGATCACCAAGGACGCCATCGAACATTCCCTCACCCGCACGCGCGACGTGGACGCCGATATGGTCGACGCGCAGGAGACGCGCCGCATTCTCGACCGCCTGTATGGCTATGAGCTGTCGCCGGTGCTGTGGCGCAAGGTGGGGCCGGGTCTGTCCGCTGGTCGCGTGCAGTCCGTGGCCACACGCATGATCGTCGAGCGCGAACGTGAGCGCATGGCGTTCGTGCGCGCTTCGTATTGGGATGTGACGGCTGCGCTCGCCGCCGCCGGTGCCGAGGGCGAGCCTGTCGGTTTCGACGCGCGCATGGTCTCGCTGGGTGGCAAACGTTTGGCTGTGTCCAAGGATTTCGGCACTGACGGCCAGCTCACCCCGGCCGGGTTCAAAGACAATGTGTGCCAGTTGGATGAGGCGACGGCGAGTGCCGTGGCCAAGGTGCTTTCCAGCGCGACGTTCACGGTGATGTCGATGGAGTCGAAGCCCTATCGCCGCCGTCCGTTGCCGCCGTTCACCACCTCCACGTTGCAGCAGACCGCGGGCAACCGTCTGGGCATGAGTTCCAGGGCCACGATGCGCGCCGCCCAAGGGTTGTATGAGAACGGCTATATTACGTATATGCGTACCGATTCGGTCACGCTGTCGAGCGAGGCCATCTCGGCCGCGCGTGGTGCCGTGGAATATCATTTCGGCAAGGCCTATCTGTCTGACGAACCCAAGCAATACGCCACCAATACAGCCGGTGCGCAGGAGGCTCACGAATGTATCCGCCCGGCTGGCGCGCGGTTCCATGATCCGAACGAGCTGGCCTCCAAGGTGCCGCCTGACCAGCTCAAGCTCTACACGCTGATCTGGCAGCGCACGCTCGCCTCGCAGATGGCCGACGCCACCGGCTCCACCGCCACGGTGAAGCTGTCCGCGCCCGCGGGGGACAACGGCGAGGCGGTGTTCCAGGCATCCGGCACGGTGATTGAGTTCCCCGGCTTCATGAAGGCCACGGGGGAGGGCAAGCGCTCTTCGACGGATGCGGCTGGCAAAGCCGGCGACAAGACTGACAAGGCCGACAAGGCTGGCGCCGATTCCGCCGAAAACAACGCCTCCCTGCCGCCGATGCACACCGGCCAGGAGCTGACGGCCAGCGACGTGCATGCGAACGGCCATGAAACCCAGCCCCCGGCCAGATACACCGAAGCCTCGCTGGTCAAAACCTTGGAAGCCAAGGAGATTGGCCGCCCCTCCACTTACGCCTCGATCATCTCCACGATTATCGATCGCGGATATGTCTATGAGCGCGGCCGTGCGTTGATTCCCAGCTGGCTCGCCTTCGCCGTCACCAAACTGCTGGAGACGAAGTTCCCTAAGTTGGTGGATTATCAGTTCACCGCCGATATGGAAAACGGCCTGGACGAAATCGCGCACGGCAAGGAAACCGGCCGCGACTGGCTCACTCACTTCTATTTCGGTTCCGGCGACGGCTCGGCCAGAAACGCCGACGAAGCGCATGAGGGCTTGCAGAAGCAAGTGGCCGAACTGGGCGAGATCGACGCGCGCGCGATCAACACCATCGACATCCGCGACGGGTTGCATGTGCGCGTCGGGCGCTACGGCCCTTATCTGGAGGACATGGAGCACACGGATGCCGAAGGCAATCCGAAGCGCGCCTCCCTGCCCGACACCATCGCACCGGACGAGCTCACCGTCGAGGTGGCGCGCGATCTGATCGACAACCACTCCGGCGGGCCGCGCGAGCTGGGCAAGGATCCAGCCACCGGCGGCACCGTCGAGGTGCGCAACGGGCGGTTCGGCCCGTATGTGGCGCTGGTCGCCGCCGAAACCGGCGAGGCTTCCGATGGCGCTGAAACGTCCGCTTCCGCGGCGAAGAAAGGCGCGAAGAAACAGACCGCGCCGCGCCCGAAGATGGCCAGCCTGTTCAAGACAATGGACCCCGAGTCAGTCACATTAGACGACGCGCTCAAGCTCCTCAGCCTGCCGCGCGAAGTTGGATCCTACGAAGAGACGAACGCCGAAACCGGCGAGATTTCAATGTCTTCAGTGGCGGCGAACAACGGGCGGTATGGCCCATACCTCACCAAAACGAAAGCGGACGGCTCCACCGAGACGCGCTCGCTGGGTTCGGAAGACGAGATTTTCACCGTCACCGTCGAGCAGGCCAAGGAACTGTTCGCCCAGCCGAAGTATGGCCGTGGGCGTGGGCGTGGTGCCGCCAAGCCGCCGGTGCGTTCGATCGGCACCGACCCGGAAAGCGGCAAGCCCGTGGTGATTCGCGAGGGGCGCTTCGGCCTGTACCTGACAGATGGCGAAACGAACCGCACTCTGCCGCGCCAGTACGACCCGGCCACCATCGCCCCCGAAGACGCCTACCGCATCCTCGCTGAAAAGCGCGCCCAAGGTCCCACCAAGCGTCGCACCCGCGCTTCTTCCGCGAAGAAAACCACCGCAAAAAAGCCTTCCACTAAGCGCAAATCCGCCGCCAAGAAGTAGCTGCTCTCGTTGCATCAGTTAAGGCGAACATCCGATAGGCTGCTCATCTTAACTCATGTAAAGAAGGCGCGATGCCCCCGTTGATATGTGATAATGAAAGGTGACTGTTCGTTTTCACATTTATAAGGAGCATGATATGGGCACGGGTGCCATCATCGCAATCGTCATCGCCGTTATCGTTGTTATTCTGCTGTGGGCCATGGGAGCCTACAACAGCTTGGTGTCTCTCAGGAATCGCGTGAAGAATGGCTGGGCGCAGATCGACGTGCAGCTCAAGCAGCGCGCCGACCTCGTCCCCAACCTTGTGGAAACCGTCAAGGGATACGCCTCCCACGAATCCGACGTGTTCACCAAGGTCACCGAGGCACGAGCCAAGGCCGTGTCCGTGGCCGCCGACCCGAACGCCAGCACCGCTGACCGCGCTCAGGCCGAGAACCAGCTTTCGCACGCCATCGTCAACCTTCAGGCCACCGCCGAAGCATATCCGCAGCTGCAAGCCAACCAGAACTTCCTCGACTTGCAGGCCCAGCTCAAGTCCCTCGAAGAGAAGATCGCCTACGCGCGCCAGTTCTACAACGACGTGGTGCTCAAGTACAACAACAAGGTCGAAACGGTGCCGAGCAACATCATTGCGGGCCTGTTCCACTTCGAGCAGTCGCAGTTCTTCGAGGTGGAGGAATCCGCCCGCCAAGCCCCGCAGGTCAAGTTCTGAGCGGCATCCGCAAATCGAATCGAACCACAGTAAAACATAAGTAGAGAGTAGCCGTTGAAAACAAGACTGATACGAGCCGCGATATTGTCGGTGGTGTTCGCCCTGCTCGCCGGGTTCATCACGACGACACTGGTGGCCGGCTCCGACGAAGCCGACCTGAGCTATCACAGCATCGATTACGATGCCGTGGTGCTGCCCAACGGCGACTTCAAGGTGAGCGAACACCTCGATTACAAGCTGCAAGAACGCAAAGATGACGACGACAACGTCAAGCCGTGGAAACAGCTGTATTGGCAATACACGCTGGACAGCGCAAAGACGACGAACATCAGCGACATCACCGTGTGCAACGCCACCACCGGCGAAACCTACGAGCAAATCGAGCCACGCAATCCCAGCTCCGTCACCAGTGACACATGGAATGCAACCTATGCGAAGCATTGGTATATCGCCGATGTCACCAACGGCGTCGACGATCCGCAGCCGTTCGACCCGCAAACGGATGGTCTGGATTCAACGCAAAGCGGCCAGCGTAAAACCGTGGAGATTGGCTGGAACATACCCGTCACCGATGAAGCGGACAGCCTGAAGTTCGACATCACGATGACCTTCCACAACGCCGTCACCCAATACAGCGACGTCACCAGCTTCCAATGGGAGCCGATTGCACCCGAAAACGAGGTGCCGGCCGGCAAGGTCACCGGAACGCTGCATTTCCCGGAAGGTATCACCACGAACACTTCCTGGGCGTGGCTGCACACCAAGAACACCTCGGACACCAAGCGCACCAGCGACGGCAGCCTGAACTTCACCGTATACAATCTGAAATCGAATGGCTACATTGACGTGGTGGCGGCTTATGACAGCAGCGTCTCGTCGGGAGTCAAGCGCGTGGCCGATGGGGAACGGCTCGATTCACTCAAGGCCGACGAGGCGCGCCAAGAGAAGGAATGGCATGACAGCCAACGCATGCGCGCCATTATCACCCTCATCATCTGGATTGGCACCGCGGTTGCGGGCATTGCGCTGTGCGTGTGGGGCATTATTGCCGTGGTTCGTTCCAACAAGGCCTCACGATATAGCGGCAACCTGGAGTATTGGCGCGACCAGCCCGGCCTGAGCCCGGCGTCGGCGGTGCGCCTGATTGACGTTGTGAGCAGTTCCAAAGGCACCGCGCAGTCCCGCTCCATGACGGCCACGGTGCTCTCGCTCGTCGTCAAACACGCCATCGCCATCTATCCCGGCCCCGCGAGCATCTACCGAGGCATCGATATGAGCCAGGCGGACGCGGCCAGCCTGTCTTCCATGATCGGCGCCGACCCCGCCAAGATGGACGCAACCTCGAAAACCAGCACGCTGGTCATCCTCCCGGCCGCGCTCAACAGCCGCGAAACGCTGGAACTGAGCCAGTCCGAAAGCTCGTGCCTGGATTTGCTGATCGACATTTCGCAGCGTGTCGGCTCTCCGGTGTTCGACTTCAAGCAGATGAAGAAGGCCTGCAAAGGTTGGGAAACCGGCCATGAGGTGATCGATGCGTACAACAAATCGTGCGACAACGAATTCAGCTTGCTTGGCGTGACGGAAAGCCGCAAATGGCAGTATCTCCTCGCCGGTGCATTGACCGCTGCATTGGGTATTTTCGCGGTCGGTTACAACACCCGCTTGGACAATCTCGCCTTGGCATTGTGCATGGGATTGCCGCTGTTGCTCGTGGGCCTGTTCTGCATGATGGCCGGCGCGCCGCTGGCGCTGACCGACCGAGGGCAGGAATACGCGGGGCGTTGCCTCGGCCTGAAGCGCTATATGCATGATTTCTCCGATTTCTCCGACCGCGGCACGCCGGATCTGACGCTGTGGGATTGGTATATGGTCTATGCCGCCGCCTTCGGTATTTCCAAGCGTGTGCTCAAGGAGTTGGCCAAGGCCTATCCGCAGGTGAGCGACCCCGAATGGCTTGATGCCAATGCGGCGGGAACGCTGCTGTATTGGAACTACCGCCCCTACGGCTGGTATTCGTCTGGATTGGGCTCAGGCTCCGTCTCCGGCCCGATGTTCGGCGGCGATTCCTTCTCCCCGAGTTTCTCCGACATCGGTTCGCAGATCAACTCCGGCTTCGCCTCCGTGAGATCCACCATTCAGGCAGCCGCCCCGTCCTCGTCCAGCGGTTCGGATGGTTCGTTCTTCGGCGGTGGCTTCGGTGGCTCCTCCGGTGGTTTCGGCGGCGGCGTTTCGGGCGGGCGGTAATATCGTCTGCGGCGTGTTGTGCGAGTAGGGTAGTGTGTGGATAGTTTAAGCATCGCTGATTCCGCGAACGTGAAGGAGTTTGCCATGACGTTGTTCCGTGATCTGGGGCCGTTGCACACCACCGCCATCGGGCACGGCGAAATGCCGCTGACCATCGAGAACAATCGTGGAACTGCCGTCGGCATCGAGACACTGCACGCCTCGCTGGACGCAGGTTGCCGCCATATCGACACCGCGTGGGCGTATTACACGCCCGGCGAAGAGGAGCAGACCGGCGAGAAGCTGGTGCGCGAGGCGCTTGAGACTTGGCAAGGCCCGCGCGACGAGGTCACCGTGGCCACCAAGGTGGGCTTGCGCCGCGCCTGGGACGGCGACAAGCCCGACTGGCCGCGCGACGGCAAGCCGGAACACCTGATCGCATACGGCAAGCAGTCGGCCATGGCGCTGGGCGTCGACACCATCGACTTGCTCTATCTGCACCGCCACGACCCCGAAGTGCCGTACAACGAGTCCTGCGAGGGCATCAAGGCACTGCTCGATCAAGGTGTGGCGCAGTGGGCGGGCGTCTCCAACGTCAGCATTGAGCAGCTCGATATCGCGCGCGAGATTCTGGGCGACAAGCTGGTGGCCGTGCAGAACCAGTATTCGCCGATTTATAAAGGCACTCAGGATACGCTGGATTATTGCGCGAAACTGGGATTGGCGTTCGTGTGCTGGAGCCCGCTCGGCGGATACCGCCACCCGTATGACGAGCACCTGTTCGACCCGTTCCGCGAGGTGGCCGCCGCACATGGCGTAAGCTACCAGCAGGTGGTGTTGGCATGGGAACTCGCTAAGGGCGACCACATGTTCGTCATCCCCGGTGCCCATCGGCCTGAAACCATCCTCGACTCCCTCAAGGCCGACGAACTCGAACTCACCGAGGCCGAACTCGCCAAGCTCGGCTGAGCTCGCCTTTGTTCTTAGTGGGTTCCGTTTAGTTTTCGTGTTGTTTGCCTAGTCCGGTGTCTGCGGTGGATGTTGCCGTGTTCGACACCCCGGACGAACAGCCCAGTGGGCTGTTCGTTTCGATATCAACGGACGGCGCCGTTTGGCGGTAATAGTCCGTCCCGTGTCCTCTGTAGACCTGCGTTGACGTTGTGAAGTCGTTTCCTGCGTGCTTGAGTCGCAGTGTCCATTGCTATTGTTCTCGGTCTGTTTTAAGTCGCAGTGCGCTCGCTATCGTTCTTGGTTTGTTTTGGGTTGCGGTGCTCGTCTTTTGTTCTTAGTGTGTTCCGTCGGGTTTGTGTGTTGTTTGCCTAGCCCGGTGTTTGGCGGCGGATGTTGCCGTGTTCGACACCCTCCGGGCCGGTAGGCCAAGTCTTACGTCGAACACAGCAACATCCGCCTAGGTTATTTTGACGTAGCCGGTCCATTCCGTTCTCGTTTTCTTCCCTTGTGACACGCCGGGGGATTTTGCTTCCCTCTTGTGGGGTTTGCCGGTGTTTGTCCCGGAATGGTGCGGTTGGGTTGTTTCGGTGTTGCGACCGCTGGAACTTGAGCGTTGTTCAGCAGTCGTGGGGGGGGGAATCTTTGATGCTGAATAAGTTTCGTGCGACCGGCTGGACGGTTTGGCTGTTGCGTGGTTGCGCGGGGAGTGTTGTGAAGGAGTTTTGTGATGATGGATCGTGTTGCTGGCCGCCCTGTGTGGCGGTGCGTGTGCGCGGTGATTGCGGTGGTCGCGACGGTGCTGGCGGTGATGGTGACGCCGATGGCCCGGGCGGCGGAGACGGAGGTTTCCTCGTGGGATGGGGCGCTGGCTGCGCTTGCGGGGGATGCCGATACGGTCACGTACACGGTCTCCGCAGATGCGAAGCCGGGTGCGACGTTGACGGTTCCGGCGGGCAAGACCCTGGTGGTCAAGGGTTCGGCTTCGCTGACCGGCGGCACGTCGGGCGAGCCGTTGTTCGAGGTCGCTGACGGCGGCCATTTGGTGTTGGACGGGGTTACGCTCACCGGCAACACGGTCGGCGACAAGGGCGCGGTGTACGTCGCCAAGGGCGGCGTCTTGGAGTTGGGTTCCGACAGCGCAACCGCCGCCGCCCCGTCGATTACCGGCAATACCAACGCCGGCTCGGCCTGTAATCTGGTGGTCGAGAAGGATTCGAAGGTGTATTTGAACGCCAGCCCTGACAAGCCGATCGGCCTGTCGTACTCCGGGACTGTCGAGGCGCCGGTCTCGCTGGTCATGAGCGGCCGTCACACGATTCAGTCCACCGACGTGGCCGCCGGCAAGATCGCGGCGGATAGTACTGGCCAGGCGACGGTGACGGCCAACGGTTGCGTCCTCGTGCGCAGCGCGACGCCGAAGATCCTGTACTGGTCACCGAATGGCTACTTCGGTAGAGATACGGACACACTCGGGGATGAGGGACAGTTGACGGCCCGGCAGAATAGCACTTGGAATGTGGCCAGCAACAGGTTCAATGGTCTCGGTGACCTTACCGTGATTCATGGCACCAAGACTGTGAGGAAGACCTTCGTCGGTGCTAACGAGTTGAACAATCTGTCGCTTGATCAGTTCGATTTCATTTACGTCGAGCCGAGCCGTACGCAGGTGGACGGCAGCTATTACACGGATGCTGAGATCAAGGCCCTGTTGTCGTTCTTGGATTCTGGCGGGCGTGTCTTCATCCAATGCGAGGACGTGAACTTCAACGCCGTAGAAAACACCCCGGGATCGAAGTTGGCGCAGGCTTTGAACACCGATTTCCAGGTGCTGAGTGCCCCCATGCTTCCTGGAGGTACCAATGCAACCCCTACGACCAGCAGGAAAGACTCGGCGGTGGCGGCTGCTCTGACGGAGAATCTGCCGGATACGTGGAAGATAAACGCTTCGAGTCCGATTTCGTATGATCCCGCTAAGGGCGGGAAAGAGATTTTCACCGCCACCTATAACGGGACTAATTATCCGGTTTGTGTGGATTTGCAGGCTGGTTCCACTGAAGATGCGACCCCGTGGGGCAACGTCACGATCATGACCGACGGGGACATCTGGCAAGGTCGCTGGAACGGTACTAACGGCACAACTCTCGCTACTACTACTCAGTTTGCGAAGAACTTGTTGAATACGAGTGTTGAGTCTCGTGATATTGCGGCGACTGGTGCGAATCCGAATGAGCGGTTTGTGGTGACGTTCAATTCGAATGGTGGTAGTGCCGTGGATTCGGAGACGGTGTTGAAGGGCAGTAAGGTTTCGGAGCCGGAGGCGCCGACGTGGGTGGGTCATGCGTTGGTGGGTTGGTATTCGGATGCGTCGCTTGCCGATGATACGAAGTGGAATTTCGATACGTCCACGATGCCGGGTGAGAATCTGACTTTGTATGCGAAGTGGACCACGGAGGCGTCGTATACGGTGAAGCATTACCTGCAGAACGTGGATGGTTCGTATCCTTCGGATCCGACTGCGACGGAGACCTTGAAGGGCACGATCGGCCAGGATACGGCTGCTGTGGCGAAGACGACGTATACGGGGTTCACTCCCGTCGCCTTCGACCAGGTTGAGGTCAAGGCCGATGGGTCCACGGAGGTGGTGGTCAAGTACACGCGCAACGAGTACACGGTGAAGTTCGACAAGAACGGCGGCACGGGTGATATGGCCGACCAGTCGTTCAAGTATGGCGAGGACGAGAAGGCGTTGTCCACGAACCTGTTCAAGCGTGCGGGTTACGAGTTTACGGGTTGGAAGGACAAGGATGATTCCACCAAGACGTATACGGATGGGCAGGCTGTGCAGAACCTGACCGCCGTGGACGGCGGGACGGTGACCCTGCTGGCCCAGTGGGGTCCGAATACGGATACCGCGTACACGGTTGAGCATTATTTGCAGAACGTGGATAACGACGAGTACACGCTCCAGTCCGAGGATACGGAGACGAAGCAGGGTACGACGGATACCGAGACGAAGGCTGAGGCGAAGACGACCTATACGGGTTTCGCTGCCAAGGACTTCTCCCAGGAGAATATCTCCGGTGACGGCAAGACGGTGGTGAAGATCTATTACACGCGTGACAAGCATGACGTGACCTTTGACGCGAAGGGCCACGGTACCACGCCCGACAAGCAGGAGTCTGTCAAGTATGGTGCGAAGGTCAAGAACCCTGGCGACCTGTCTC
>NZ_JAAIIJ010000013.1 GCF_012932445.1 Bifidobacterium panos
CGACACCACCACGGGCACCAAGCCGGATATCACGCTTAACGAGAGCAAGAAGACCAATGTCGAGTTCGGCAGTGCGACCGAGGGCGCGTCGTACAAGCTGGGCGAGGCGACCGTCAAGGGTCCGGATACCTCGTATGTCACGGTGCAGGTTGATTCGGGGTATTTCACGCCGAGCAAGGATGTGGCTGTTCCTGCGAATGCGAAGATCGTGGATGCGTTGAATGATACGGGCGGATATGTGGCCGGCGACAAGGTGTCTTCCGATGGTAAGTATTCGTATATCACGATCAGATCGTCTGCGGAGGACGGCGCGGCGACGATTACCGCGGAGGCGTTGCAGGCGTATTTGCGTGGTTTGACGTTCACCACAAGTACCACTGCGGGCACGACGCAGAACATCACGGTGAATGCGGTGTGTGAGCCGTTGAAGGCGAAGGCCACGGACGGCAGCGGCGCGGAGTATGAAGTGACTCTGTTCAATAATCACGCTTACGTGTTCGTCCCGAAGATCGAGGATTGGAATGTTGCGGCTGGTGAGGCGAAGACTTGGGAGTTTCTTAGTCAGAAGGGTCATTTGCTGACTATCGAGTCGGCTGAGGAGCATAACCTGATTTACAACTCGTTCAAGAACCAGCCGGGTTGGATGGGTGCGACTCGTTTTACGTCTGCGGCTCGTTTGGCTGAGGCTGAGCCTGATACGTTTGATGTCACCACTGATGGGTCGTCGGATTTTGGTACGGCTTGGTATTGGGTGACGGGCCCGAGCAGGGGACAGATGATCTGGACCAACTCCACGGCGGCGAACGGTCATGCTGTCGATGGCGTATACACCAACTGGAACACTATTAGCACTACCAAAGAACCCAGCGCCTACCAAGGTCTTGAAGGTTGTGGCCAGTATGGTGCGGGAGATTACGGTCAGTGGAACGATCTGCAGAATAGCGCATCCGTATATGAGGCATATGTGGAGGATAGCCCCCTTGCTGGTTTTTATGTTGAGTTTGAGGGTTTCGATCTTGCTAAGGTTGGTTCGACAACGTCTGCTGCTGTTGAGCCTGTTAAGGTGACGTATGATTTGCCTGCGGGTGTGTCGACGTCTGATACGGTGAATCGTGCTGTGAAGGGTTCTGAGTATTCCGCGACGTTGACGGCCACGGCTGCGTCGGGCAAGTTGGCTGCGTCGTTGTTGACGGTGAAGGTCAAGGACGGCGAGGATACGAAGACCCTTACGACTGATGATTTCACGTTCAACGCGAAGACGGGCCTGTTGTCGATTCCGGGTGAGTATGTGACGGGTGATGTGTCGATTGCGGCGAATATGAAGCGTACGTTGACGTTCGTGGTCAACCCGGATTACGATCCGGAGAACCCGGATGAGAGCAAGCTGTATGGTTCGATGACGGCTCCTGATTCTGTGTTGGCGACGAATGGTTTGAAGGTGTCCGAGGGCGTCGAGGATTATGCGACGCCGACGGTGACGATGACCAAGGCTGGTACGGCCGCGGGTAAGAAGTTCGTCGGCTGGAAGGCCAAGGCGTCCACCGAGGGTGGTTCCACTGATGTGGATGGTGCTGTGTTCCCGGTTAACGCTGATACTGATACCGATGCCCTGGCTGATTTGGTGGTGACGTCTGATGTGACGTTCGAGGCGGTGTATGAGGATGCGGACAAGGTGTTGGTCCAGTTCGACTACAACGGCGGCACCTCCACCGTGGACGGCAAGTCGCGTTCGTTCGAGGTGCTGACGGGTCTGAAGGGCGCGTCGTACACCACGAGCGCGGTGGAGCCGACGAAGCCGGGTTACAAGTTCGACGGTTGGAAGGCCAGCCTCACGGGCGCGACCCTGCCGACGAAGGATGCGGCGACTGGTAAGTACACGGGTACGTATGACAAGGATGTGACGTTCACGGCCCAGTGGACTCCGGCAACGGATACCGAGGTGACGTTCTCCGCGGGCGAGGGCGATGGCAAGCACGGCGAGTTGAAGGCTGATACGCCGGCCACGCTGGTGGTCACGACCGAGCAGGCCGTGAGCAAGGGCGTTGGCAAGGATGATGGCAAGGCGTATCCTGCGACGACCGGTCCGACGGTGACGCCCGAGGCCGGCTGGCGGTTCCTGTATTGGCAGTCGAGCGTGACCGACACTGCCGGCAATACGGTGAATGGCGCGGTGTACCAGCCCGATAAGGTCGGCGCCGTTCCCGCCGAGTATGGTTTGAAGTTCACTGCGGTGTATGAGGCGTTGCCTGAGGTGACGGTGACGTTCGACTACAACGGCGGCACCGACACGGACAAGGCGGAGAAGTTGACGGTCAAGGGTCGTCAGAACACCACCGCCGCCGTGCCCGTCCCGACGCGTGAGGGTTACTCGTTCAACAGTTGGGCGTCGACCCCGTCGACCGTGGACGCGCCGACTAAGGAGGCCACGACGGTGACGTTTGTGTCGGATGCGGTGTTCACGGCCCAGTGGGACGCGTTGCCCCAGTCGGTGGCGTTCGATGCGAACGGCGGCACTTTGGACGCGGGCGTGAATGCGTCGTTGACGGTGAACACCGGCGAGAAGCTGAACACTTCGACCGAGGAGTATGTGGAGCCGACGGTGGCGGCTCCGGCTGGTAAGAAGTTCACGGGTTGGCTGTCCATCGTGACCAAGGACGGCGAGGACACGGAGGGTGCGATTTACCAGCCGTCCCAGATCGCCGGCCTGCCGGCGGAGCCTGGCCTGTGGTTCAAGGCGCAGTACGCGGATTTGCCGGATGCGGTGGTGACGTTGGATTACAACGGTGGTCATGACCAGGACGGCAAGACGACGGTGACGTTGTCGGGTACGGCGAACGGCGAGTACGACGCGGAGGCCAAGGCGAAGGTCGCGGAGAAGCCGACGCGCGCCGGCTACACGTTCGCGGGTTGGGACACGGAGCCGTCTGGCAAGTACGTGAATGTGAAGTATACGGCGCAGTGGACGGCGAATGAGAACACGGTCACGTTCAAGGATGGCGATCACGGTGCGATCGCCGCGGGCGAGACGACCAAGTACACGGTGAACACCGGCAATGCCGTGAATGGCAAGCCGGCCGCGCCGACCGCGAACGGCGGCTGGCGTTTCACTGGCTGGCTGTGCGACGAGGACGACAGGGTGTATTCGCAGGACAGCGTGGACAAGTACGTCGTCGCGGGCACGAACACGGGCGATAAGGCCGGGACGGTGTCGTTTACGGCGCAGTATGTGCCGGAGTCGAGTGTGCAGGTGTTGTACAACTACGCCGGCGGCCTGGACGCGGACAACAATTCGTCGCTGGTGTTGACGGGCCGTGACGGCCAGGGGTACACGGATGCGGATAAGGCGAAGGTTCCGTCCTCGTTGTCTCGTACGGGTTACACGTTCAAGGGCTGGGACAAGGAGTTGTCCACGACGTATAAGTCCGTGACGTATACCGCGGTGTGGGAGAGGACCGTGAACACGGTCGTGTTCGACAAGGGCGACGGCACCGGCCTGGACGGCGAGTCGACCTACCAGGTGTCTTCCGGCGACAAGGTTCCCGGCGAGCCGACGGCGACCCCTGCGGCTGGTTGGACGTTTACGGGTTGGAAGTGCGATGCGGACGATCTGGTGTATGGCAAGGACGGCGTGAAGGGCAAGTACCTGGTCACGGGCCTGCAGGATGGTTCCGCGCAGACGGTGACGTTCACGGCGCAGTATGCGAAGAATGATGGCGCGACGGTGGTGTTCAACGCCAACGGCGGCCAGGTCGCCGGCCAGTCGCTCCTGTCCGAATCCGGATTGAAGGGCGGCACCTACACGGTGCCCGCCACGGACAGCCTGTCGTGCGAGGGCTACGAGTTCGCCGGCTGGACGAACGCCGCGGGCGAGACCGTGACCCCGAGCGGTACGTACGAGTCGGACGGCGTGACCGTGTACACGGCCCAGTGGAACCCGGTGTCGCACAAGCTGACGTTCGACAAGGGCTCCAATGGCACGATCTCGGGCACCCTGTCCTACGACGGCGTGGCCACGGACGCGAAGCTGTCCGACGCCGGCGTATCGGCCCCGACCGTCACGCCGAATGCCGGGTATTCGTTCGTGGGCTGGCAGTCCGAGGAATTCGGCCTGGTCACCTCCGATCAGTTGGCCGACCTGGTCATGCCCGCCAAAGACGTGGAGATGACGGCGGTGTGGACGGCGAACGCGTTGGGTTCGGTGACGTTCGTGTTCGATGGCGGCACCGATGCGGACGGCAACCCGTCCAGGACCGTGACCGGCGCGTTGGGCACCGCGTATGAGATCCCGGCGGATCCGACGATGAAGGGTTACTCGTTCGCGGGTTGGGACACGCCCCCGAGCGGTACGTTCGACAGTCCGTCGCTGGTGGTGACGGCCACGTGGAAGCCGGCGGCGAACACGGTGTCCTTCGACAAGGGTTCGCATGGTTCGATCTCGGGCACCGACGAGTATAAGGTGACCACGGGCGCCAGGCTCACCGGCGTCAAGGCCCCGACCGTGAGCGTGGACGAGGGTTGGACGTTCGTGGGCTGGCAGTCGGACCAGTACGGCCTGAAAACCGCGGACGAACTGGCCGGTCTGACGATGGTCGCGGGCGACGTGACGTTCACCGCGCAGTACGCGCCGGCCGCCGCCAGCGTGGTGATCTTCGCCTACAACGGCGGAGTGGACACGGACAATAACGCGTCCAAGGTCCTCACCGGCGCCCTGGGCACCAAGTACACCATCCCCGCCAACCCGACGCGCACCGGCTACACGTTCACCGGCTGGGACAGGAACGTCACGGGCACGTTCGACCAGTCGATGTTGCAGGTGAACGCCACGTGGAAGGCGAACACGTACAAGATCACGTACAAGCTCGACGGCGGCACCGACCCCAAGAACCCGAGCACGTACACCTATGGTGTGGGCGCGACCCTGAAGAGCCCGACGAGGAGCGGTTATACGTTCGCGGGTTGGGTTGACCAGAAGGGCAATCCTGTCACCGGCATCGGCACTTCGGATACGGGCGACAAGACGCTGACGGCCACGTGGACGAAGAACGCCAGCACGGACGGGTTGAACCCGGACGGCGGCACGATCCCGTCCGACTGGACGGGTTCGGACGGCCAGCTGCCCATCCCCACGCGTCCCGGCTATAAGTTCGATGGCTGGTTTGACGAGGACGGCAATCAGGTGACCACCCTGAAGGATGCGGTGGGCAAGAACCTGACCGCCAAGTGGACGAAGATCGACGACGCGTTCGACCCGAACGGCGGCAAGCTCCCGTCCGACTGGACGGGCGCCGACGGCGAGCTTCCCACCCCGACGCTGCCTGGCTATAAGTTCGATGGCTGGTATGACGAGGACGGCAATCTGGTGACGACGGTGAAGGATGCGATCGGCAAGAAGCTGACCGCCCACTGGACGAAGCTGGACGACGCGTTCGACCCCCAGGGCGGCACCCTGCCTGACGATTGGACGGGTGAGGACGGCGACCTGCCCACCCCGACGCGTCCGGGTTATCGTTTCGATGGCTGGTTTGACGAGGACGGCAACAGGGTCACCACGTTGAAGGACGCCGCGGGCAAGAAGCTGACCGCGCATTGGACGAAGCTGCCGACGACGTTCGATGTGGACGGCGACGTGACCATCCCGGACGGTTGGACCGGCGAGGACGGCAAGCTGCCCGTGCCGACCAAGCCGGGTTATAAGTTCGATGGCTGGTATGACGAGGACGGCAACCCGATTACGAACGCGGAGGATGCGGCGGGCAAGACCCTGCACCCCAAGTGGACGCCGGTCGACCAGGCCTTCGACACGAATGGCGGCACCCTGCCCGATGGTTGGACCGGCGAGGATGGCAAGCTGCCCATCCCGTACAAGCCTGACTACAAGTTCGACGGCTGGTACGACCAGGACGGCAACCGCATCACCAACACCGAGGACGCCATCGGCAAGGATTTGGTTGCGAAGTGGACCGCTCTGCCTGACGGGTTCGACGCTGACGGCGGCACCCTGCCCAAGGGTTGGACCGGCCAGGACGGCAAGCTGCCGATCCCGACTAAGCCGAACTACAAGTTCGACGGCTGGTTTGACGAGGACGGCAACCAGGTCACCAGCGTGGAGGACGCGATCGGCAAGAAGCTCACCGCCAAGTGGACCAGCATGGCGGACGGGTTCGACGCCGACGGCGGCAACCTGCCCAATGGTTGGACCGGCGAGGACGGCAAGCTCCCCCTGCCGTACAAGCCCGGCTACAAGTTCGACGGCTGGTACGACGAACAGGGCAACCTCATCACCAATGTGGAGGATGCGATCGGCAAGAAGCTGCACGCCAAGTGGACCAGCGTGAACGACGCGTTCGACGCCAACGGCGGCACCCTGCCCAGTGATTGGACGGGCGAGGACGGCAAGCTGCCCGTGCCCACGCGCGACGGCTACCAGTTCGATGGCTGGTACGACGACGAGGGCAACCTCATCACCAGTGTGGAGGATGCGATCGGCAAGAAGCTGCACGCCCGCTGGAGCAAGGTCAACGCCCTGGCCTCCACCGGCGCCACCGGCCTGACCGCCGCCCTGACGGCCCTCGCCCTGGCCGCTACCGGCTTCGCCGCTAGCGCCCTGCGCCGCCGCCGCTCCCACTAAACCGGATCGGGTCGGGCTCAACCGCCCGGCCACCGGCCGGACCGGCCTAACTGACCGGCTCCGGCCACCGGCTGGACCGGGCTAGCGCCCGGTCCACCAACCGGTTGACGGTTTCCGAAAGGCGGGGGACATGGGGCTCGCGCCCCGCGTCCCCCGCCTTTCCTCATTCCCCCAATCCCGGTTTTGCGTCCCTTGGCCCCGCTGGACGAAGAGCCCTGTGGGCTCTTCGTGGCAGCGAGCAGCGATAGCGTCGCGAGCGTCGCATAAGACGTCGGGGGCTGTCGGCCGCGGCCGACTGGGGGTGGTGCGGGCGTGGTCACGTGACTGGCGTGACCACCCCCAGTCGCGCATCCGCGCGACAGCCCCCGCCTGCGGGGGCCTGTAGATTCCCGTGTTTGGTGTCGCGCGCTCTTCAAAGCAGCGAGCGGCGACAGCATCGCGAGCCTCGCACAAGACAGCGGGGGCCTCAGATTTTCAGTTCCCTGCGTATCAGGAAGGACGGCCGGCAATGAGTGAGTCGCAGGTGTTTACGTCGGGTCAGCGGGCGTATTTGTCGTCGTTGGCTGCGGTGGATATGGTGGACGCGTCCTCGCGTATCCATTACGCGGATTGGTTTCGTATCGAGTGCATGCGCCGTTATAGGGAGGGTGAGAAGCCGGTGGACCTGTTCCGCCAGGCCGGCCTTGATCCCAAGCTCGTGGGCCATAAGCGCATCGAGCGCGCCTTCGCCCGCTGGAAGCGCTCTCCCGAACCACTCCATCCCAAGCCGCCCACGCCCAAATCCCGCGACACCGTCGATCCATACGATCCGCGCGACCCCCGCGACCGTCTCATCGCCGCCCAAGCTTTACGTATTCAACAGCTAGAAGAGGAAATCCGCTTCCTCAAGCGAGCATAACCGCGCTACTCTCAAGCGCGCATAAACACGCTACCCCCAAGCGCACATAGACGCGTTACCCTCAAACAGACATAAGCAAAGTTTTTTGGGCTCGGCTGTTACCGTGTGAGACGTAAGACTTGGCCTACCGGCCCGGAGGGTGTCGAACACGGCAACAGCCGAGCCCCAAGCACGGG
The DNA here is from genome assembly GCF_012932445.1 of Bifidobacterium panos. GTDB lineage: Bacteria > Actinomycetota > Actinomycetes > Actinomycetales > Bifidobacteriaceae > Bifidobacterium > Bifidobacterium panos. The sequence continues at coordinate 7,703 of NZ_JAAIIJ010000013.1, forward strand.
CTTCGCTTATCTGAACGTGCTTTCCCGTTGATTTACCGGTATGGTCCTGAAAACGAGCTGGTTTGGGGTCGCGTAATTATTGATGTACGGCGATGATGGCGCCTAATTCCGCCGCCTCCATCACTTTGAGCGCGGCATCAGGAGCCAACGCGACCGATAGATGCGCGCCGGAATCGTCGTCCGTAGCGCCCATCACCAATGCCGTATCAGCCAGAGTGCACACGCCGGACATTTCCTCACAGCCCACCGACGACATCAATGACACAGTGTCGCCCACACGCAAAGCGGTCACGCCGTTAGCCACCGTCACGTCAAGCACGGTGTGGCCGGACGGCACCACCGGTGCGTCCCGCGCATTGGTGGGGAACAGAGGCTGGTTGGCGTCGATGTCGATCTGCGCGATCTTGCCCGCGGCCTCTTCGCTGGACCGCAACGCATCACGAGTGATGGCCGAACTGGGAACCTCCATCGCGGCAACGTCTTGGGCGCGGATGGTCGCCCCGCGCTTGATGGCGTGCGCGGCCACGATCACCGTGGTGGTGCGTTGCGAGGATGTCAGCACAGACAAGGTGACCAGCACGCTCAGGCAGGCGAACACGGCCACACCTATGCGCCCCAGCCGCGCGCGTTGACGGCGGCCGGCCAACGTGGGGCTGGCGAGTTGCGCCCAAGGCAAGCTGATCTTCTTCATATCGTCCATGCTTGAACGGCATGGAGCCGGAGCGCAAGTCCGCCAGACAATTGTGGATAGAGCCCCCGGATTTCTTCACATATAGGACATCCGTGACTTTACAAGCTGGACGCGCTACCTTAACTTTTCAGCTTTCGCTGGCGCGCGACACGCGTCATATCACTTCTTATCGGTGCGATAGAAGCCGGAACCCTTAAACTCGATCGGCACTGCGGAGAATACCTTACGCACCTGCTGCTCGTGGCACTCGGGGCACACGGTGATGGGTTCGTCGTCGAACGATTGATGCTCGGTGAAGTCATATCCGCAGGACTTACAGCGATAATGGTAGGTGGGCATGCGTTCCTCCCGCAAAAGACGTCTTACTCAGGTTGCAACCGTTCATATCCTAATCATTGGCCTGACAGTCGCGCGCTGGCGGGGTCGCGCGTTTCAGGGGTCGGTACCCCTCGGGGCTCAGCACTCCGTCGACCGGCAGGTCGTGCGTTTCGTGCGGCAAGGGTGCCGGGCTGATTTCCCAAGGCCAGCACACCGCAATCACCGGGGCATTCGCCGCACGGTGCATCAGCGCGCGGTCGTACCATCCGCCGCCGCGCCCCAGCCGCGTGCCGCATTCGTCCACCATCAGCGCCGGCAGGATAATCATGCGCGCCCGTTGCAATATTTCAGGCGACAGAACATCGCCAGCGGGCTCCTGAAGCCGGCGTTCGCCGCAATCCGCCAAGGCCATGTCCGCGCCGCGCAACTCGCCCCAGCCGACATCCATACCGCCGCCCAGCCGGGGCACCAGCACGCGGTAGCTTTCGCGCAACAGCGCCGCAAGCAGTGGGCGCGTTTCGGTTTCCGAGCCCACCGAAACGTAGGCGGCCACCATGCCGCCGTGTTCCGGCAATGGCAATTCGTGCAGGTGATTGGCGATTTGTGCGCCGGCGCGCGTTCGCTCTTCGGCCGCAACCAGCTTGCGTCGCGCAATGGCCGCGCGCCGCAGCTCCTGCTTGCTTTCGGCTGGTTCCATGCCGGCCACCTTACCCGTTACCGTTCGGTCACAGCCGCGTCCGGTCTGTCACGTGGACACTGAAGCTACGCAACCCAATACCAATCAGTCACAAAACTGTCCGATTGGTAATGGAGCCGCATTACTCGTTACCAATCAGTCATAAAACTGTCCGATTGGTCACGGGAGCAATCACATCCGTTACGAATCGGTCACAAGACTGTCCGATTGGTAACGAGGGCTGCATCATCCGTTACCAATCAGTCACGAAACTGTCCGATTGGTAACGAGGGCTGCATCACATCATCCGTTACGAATCGGTCACAAGACTGTCCGATTGGTAATGGAGCCGCATTACCCGTTACGAATCAGACGCAAAACTGTCCGATTGGTATTGAGGACTGCATCATCCGTTACGAATCAGACGCAAGACTGTCCGATTGGTAACGAGGGCCGCATCATCCGTTACGAATCAGACGCAAGACTGTCCGATTGGTAACGAGGGCCGCATCGTCCAAATACCAATCAGTCATAAGACTGTCCGATTGGTATTGAGGACTGCATCATCCGTTACGAATCAGACGCAAAACTGTCCGATTGGTATTGAGCAAGAACAGGCAAGTGGGGCGAAGGTGGCACAATGGGGGCATGTCAGTCTTCCAGACCATTCGCAACGCTTTCAGCTCAACGAATCCCTCCAACCCCAACGCCATCCGAGTGCCCCTCACCCTTCACGCACCCGCTGGCGGCGTGCCGATCACACTGCGAACCATGAGCCTCGAAGACGCCGCAACATGGAACGACCTGTATTCCCAAAACAGCGATTGGCTCAAACCCTGGGCCTCGGGCGACCCCATGCACGGCCCCTCCTTCACGTTCAACCAGTGGGTGCAACGCCAGCGGCGCGACGAGCAGCAGGGCACGGGCGTGATATTCCTCATCGAATATCAGATGCGCGTCGTGGGCAAAATCTCACTCGGCGCAATCGCATACGGCTCGATGCGCACCGGCGTGGTCGGCTATTGGGTTGCGCAGGAGGTCGCCGGCCGGGGCATCGCGCCGATGGCACTCGCCATGCTCGCCGATTGGGCGATCGCCGATCCGACCGGCCCCAAGTTGCACCGGCTGGAAATCGCCATCTTGCCCAACAACGAGCGTTCGCTTGCCGTGGTGCGCAAGGTCGGCGCCCGCCACGAGGGTCCGAGGCCCGGCTACATATATGTCGACGGCCAGTGGCGCACACATGAGACCTTCAGTCTGCTCGCTGAGGATATGGGGCAGGGGTTCGCGGCGCGTCTCATATCCCGGCTGTCCCGACTGTCCTGACTATCCCGACGGTCCTGGCTATCCCGACACGCCCGTGAGGAAACCACGAGAATATGACGATTCTCACCTATTCTTGACAGTTATGGGATACGACTCACTAAGCACCATCATCGTGCTGGTGATTGTGCTCATGGGAATCGCGGTTTGGTTGCCCGCGCGCACGCGTAAAGGTATGAAATGGACGCAGGAGCATCGTGCGGACAAATATTCCACGTCGTTGCATCTGGTGGATGAACACAGTGGAACGCGATTCAGCGACGGCGATACCCGGATGGAGGGGATAGTGATGCAGTCGAACGTGGGACATATCAGCGCACAGCGCGTCGCTGAAGTGCGTCGTTTGCGCCATGAGGCCATTCGTCGTCGTCGTTTCATCGCCATCTCGCTGGCCGTTATCACCGTGCTGGTTTTGGTGTGCGCGTTTGTCTTTCATTTCAGCCCGTGGTTCGCGCTTATTCCCGCCGTTTTGCTGGGTGCCGTGCTTGCGTTGGGTGCTCGCGCCGCGAAACATGCCCGCGAGTGGGAGCGCAAGGTCGCGCTCGACGCGAAGCGTTCTGCCGCCGCAGCCGTGCCGTCAGGGGCGAAGCCGGCCGCTATTGAACGTGGGGAACAGCGGCCAGTTGCTGCGCGTGAAAAAAAGCCAGCTGCTCACACTCCTGAGGAACCCGATACGGAAGTGATGGAGCAGCGTGAGATTCACACTGCGTTGCGCAAGGCGCAGATTGAGAAGCGCGAGGCTTTCGAGCGGCGCGGCAAGGTCGAGCAAGCCAGCGAGCCGTCCGAAGCGGATGCTCAATCGTCTGTGTCTTCTGTGTCCTCTGTATCATCATCATCACCATCTCCCGCAACGCCCGACGCCGCCGCCTCCCCCGAGCAGGATCTCATTTCGTTCTCGCTGGGCAGTTCCGACAGCGAGGCGGCCGCTCCGGAAAGTCTGGAGATCAAGTCCACCCGCCAGGTCGCCAAGGCCGAGCCGGTCGATACTGTCGAGCATGAGATGCTGTCCGCCGAGGCCAAGGTGGAAACGGAGCCGGGCGACCCCGCGGAGGTCGAGGCATTCCATCTGACGGAACGTCAGGCCGAGGTCACCGCGCCCGCGGCCACTTCCGATTCGCTCGGCATCGGCTTGGAAGCGATTCTCACACGCCGTAAGGCATAGTAAGGCATAGGAATCGAGCCGATTTCACTCACAGCGTTAGCACTCAAGTTGGCAGAGTGCTAATAATCGCGCTACCATGTGACCTAGTGCCTCAGGGCCGCTTGGGTGTTCGTCAGCCTCCCGGGTTCGCTCCGTGGCGCAGACACATTAGCAACTATCGAATACGAGGTGACCCACAGTGTCGATTAAGCTCACACCGTTGGAAGACAAGATTATCGTCAAGCAGGCCGAGGCCGAGACCCAGACCGCTTCCGGCCTGTACATTCCCGACAACGCCAAGGAAAAGCCGCAGCAGGGTGAAGTGCTGGCCGTTGGCCCGGGCCGTCGTGACGACAACGGCGAACGCATCCCGATGGACGTCAAGGTTGGCGACAAGGTGCTGTATTCCAAGTACGGCGGCACCGAAGTGCGCTACGAGGGTGAGGACTATCTGATCGTCGCCGCTCGCGACGTGCTGGCCATTCTCGGCTGATAGCCGATATAGCCGATATATAGGCATTCACTATCTCGACTATTTCAAGCCCCGCAAGCCTCGTGCTGCGGGGTTTGTTGCGTGTGTGCGCAATATGTGCGCAATGTGCGTGCGTATGCCGTCGTCGTATGGAATATGCGTATGCGGCCGAATATGCCGACACCGGCGGTGTGTCGTGAACTTGCGAAAGTCCCCCGTCCGTGGCAAACTAGCCAAGTTGCCCGTTCTGACCCGTTCAAAACGTGCGGCGAGACTTGGCGGATTTCCCAAGCGGTCAAAGGGACCTGACTGTAAATCAGGCGCTTCGTGCTTCAGTGGTTCGAATCCACTATCCGCCACGCCCCGATAGCTCAGTGGTAGAGCACTTCCTTGGTAAGGAAGAGGTCGTGAGTCCAATTCTCACTCGGGGCTCTCTGGCGGGGTAGCTCAGCTGGCTAGAGCGTACGACTCATAATCGTAAGGTCAAGAGTTCGAGCCTCTTCCTCGCTACGAATTGCGCCCGTCGCCCGGCGGGCGCACCTTAAGACTATTAGAGGTGAATGAACATGGCTAAGAGCGCCGACATCCGTCCCGGCATCACGATGGCATGCACCGAGTGCAAGGAGCGTAACTACATCACGACGAAGAATCGTCGCAACACTCCGGATCGTCTCGAACTTAAGAAGTTCTGCGCTCGCTGCGGCAAGCAGACCGTGCACCGCGAGACTCGCTGAGTGCCTCACATGTGCAAGACCCGGCCTTCAAGGTCGGGTCTTTTTGTAAGCTTGAAGCCATGACTTCTTTCGCGGATATCACCACCATCGGGGTCGGTGGCGAGATTGATCGTTTCGTTGAACCCACCACGCGCGTCGGGGTCATCGAGGCCGTCGAGGGCGCGGATGCCACGGGGCTGCCATTGTGCGTGATTGGCGGGGGCTCCAACCTGCTCGTTGCCGACGAGCCGTTCCATGGCGTGGTGGTGCGTGACGCGCGCCGTCAAATCACCGTGCCCGACGAGGCCGCGCCCGTCGAGGGGAACGAGCGCACCGTGCATGTCAACGCCGAGGCCGGCTGCAATTGGGATGATTTCGTCGCGTTCACCGTGCGGCTCGGGCTGGAAGGCGTCGAGGGGCTGTCCGGCATTCCCGGCACGGTGGGTGCCTCGGTGGTGCAGAATATTGGGGCATACGGCCAGGAGGTCGCCACTTCGGTCGCGTCCGTGGAGGTTTGGGACCGCAAGGCCAAGCGGACTCGCGAACTGGCGCCCGCCGATCTTCGGTTCGGCTATCGCATGAGCGCGCTCAAGGCCAGCATGTATGCCGCCCCCGCCACGCCGGCCGCCGAGTTCTTCCCCACACCGCGCTATGTGGTGCTGTCCGTCACGTTCCGTTTGCGGCACAGCGTGACCGGCACGGTTGGCTACGGCCAGCTCGCCAAGGCGCTGGGCGTCGAGGTGGGGCAGCGCATCGCAACCGAGGAGATTCGCGCCGCGGTGCTCAAGGTGCGTGCCGCCAAGGGCATGTTGGAAGATGCCATGCGCTACGACAATCCGGCGATGGCTGGCACCAAGCGCGCCGAACTGGTCGAGATCGCCCAGTGCGCCCAGCAAGGCGAGCCGGATGCCAACCGTCACAGTTGCGGCAGCTTCTTCATGAACCCGATTCTTGGGGTCGATCAGGCGGCCAGACTGCCGCAGGATGCCCCGCGTTTCGAAGCGAAACGACCTGACGGCACCCCCGGAGTCAAAACCTCCGCCGCATGGCTGATCGATCACGCCGGATTCCATAAGGGATTCAAGACCAGCGCCCACGCCCAAGCCGGCCTGTCCACACTGCACACGCTGGCGCTGACCAACAGGGCGGGTGCCAAAGCCGCCGACGTGCAGGCGCTGGCACAAGCCGTCCAGAGCGGCGTCGAGGCGGCGTTCGGGGTGCGCTTGGTTCCCGAGCCGGTCGTCGTCGGTCTCGACTTGCGCTGAGCCGCGGTTCAACATGCGTCAGGGTGAAACCGGCCGCAGCCCCGCTATGCTAGGACATAAGACAATCATTCGCACGCCGTGAAGGGATTCCCATGAACGTATTGCGCACCAAGTCCGTCGAGCAGACCCTGGCGGAAACCGGCGAGGAAGGGCATTCGCTCAAACGCAACCTCACTTGGTGGGATTTGGCGATTATGGGCGTGGCCGTCGCGGTGGGGGCGGGCATCTTCTCCGTCGGCGCGCAGGCCGCGGCGTTCCATGCCGGCCCGGCCGTCATTATCAGCTTTCTGATCGCCGGCGTGGTGTGCGGCGCGGCCGTGATGTGTTACGCCGAGTTCGCTTCGATGATTCCGGTGGCCGGTTCCGCCTACACGTTCACCTACACCACCGTCGGTGAAATCGTGGCCTGGGTGATCGGTTGGGATCTCATTCTGGAGATGCTGATGGCCGGTTCGGTGATCAGCAAGTACTGGGGCGTCTATCTGAACGATTTCATGAGGCTTGTGGGGTTGGATTTCAACACCAATCTGACGTTCGGTTCGTTCCACCTGGATATCGCGCCCATTATCATCGTCGCGTTCTTCACCGTCCTGCTGGTGTTCGGCACCAAGATCGGCGCGCGCGTGGACGGCGCAATGACGGTGCTCAAAATCGCGATTGTGCTGTTCGTGGTGATCGTCGGCTTCTTCTATGTCAAGGCTTCCAATTTCACGCCGTTCATCCCGCCGAGCGAACCTGCCGAGTCGGGTTCGTCCGCCGTAATGATGCAACCGCTGTGGCAGTGGGTCACCGGCATGGCGCCCAGCACATACGGCATCACCGGCATCATATCCGGCGCGGCGCTGGTGTTCTTCGCGTTCATCGGCTTCGACGTGGTGGCCACCGTTTCCGAGGAGACGAAGGACCCCAAGCGCAACGTGCCGCTGGGCATCGGCGTGGGCATGGCCTTGATCATCGTGATGTATATGCTGGTGGCCATCGTCACCACCGGCATGGTTTCCTACAAGGAGCTCGCCAAGCAGGACAGCCCGTCGCTGTCGACGGCGTTCGAGCTGGTCGGCGCGGATTGGGCGGCGAAGATCATCAGCTTCGGCATCGTGCTGGGCTTGGCCACCGTGGTGATGGTATTGTTGCTGGGCTTGACCCGCGTGGTGTTCGCCATGAGCCGTGATGGCCTGTTGCCGCGCGGCCTGTCGCGCACCGGCAAGCACGGCACGCCGGCGGGCTTGCAGATCGCGGTCGGCGTCGTGGTGGCGCTGGTTGCCGCCTGTTTTGACATCGGTGTGCTTTCCGACATGGTGAACATCGGCACGCTGTCCGCGTTCACGCTGGTGGCCATCTCTGTGCCCATCATGCGCAGGAAGCGCCCCGATCTGCCGCGGGCCTTCAGGATTCCCGGCAATCCGTGGGTTCCGTTGCTGATTGCGGCGGCCAACCTGTGGCTCATGCTCAACCTGACGGTGCTCACCTGGATTCGTTTCGTCGTGTGGCTGCTCGTCGGCTTCGCCATCTATTTCGCCTATGGCTACAATCACGCCCGCCTAGGCACCGGCGAACTGGACGAATCATAAAACCAAACGAACCCTCACCACTTGGGCGAAACCAACGGCGATAACTCCAGAAGGCTGGAACGTTGCGGTTCCAGCGAATTGGCCGTCGTGGGATTGTCCGTAGTTGCTCAATGGTTGAGGACTGTTTGTTTTCGCGGTACGCACACAGGACGGAAGGTTTATCAGACTGAATGAAAACTGACACAATGCGTTATTGAACTATACAATTTTGATATAATATTTGTATAGTTCAGTAACGAGGGAGGCGATCGTATGACGGACGAGACGCGAGAGCTTTTCGGTAGGCACAACGGGATACTCAAAACCTCCGAGCTTCACGACGCGGGCTACCATTACCAAAAGATACAGGCGTTGTGCGAAGCCAACGAAATCGAGCCCATACGCAGGGGCTATTACCGCTACATTGACGAGAACTCATACTCGGACATCCCCGTTCTCGCCGCGCTGTTCCCCGATGGCGTGCTTTGCTTGGAGAGCGCGTTGGATTATTATGGGTACGTTGACAGGACCCCGAGCGCGTGGCATATCGCGGTCGAGGGCACGACGGCGCGCACGCGTTTCAACGTCGATTGCGTCAGGGTCAAGCCCCATTTCGTTGTTGCGGCGAAGTTCTTGGTCGGGATGGAAACCGTTGAAATCGACGGCTGTCGCATCAGAATATACAACCGTGAAAGAACCATGTGTGACCTGCTGTCCCACCGCAACAAAGTGGACGCGGAAACCTACGCGAAGGCGGTCCAACGGTATGTTGACGACCCTGAAAAGGATGTTGCGCGGCTGATGAAATACGCCAAACGTTTGCATGTGGAGAGGAAAGCAAGGGAGGTGCTCGGCGCATGGCTCTAAGCAACATAACCGCCTCGGTGCTTGACCGGCTGAGGAATCAGGCGAAACAGACAGACCTGCCGTTCCAGTTGGTTCTTCAGCTTTTTGCGCAAGAGGAGTTCCTGAGAAAACTCTCGCAATCCAAGCACAACGAGAAGTTCGTGCTCAAGGGCGGCATGTTCATTTACACGCTCACGGCGTATGAGTCAAGGCCCACCCGCGACGTTGACCTCATGGTCAGGGGCTTGAACAACGACCTCGAGGCCCTGGGGAAGGTCGTTCGTGAGATTTGCGCGGTCGATACGGGGAACGGCTACATCGTCATCGAGGTTCTGAAGGTTGCGCGAATCGGCAGAAGAAAGGAATATCCGGGCGCGGCGGTGTCGTTGATCGCCCGAATCGGCAAAGTCAAGGTTCCGTTCTCGGTGGATATAGCGGTGGATGATGCCGTGGTTCCGGCACCCGAGAAGCGGATGATCGCGACAAGGCTCCCCGGCTTCACGGCACCCGAGATATACACATATTCGTTGGAGAGCGTCGTTGCGGAGAAACTGGACGCGATTCTGGAGCGGATGTCCGGCACAAGCAGGATGAAGGACTTCTTCGACATCTACTATCTGTCGGAAACGTTCGATTTCGACGGCGCCGTCCTGAAAGAAGCCATCAAAACGACGACGGAACACCGGCACCGCAATACGCCAGCCGAAGCGTTTAACGATATTAAAGACTTCACCGGGAACGATTATCTGCTTAGGCAATGGTCGAACTACGAGCCAGCGCGGCAAGCATCTCTGGGATTCGACGCTGTGATCAGAAGATTGATTGTTTTCCTAGAGCCGGTATACGCGGCTGTATTACGGGGCGAAATTTTCGACCGGCATTGGGACAACGTGCAAGCACGCTGGCAAGTCTGATTGCTGTGGGCGTCGTTCGACGCGTTGAAAATAGCGTGTCTTGTGTATTGTTCCCGAAATGTTCCCAAACGGCCTAAGGAACAGTGGCGCGAAGGCGCGATTTTGTTGCTATATCGCCGTTTTCTAGCGGTGCGCGAGATGGGACTTGAACCCACACGTCTTGCGACACAGGAACCTAAATCCTGCGCGTCTACCAATTTCGCCACTCGCGCGGTGCTGTGGGCGGGAAAGCCGCCCGATAGCAAAAACCCCGGGGCGGCGAGCCGTCCCAGGGAGGCGAGCCACTTGTCAGAATCGAACTGACGACCTGCTCATTACGAGTGAGCCGCTCTACCGACTGAGCTAAAGTGGCGTTGCTGGTGGGACGCATTCGCGACCCACGCACAAGTATGAAAGTGTAATGCATCCCCCGGATTTATCCAACCGCGCCCGTGTCTCGCGCGTCGCACCCTGCCTATCGTGTCTATTCTTGTCTATTTTGTCGCGGCAAAAGCGGCCGGATCCCACAGCGCCGTGACCGGTATGGCCCACAGATTATCCGACCATTTCATCACCCGGGAACCGGTGTAGACGAGATATCCGCGCTCAAAGCGCGCGTCCTCGGCCAATGCCGCGAGACCTTTGAAATCCTCGCGGCTGACACTTCCAGCGGACTTGACCTCCACTCCCACCAAACGGTTGCGGCTCAGCATCACCAAATCGACTTCCTTGGGTGCGCGCCCAGCCTGCCTCCAATAGAAGCAATCGGGATGCACCCGCGACCACTGCACCGCGGGGACGATCTGGTTGGCCACGAACGATTCAAGCGTATTACCGTATGCCACCGCGTCTTTCATGGGATCCTCGCCCTTGGAAAGCATGGTCTGCACGCTCAGCGAAGTGTCCACCGGGTGAATCTTCGCGCGTGCGAACGTCTGGCGGTTCGGAGCCGTCTTGAGATTCGGCAGATCGTGAACGAGAAAGCGGCGCATGAAAATGCTCACGTACCGTTCCACCGTTCTGCGGTCCAACGCCAGGGCGTTCCCAAGAGCGCTGGAGTTCAGGATGCCGCCCGGCACGCACAGCAGCCGGTCGAGAATGGTCTGCGCGGTCGCCATGTCGAGCTTTTCGCCGGGCAGAATCGTGTTTCCCAGCATCGTGCGAATGTTGTTGGAGATCAGGCGCTCGCGCTCCCATTCCTCATATTCTCGATACTGTGTTGCATATCCGGGCAAGCCGCCGGCGGTCATCAGCTCAAGCAACTGCGCACGGGACAGGCTCTCCTTATAGGAGACGTTCGGCTCCGCTTCAAACAGATCGTCCACGAGACTGCCTGGGGTTCCTTGGATCTCGCGTTGGGTCAGGGGGCTCATGGTGTATCGCTGAACACGCCGAGCCAGAGGGTTCTGCCCGCTCAGACCCCCGCGGTTGATAATCGCACTGCCCGTCAGCACAACATACAAGCGACCGGAGGGCAGGGCGTCGACCATCTCCTTGATGGCCAGAGGGAGATCGGCGACGCGCTGCGCCTCATCGATCACCACGGGGAGCTGCAGCCCGGAGAGCCAGTTGTGAAGATCCGTTCTGGCCTGTTCGTAGGTGTTCTGATCCGCAAAGGTTTCATAGGCAAATCCTTGCGGCACCAGTTGACGTTGCGCCATCATCGTTTTGCCCACCGCACGTGCGCCTTCGAGAATCGCCACCTTGCGTTTCGACTTCAGCAGTGAGTTCGCCAAAGGGCGTGAGATGTACTCTGTCATGTGGTTCAGTATACGCAAAAATGCAATTTTTGTACATCCGATGTATAAAAATTTATACATTGCATGTACAAAAATTTATACATGCGATGTACAAAAAATTGCGATATCACTGACGATGACGAACAGCCCAGTGGACGAACAGCCCAGTGGGCTGTTCGTTTCGATATCAACGGACGGCGCCGTTTTGCGTGGTAGATCGTTCCCGTGTCCTTAGACCCTTGCCGACGCTGCGAACTCGTTCCCTGCGTCTCTCAAGTCACAGTGTGCGTTGCTATATTCTCGGTCTATCTCAAGTTGCAGTGCCCATTTTTCCCGTTCTCAGTGTGCGTTTTGCTGTTCTGTTTTGGTTTGCGTGTTGTTTGACCTGTTCCGGTGTTTGCGGCGGATGTTGCCGTGTTCGACACCCTCCGGGCCGGTAGGCCAAGTCTTACGTCTCACACGGCAACATCCGCCTAGGGCATTCTGGCGTAACCGGTTTGTTTCGTCCTTGTTGTTCCGGTGAGTGTGCTCCGTCTCTTGTCATTTCGAGCGGAGCGGTAGCGGAGTCGAGAAATCTCGCCCCGGAAGGGGCGGTGAGCGTGCTGCCGGTGTGCGTGCTGACTCGGGGGAATGGTTGCCCCCTTGGTTTTGTTGCGGGTGTGTGTTTTGGGTGGGGCGGGCTTCGGTTTGAGTCCTGTTTTTCCGCGGGGTTGCGCGGTTTTTGGGTGGTTGGTTTGGCGGTGATTGGGGTGCGCTGTAGGGGGTCAGTTTTGTCC
>NZ_JAAIIJ010000014.1 GCF_012932445.1 Bifidobacterium panos
GGACGGCAAGCTGCCCCTGCCGTACAAGCCGGGCTACAAGTTCGACGGCTGGTACGACGAACAGGGCAACCTCATCACCAGCGTGGAGGATGCGATCGGCAAGAAGCTGCACGCCAAGTGGACCAGCATGAACGACGCGTTCGACCCGAACGGCGGCACCCTCCCGTCCGACTGGACCGGTGAGGACGGCAAGCTCCCTGTCCCGACGCGTGACGGCTACACGTTCGACGGCTGGTACGACGACGAGGGCAACCTCATCACCAGCGTCGAGGATGCGATCGGCAAGAAGCTGCACGCCCGCTGGAGCAAGGTCAACGCCCTGGCCTCCACCGGCGCCACCGGCCTTGCCGCCGCCCTGACGGCCCTGGCCCTGGCCGCTACCGGCTTCGCCGCTAGCGCCCTGCGCCGTCGCCGCTCCCACTAAACCGAACAACCGGCTGGCCGGGCTCAACCGCCCGGCCGCCGGCCGGACCGGGCCAGCGCCCGTCCGGCCAACCGGTTGACGGTTTCCGAAAGGCGGGGGACATGGGGCTCGCGCCCCGCGTCCCCCGCCTTTCTCTTCCTATCCCCAATCCCGGTTTTGCGTCCCTTGGCCCCCGCTGGCGGGGGCTGTCGGCCGCAGGCCGACTGGGGTGGTGCGGGCGTGGTCACGTGACTGGCGTGACCACCCCCAGTCGCGCATCCGCGCGACAGCCCCCGCCTGCGGGGGCCTCCGATCCCGATTCATTTGAGAAGACGAGCCGCGACCGCTCCCGTTTCCTGTCATTTCGACCGGAGGCCGCCAGGCCGAAGCGGAGAAATCTTCCAGCCAACGCCAATGTCAGCAAAGCAAGATTTCTCCACTCGCTGCGCTCGGTCGAAATGACAAATAAGTCGAAATGACAACAACCAAATAAGGCCGCGGCCAAAACGATACGCGGCCCTTAGCTCCCCGTGGTGTTGCGCGCTCTTCGCAGCAGCGAGCGGCGACAGCATCGCGAGCCTCGCGCAAGACAACGGGGCCTTCAAAAGTTTTTCAGTTCCCTGCGTATCAGGAAGGACGGCCGACAATGAATGAGCCGCAAAGTTTTACCTCGGGTCAGCGGGCGTATTTGTCGTCGTTGGCGGCGGTGGACATGGTGGACGCGTCCTCGCGCATCCATTACGCGGACTGGTTCCGTATCGAGTGCATGCGCCGCTACCGTGAGGGTGAGAAGCCGGTGGACCTGTTCCGCCAGGCCGGCCTTGATCCCAAGCTCGTGGGCCACAAGCGCATCGAACGCGCCTTCGCCCGCTGGAAACGTTCTCCCGAACCACTCCATCCCAAGCCGCCCAAACCCAAATCCCGCGACACCGTCGACCCATATGACCCGCGCGACCCCCGCGACCGCCTCATCGCCGCCCAAGCCCTGCGTATCCAACAGTTAGAAGAGGAAATCCGCTTCCTCAAGCGAGCGTAACCGCGTTTCTTGTTTTCTGTAAAGGAAGCGTAGAAGATGCCTGCAGGTACAGTAATGAATATGCAGGGCATATTCATCTCTTTTGAGGGCGTCGACGGCGTGGGCAAGACCACGCAGGTCGAGCGGTTGCGCGCGCATCTGGAATCCAAGGGGCGCGAGGTGGTCGTCACGCGCGAACCGGGCGGCACTGAGCTCGGCCAAGCCATTCGCCAACTGCTCTTGCACGGCGTCGGCGGTGAGAAGTCCGACATCTCCCCGCGCGCCGAAGCGCTCCTCTTCGCTGCCGATCGCGCCCAGCATGTCGCCGAGGTGATTCGCCCGGCCATCGAACGCGGCGCGGTGGTCATCACCGATCGTTATCTCGACTCCTCGCTGGCATATCAGGCCGGCGGCCGAGAGCTCACGCTTGAAGAAATCAAAAACTTAAGCCTATGGGCCACGAATAATCTGCTGCCCGATCGCACCTATCTGCTCGACATGGATCCTGCCTTGTCCCACGCGCGCTTGCAACACGAGCAGGATCGCATGGAATCCGCAGGCGAGCATTTTCAGCAACGCACACGTCAGGCCTTCCTCGACCTGGCTGCCGCCGAACCAAGCCGTTTCCGGGTCATCGATGCGAGCCAGGCAGTCGAAGATGTCTGGGCGCAAATCCAATCCGATTTCGATAATCCGACAGTCTTTCGTCAGGTTGCGCGCGACACCCCCAGCCAACAGGAAGGCGGTTCGGCAGCATGAGTGTGTGGGATTCGATTATCGGCCAACAGGCCGTCACCGATATGCTGTCGGCTGTGGCGGCGGGCGACCCGCGCAAAATCACGCAATCGTGGCTGATTTGCGGGCCTCCCGGCTCGGGGCGCTCCAATATGGCGCGCGCATTCGCCGCCGCGCTCGAAAGCCCCGACCACGGCCAAGGCGACGAGCCGACCCGCGCCGCCCGACATGTGCTCGCCGGCACTCACCCCGATGTCACCGTGCTCGCCACCGACAAAGTGACCATCGGCATCGACGAGGTACACGAGCTGATCACCGTTTCCGAACAGATGCCCAGCACGGCACCGTGGCGCATCATCATCATCGAAGACGTCGACCGCATGCTGGAGCGCACCACCAACGTGTTGCTGAAGGAAATCGAGGAACCGGCTGAGCATTGTATCTGGCTGCTGTGCGCCCCCAGCGCCCAGGACGTGCTGCCCACCATCCGCTCGCGCACACGCATCGTGAATTTGGCCGTGCCGCAACCGGCGGCCGTCGCGCAGTTCCTTGAAAACGAGGTCGGCGTGGACGAGCACATTGCCAAACGCGCCGCCCGCCTTGCGCAAGGGCATATCGGCATCGCGAAGCTCTATGCCACCGAGGAGCGGGTGATGAGCGAGCGCGACGAGCTGGTTGTCGGCGTGCTGAACCTCAACCGTGCCTCCGACGCGGTGCTGCTGGCCGGTCAGCTGAACGCTGCGGCCAAAACGCAGGCCGAAGACGACGTGAACCGTCAGGCCGAAGCCGCGCAGGCCGATTTCCGCCGCGTCAACGGGCTGGGCGAAAAAGACCGCATTCCGCCCAAGTTGCGTGCCGCGTACAACGCTCTTGCCAAAAAGGACGATCTCAAGCGCCGCGCCACCCGCCGCAGCCGTGACGTGCTCGACCGCGCGCTCAACTCCATCGCCAGCGTCTATCGCGACGTTTCGGTGTTGCAGAACAACGCTGAGGATTCGGTGGGGCTGATCAATTTGGAGAACCGCAGTGCCATCACCGAACTGGCCGCGCGCGTGCCGCGTTCCTTCGCCGTGCAATGCCTCGACCAGGTGGCGCTGGCCCGCAAGCGCTTGGCCGGCAACGGCAGCCCCGTCCTCGTATTCGAGGCCCTCTTCTGCGCCCTCATTCCCTGAGGCGGTGTGTGCAATTCGCAAATCCGATGTGGCAATGGGCGTCTCGCTTGGGCGCTCGTGTGCCGAGCAAAGCCTCGGCGCGTAAAACTCTATCCATAAAACCAACTGAACCCCAATCTTTCGACCGGGGCTCAGTATATGTATCGCGGCATTCGCCGTCTTGCGTTTTACGATACCACCGATCCCGAGATTCCCGAGCCGATAGCGTCTTTTAGAAAGGTGAAGGACGCAAAGTCAAGAAATATAATTACGATTATGCAAATCGTAATTTGACAAATCGTAATTTTAATAATTACGATTATATATATGACATTCATTGGCAGACGCGATGAACTCTCCTTCTTGCAATCCTGCTATACCAGCAAAAAGGCTCAACTGGCGGTCGTCTACGGGCGTCGGCGCGTCGGCAAAACCGAGCTGCTCTCTCATTTTGCAAAAGACAAGGAATGCGTGTTCTTCGCCGCGCCGTCCGCAACCAAAGAGGAGCAACTGGCGGCTTTTTCCCGCCAGATGTTCGCGGCTGGCGCCCCGGCCTCGAAATACTTGAGGCAATATGCCGACTGGGAAAGCGCCCTGGCCGACATCGTCAATCTGCCGGTCAAAAGCGGCAAACGCAAACTGGTGATCATCGACGAGTTCCCCTACCTGGTGCGCGCGGACAATTCCCTGCCGTCCATCATCCAGAATCTGTGGGATCACAGCCTCAAAAACGAAAATGTCATGCTCGTGCTGTGCGGCAGCGCGATGAGCTTCATCGAAAAGGATGTGCTGTCCGAAAAATCGCCGCTATATGGCCGCGCCACCGGCATACTCAAAGTGTTGCCCATGCCGTATTGGGATGCGGCCGATTTCTTCCCGAACTATACCGCGGCCGATAAAGCCCTTTCCTACGCGGTGCTTGGCGGCATTCCGCACTATCTGGCCGAATTCGACCCGGATGAAAGCTTGGAGAACAATATCAAACAGCATGTGCTGCGCAGAGGGTCCGCGCTGTACAGCGAGGTCGAGTTCCTCATGCACCAGGAATTTCGCGAGCCGGCAACCTATAACGCTATCCTGCAAGCCGTGGCGTTGGGAGCCACAAGGCTGAACGACATCGCGCAACGCACCATGCTGCAGTCTCAAGCCGTCAGCGCCTACCTCAAAAACCTCATTGAGGTCAACATCATCGAACGCGAGTTTCCCGTGGACGCGAAACCGGTGGAGGAATCGAAGTCCATGCGCGGGCTGTATCGACTGTCCGATAATTTCTTCCGCTTTTGGTTCGCGTTCGTGGCATTCAACCGCTCTGCGCTCGAAATGGGCGATATCGACGGCGTTTACCAATATGAGATCGCCGCGAAACTGCATGATTTTGCGGCCATGCCATTTGAACGGATATGCGCGGACTGGGTGCGCTTGCAGAACACAAAACGCAATCTGCCGTTCTATGCGAACGCCATCGGCCGTTGGTGGGACGCGAAGAGCGAAATCGACGTTATCGCAACAAGCAAGACAGGCGAATGCGTGTTGGCGGGGGAGTGCAAGTTCCGCAGCAAGCCGGTCGAGGCGTCCGTATTGCGTGATCTTAAGGAAAAAGCCTTACGAATCAAGGGATCGAAGAAGAACTACATACTGTTCTCGCTCAGCGGCTACAGTGCCGAGCTGGCAAAGCTCACCGACGAGGACGAAACGTTGCGGCTGGTCAGTGTCGAAGAACTGTATTCGGTGGAGTAGGCGCGGGTTGCAATCTTCGGGCGGCGATACACTGGCGGTATGAAGATTTCCGCTGATTTCACGGTCGTGCCAGACGACTTCGCCAAGGCGGCGGCGCAGCAATATCGCGTGGATGGCGTGCCCGTCATCTCCTTTCCGTTTTATATCGATGGTGTGGACTCGCAAGCGCGATACCTGCACTGGGCGTTCACCGACCCGGATTCGATTCCGGTGTGCGGCTTCGAATGGATTCACTGGACGGTGGCCAATCTGCCCATCGACGCGCTGATGTTCGATTTCAACGATTCGTATGCGCTCGCCATTCCGCCGGATTTCTCGCGTCAGATGCCCGCCATGATTCCCGAGGCGCTGCAGGGGCGCAACTCCTCGGCCTCCCAGTTCGTGGGGCGCGACGGCAATCCGGCTGTCACTATGCGATATAACGGCCCGCAGCCGCCGGACAAAGACCATGATTACTGCTTGCATGTGTGGGCCACGACTCAGCCTGTGCCTGGCCTGAACCAAGGTTTTTGGCTCAACGAACTCATGCACGGGTTGCGCGAAAAGGTTCAGCCCGTCGACCAAGGCGGCATGTTCGTCACAGGCAAGGCGTGAGCATTTTGGCTTCTCTCTAGCGGGAAATGACCCGCGAAACGGACGGAGGATGGCTGCCAGGGTCTGAATCGGATTCGCTTGCCGCTTGCCATCGCACCTCCCAGTTACTTCATGAAACCCCCTGTATCGGGGGTGAAACTCAAAAGAAAGGAAACCATGGCCTGCACCACGATTCTGGTTGGCAAGGACGCGAGCTACGACGGTTCGACCATCATCGCGCGCAATGAGGATAGCGCCAACGGCGAGTTCTGCCCCAAGCAGTTCGTCGTCGTCAAGCCCGACGAGCAGCCGCGCACCTACAAAGCCGTCATCTCGCACGTCGAAATCAAGTTGCCCGACAACCCCTTGCAATACACCAGCGTGCCCAACGCCGACCTCAAGGAAGGCCTGTGGGGCGAGGCCGGCGTCAACGAGGCGAACGTGGCCATGAGCGCCACTGAAACCCTCACCACCAACGAGCGAGTGCTCGGTGCCGACCCCTTCGTCGAACTCGTCGCCGCCAAAGGCAAGGAAGGCGAGGCGGGCTACGAACCGGAAGTGCCGGGCGGCATCGGCGAAGAGGACTTCCTCACCATCGTGCTGCCGTATGTGCGCACCGCGCGTGAGGGCGTCGAGCGACTGGGGGCGCTGCTGGAGCAGTATGGCACCTATGAGATGAACGGCGTCGCCTTCTCGGACGTGAACGAAATCTGGTGGATGGAAACCGTGGGCGGGCATCACTGGATTGCCAAGCGCGTACCGGACGAGGCCTATGTCACGATGCCGAACCAACTGGGCATTGACGAGTTCGATTTGGACGACGCGCTGGGGGAGCGACAGAACCACATGTGCTCCGCCGATCTGGGCGAGTTCATCGAGCGCAACCACCTCGATCTGGCCGTCGAGCCTGCCTCGCCGTTCAACCCGCGCGACGCCTTCGGCTCGCACTCCGACTCCGATCATGTCTATAACACTCCGCGCGCGTGGTGGATGCAGCGTTTCCTGAACCCCTACGACGAGGTGTGGGACGGGCCGGACGCCGACCACGGCCCCGAAAGCAACGACATTCCGTGGGCGCGCCAGCCCGAACGTAAGGTGACCATCGAGGACATCAAATACGTGCTGTCCGGCCACTATCAGGGCACGCCGTATGATCCCTACGGCACGCTGGGCGACGAGCACAGCCGCCGCAAGTATCGCCCGATCGGCATCAACCGCCAGAGCCAGCTTGCGGTGTTGCAGATTCGCCCCTACCGCCCGCAGGCGTGCCGCGCGATTCAGTGGATGGCCTACGGTTCCAACCCGTTCAACACACTGGTGCCGTTCTTTGCGAATGTCGACGCCACGCCGGCGTATCTGGCCGACACCACCACGCGCGTGACCACCGAGAACTTCTATTGGGCCAACCGCATTATTGCCGCCCTGTGCGACGGCGCGTTCGCCGACACCGCCAACGCCGTCGAGCGCTATCAGGAGAAGACCGGCGCAATGGGTCATCGCTTAGTCGCGGCCACCGACGAGCAGGCCGCGCGTTTGGTCTTCACTGGGCCGCAATCGGAGTTCGACGCGGATAACGAGAATGGCGACGTGCAGCCGATGGAGCCGAACGGGATCGTCGCCGCCGTGCGCAACGCCGAGGTGCGCCAAGTGCTCGCCGCCGCCAACCAGACCATGGCCAATCAGCTTAAAGAGGAAACCGACAAGCTGCTCGACTCGGTGCTCTACACCCGCAGCATGGCCATGAAAAACGGATTCCACATGTCTGATTTCTAAGCGTGCCGGTTTACGGGTGGTTTGCATGGAGGCGGTGTTCGTTACAATAAATCCGTCTTTCGTCCGCAAAGTTTTCGACTGCAAGGGGAACATGGTATGACTTCCATCGAGAATTTCACCAGCCAGTATGGGCTGGTCGGCAAGATTGATGCGTTCGGCTATCTCGACTATTTGAAGAACACGCCCGACGCCCCGCGCAAGCACGGCAAGGTCGTGCTCGTCACTGCGGACACGCCGCTGAAGGCCAGCCGAGGCGAGGGGAAAACCACCACCACCATCGCCCTGATCGATGCGTTGAACGCCCGTGGCATCGACGCGGCCGCCGTGTTGCGCCAGCCGAGCATGGGCATCACCGCCGCCGGCTCCAAGGGCGGTGCCTCGGGCGGCGGCAAGGCCTCGCTGACCCACCCGGAGTTGATTGATTGGGGCTTGTGTGGCGAGATGGCAGCCATTGCGGCCGCCCAAAATCTGCTCGTTTCCTTCGCGGAGAAAGCCGTTGACGAAGGCAAGCTCGACACGATTCTCGTGCCGCGCGTCTCGGAAGTGCCCTCCCGCTCGCTGCGCCAGATTGCAGTGGATCGCGGCAAGGGCGACGTGCCCGAGCGCGTGGTGCTCACCCCCACCTGCGAGCTGATGCAGATCGTCGTGCTGTCGCGCTCGATGGACGAAATCGCCGAGCGCGTCGCCAGGATGATCGCCGGCACCAAGGGCGGCAAAGGCGTGACTTTCGGCGAATTCGTCGACCTGTGGCGCATCACAAGCATCCTGACCGATGCCGTCAAGCCTGCCAAAACCGAAACGGTGAACGGCTCGCCGGTCTATGTGCATGGCGGCCCGTTCGCCAATGTTTCCATCGGCATCCCCACGCTGGTGTCCGTCGAAATGGCGTGCGCCCTGCATGACGTGGTGATCGTCGAAGCCGGCTATGGCACCGACGCGGGCGCGCAGAAGTGGCTTGACATCGCCTGCCGCGAATACGGCGCGCAGTGGCCTTCCGCCGCCATCGTCGTCACCCGCGCCTCCACCTGGCGCGACGACCCGGATCTTGCGTGGCGCTATCCATTCCACGTCAACCGTTTGGAGAATCTCGACATCCCGACCTTCCCGCTGATCAACCTGTGGGAGGGCGAAGACGACCAGGTTCCGACTTTGCTTGAGACGGCCGAGAAGTTGGAGTTCCGCAAGCCGGTGATTGGCAACCTGTTCCGCGACGGTGGTGCCGCGCTCGCCGACCAGCTCGACCAATTCATCGACGCACTCAAGAACGGCTCCATGCCGGCCGCGCCGCACAGCCATCGCGGCATGTCGGTGATTGAAAATGTCAAGTGGGTCGCCGAGCAGGCTTATGGCGTGCCCGCCGAGCGCGTGGTGCTCAAGGATGGTTTCGCCGCTTCACGTGACGAGGCCGTGGCGCTGTGCGACAGTGTCGGCGTCAATATGGCCGATCTGGCGCTGGTGGCGGTCAAGTCTCCGGCCACGATGACCGACGACGACCGCGCCCCGCAAGACGAGCGCACCGTCACGCTCAAGAAGGTCGAAATCCACGCGGGTGCCGGGCTGGTGCACGTGAACCTCACCACGTCGCTGACCACCCCCATGCCCAAAATCGTGTGAATCGAGGCCAAAAACAGGGGAAGAAACGGCCGGTTTCTCCCTATCTCGCTTATCTGTGGCAGCTATCAAACGAAACCCCGGTTATGGGCCTTGGAATTCCAAGGCCCATAACCGGGGTTTACCACGCCGGGCTGCCACAGATAAGCCAGATAGACCTTCGCACCCTGTCTATCGCGCGTTCCCGGCAAGCAAAGAACGCTAGAAATTGCCCCCATTCCAGCCCCAGTCGGTGGTGGCGGTGTAGCGGATATAGGTGCGGTCTTCAGGCACGCCGAGCTGCTCGCTCAGTGCGGCCATGATGTCGCGCGTCAGCTTCTCCCAAGCCGCTCCCGGCACCGATGTGCCGAACACATTGACCTCCACATAAGCCGCCGGCTTCGAGTCGTCCCCGCCGAAATAAATCGGCATGTTGTCCTCGAACGGGCACATCAGCCAGCCTTCCGATTTGCCGGGCACGGCGGTGATCGCCTTGCCATAAGCGGTCTTCAGCGCCTCGCGCTGTTCGGGCGTGGTCGTGACGGACACATGGGTGTGAATGACGGGCATAATTCCTCCTTGGATAAACGGATAAACGCCGACCGATGCCAATCGCCGGTGTTTTGTACAATCGGTTCGCTTCCAGTGTAGGTGCTCGTTCCGCGCGCTGCCATCACTCAAAGCAAGCGCGTCGGTCAGCCTTATGGTGTTGAATACCATCTGTGAGAAAACTTATCGCGCAGCTTATGAAATTCGGCATCGTGGGTGTTATCGCCTTCATCATCGACTGGGGTATTCTGAACCTCCTTGTCGGCGTGTTCCACATGCATAACGTTATTGCCGCGACCATTTCCTTCATCGTTTCGTTGATTTTCAACTATGTGGCCAGCATGAAGGTGGTGTTCAAGCACCGCGAGGATATGGCCCGCTGGATGGAAATCGTGATTTTCATCGTCGGTGCCGTCATCGGTTTGCTGATGAACGACGCGATCATCTGGGTCTCCACTTACGGCATGAACCACGATGCATTCGTCACGCAGAGCACCGAATATCTGATTCGCACCAACGTGGGCAAGCTGGTCGCCACCGTTGTGGTGATGGTGTGGAACTTCCTGACGCGCAAATGGCTGTTGGATGATACCCACACCAACGCGATGAACCGTCTGCGTTCCAAAGACAACCGCCTGACCGACGAGCAGCTTCAGGCCAAGTGGGAGAACAGTTTCTCCCATAAACTTGGCCTGTGGTCGCTCGAACACACCCCCAACGGCTGGCCGAAATAGCTCACGCGCCCACGCAGCGAACACACCGCGTCATGGGGGGCACCCCGCTGTCCGTCACACGCTCACGGCGGTGAGCAACGGCTGCTCGGTGGATTGCCTGATCTGGCGGAACCCGACGAAAGCCACGGCCAGCGCCACCACGGCCAGCGCCGTCACCACGACGAATCCGCCGTGCGACCCCATGCGGTCGATGAACACGCCCGCGATGGCCGAGCCGCACGAGCCGCCGATGGAGTTCATCGCGCCCATCCATGCCATGCCCTCGGTGAACCGCGCCGGCGGCACCAGATGCAGCATGATCTGGTTGCCGTTCACCCACGTGGGCGCCTGGCACACACCGATGATCAGATAGATGATCATGATCACCCACAGATGCTTGGCGAACAGGAACGTGCCGATGCCCAGATTCACCACGGTCAGGCAGAAATAGAAGCGCTTCCATAGCGGAATCATCCAGTTCTTTGCGCCATACACCAGCGCGCCGATCAGCGAGCTGAACGAGAAGCAGGCGAACACGAAACCCGTGTATTGCTGCATGTTCGCCTCCTTGGCGAATGCCACGATCGAAATGCCCGCGGCGGACTGGAACGCGCCCAAGCCGAACCAAGTCACGCACATGGCGATCAGGCCCGGCCCCCAGATGGATTCGCGCTTGCCCGTCTCGACATTGGCGACGGCCTGGTCGATGGCGGCCTGCACCTCGTCGTCGCTTTTGCCCTCCGCACGCGCGCGGTCGCGGGCGTATTCCACAGCGGCCTCGGCCTGAAGCGCCTTGGCTTTCGCGGCCTCATGCGCACGGTATTGCTTGCGGGTCATGCCGGCTTCGTTCGCCAGCTGCGTCTGCGATTTCGGCTCGGTCGTCAGTTCCGTCAGGAACATCAGCGCCCCGACGACCACGCACATGCCGGTGAACGAAAACGCGAGAATGCCTGAAATCACCGCGAGGAATGAGGCGAGCGGATTGCCGATCACCCACATGCATTCGTCGAACACACCGCACAGCGACAGCGCGCGATTCGTGCGCTCGCCGTCGCCTTTGAGCAACGTGGTCCAGCGCTGGCGGCTCATCGCGCCCCACGGCGGAATGGCGGCCATGAACGGCGTGATGCAAAACAGCACCCACTCCGGCGCATGCGCGGTGATGCACGAAATCAGCGAGCTGGCGGCCACCATCCACACGATGATGACGGGAATCGACACCTGCCGCTGCCCGAACTTGTCGACGAGCTTGCCCAGCACCGGGCTGACGGCGGCCAGCGAAATGGCTTGCACCGCGGACAGCGCCCCGGCCAGCGAATAGTTGCCGTAATAATGTTGCACCGAAATGGTGATGGTCATGCCCACCATCGGGAAGGGCATGCAGGCGATCACCGAGCCGATGGAAAAGCGTGCGGTATGCGGAATGCGCAACAACTCGGCATACCCGCCGAATACCTTACGCCCGACATCCTTCAATCCGGCTATCACTTGGTTGGACACAGTAACACCACGCTCCTTTCCGCTCCCGATTGGATGTCCCTCGTGCGCTTGGCGTCGCGCACGAAGCCCTCATCGAATGATGTGCATTGTCCATGGTCGCGCAAAGTCTGCGTCTGCGTCGCGCATATTTGCGTCAGAGCAACTCTACGTGTTCTTCCACGCGCGACACGCGGGGACGTGTGTTACTGTGGGAACGCCACACAGAATTTTTTACAGTGCGACAGGAGGGTTGCCGTGAGCGCGACCACAATCCATTTCGTCCGTCATGGCAAGGTGTTCAATCCCGACCATCTGTTGTATGAGCGTCTGCCCGGTTTCCATCTGTCCAATCGCGGCCGCCGCATGGCCGAAACGACCGGTCGCTATATCGCCGAGAACCCGCAGACGAACACGGTGAGCGCGGTGTTTTCCTCGCCGCTGGAGCGCACACGCGAAACCGCCGGGGCGATTCTTGAAGCCCTCAACCAAGTGCGTGCGGCGCGCGGGGAAGATTCGCTCGGTTTGGTCACGGACGAACGGCTGATCGAGGCGGGCAACGAGTTCCGCGGCACGCGCATCGGCTATGGCGAGGGCGCGTTGTGGAGGCCCGCCAACTGGAAGCTGATCGCCAACCTCTACAAACCCAGCTGGGGCGAGACCTACCGCCACATCGCGGCGCGTATGGACGATTTCGCCCGCGAGAAAGTGTCCGAATATCCCGGCCAGCAAATCGTTGCGGTGAGCCATGAATCGCCTATTTTCAGCTATCGGCACATGCTGGAGACGGGACACGCGGAGCATTGGATGTTCCTGCGCCGCACGGCGCTCGCCTCCGTCACGTCGGTCACTTACGACAACGAGAGCGGCCGCGTGCTGTCGCTCGCTTATGCGGATCCCGCCGCCGACGTGCAATAACGCCCTGTCGCCACTATGGTGGGGCGTGGAGATTTGTTCGTTTAGAAGCTGTTTCTATAAGGAGCATCATGTCGTTTGCGTTTGATCAGTCGGTTCTCGATTCGCTGGCCGCGCTGCCGTCCATGCGTCAGGCCGCTCAGGCGGGGCTGGATCTTATCGCGCTGTGGCCGTTGGGTGACGCCGTGCAGCTGGACAATGACGCGAAATACACCGAGAACTTGCAGGTGCGCACCACATTGGCGTTCGCCCGCACGCTCACCGGGCTGGACGTGACCATGCCCGACGCCGAATATGTCTATGAGGGTGCCGAAGCCATCCCCGGCCGGCCGCAGGAGATCGTCGACGCGTTGCTTGCCGCCGACGAGGCCTACGACATCATGGGTGATTACGCGGGCTCGCGCGATGCTGATCTGCTTGTGCAAGCCGCCGCGGCGTTGGGGGTCGATTGGTCCGATGCCGTGGCTGGTGCGGTGCGTGAAACGGTTGCGGATATTGAAGCGCAGATTGGGGCGGGGGCTATTGCATCTGTTTCGACTGGTGTGGCTGGGGCGGATGGTGTGGCTGGTGTGGCCAAGCGTTTCGCCGCGGCGCTGAGCGTGTGCGACGCGCTGTTGAAAATCGTCGCAAGTGACGGCGACGCGCATCAGGCCGCCATTGCCGCGCTGCCGGTGATGCTCTATGTCAACGAGTTGCGTGAGGAATGTGCGGTGCCGCGCATCTGCCTAACGGATACGGATATTACGGCGCTGGTCGAGGCTCGCGCGGGCGCATCGGATACGCTTGCCGCCACCGCCGAGATGATCGCGCCGCTGGCCGCCGCCGAATGGGCCAAGCACCGTGAGGATGTGCTGTGGGATCCGAAGGAAGCCAAGGAGCGCGCCAAGCAGGAGGATGAGCAGCGCAACAAGCAGGAGCTCTCCGCCAAGTTCGCCCACATCAAAGACTGAATCTTCGCCCCATGAAAAAACGTACGCTGACGACCACTCAGCGTACGAAGTTTCCGATAACTAGAGCGGTTTTGGGAATTTCGCACACTGAGCGGCCGTTAGCGTACGAAATTCCCAAAAACGACCGATTTATATGAAAAAACGCACGCTGAGTGAGTGTCAGCGCGCGTTTTTTCAGATGCTGCTTACTGCTGGTCCTGCTGCGGTTGCTGCGCATTGTTGTCGGCAGCGGGTTGCTCGGGCTGAGCCGGAGCGGTTGGTGCGGCCGGCGCGACCGGAGCCGCGGCGGGCTGCTCGTAATTCGCGGCCGTAGCGGCCGGCGTCGAGGTGTCAGGGGCCGTAGCGGCCGGCGCGGCATACGCGGAGTTCGGCGCATATCCCGCATAACCCGCATAATCGGCGGCTGGCATGTACGCGCCAGGCGCATAGCCGGGCGCAACTGCACCGGCATCGAAACGGGCGCCTTGCGGATTGCTCGGCAACGCCATGAACACAATGTAGGCAACCCACAATGCCAGCATCAGAATGCCGCAAATCAGCACGCCGGCACCACCTGTGGCCACGGCGCTGAAGAAAACGTTCGGGTTGTCGTACCCATGGCGATAGCTGTAGTAATAGTTGCTCGCGGCACCGGCAACCGCGACGATGACAATGGCAATCATCACGATGGCGAGCAGCGCATGCACACCGTAGTAAATGGCCAGCCACCAGCCCGGCTTGTTGATGTCATGCAGACGGCGAACGCTCAGCGCAAGCGTCGGCACGATGGTGGCGAGCCCCCATAGAGCCATGACGATGTTCTGCAGGGTGCTGAGCGCTGTATTAGAGCCGGCAGTGCCGTTAGTGGTATACACATTGGTGGAATCCAAAGAGAGCGACATGTGCAGCGTTTCCGAATTGCTGCCGGGGAAAATGGCCTGCAGAATGCCAAAGATCATGCCGACGGCAAGGCTGATCAGAACGGACCACAGTATCCACCACCAGAATTCGCTACGGGAGGCGCGGCCTTTGAACGTGGCGTACTTCTTCCAGAAGCGCACGAACGCTTCGGTGAACGGGCAACCATAATACGGCTGGTCCAGCGGCACGGCAACAGTCGGCGTGGTTTGCTGGGCGTATGCACCATCTTGCTGGGCATACGCATCGCCTTGCTGCGCGTATTGCTGGGCGGGCTGTGCGTAGACGGGGGTTTGTGGCACCTGATACTGCGGGGTAGCTTGATAAGCGGGCTGGGTGGTGTCGCCCTGCTGCGCGGCGGGCTGTTCCGGCTCGGGCGTGGGGGCGTTATTGGGATCGGACATCCGGTATCTCCTTATTTCAATTATCGACGAGAAACCTAACGTTAGTCATTCTCTCAGTTCCCATGGAGAAAATAAGCAAAAGAACTGGGAAGTGTCTGAAAGGGTGAGCGCTCGTCCCACTTGCGCGGCACAATGTTGCCTATGAGTGAAGCTGAACACATCAAACCCGAACTGCCCGAACACGTTCGCGTCCGTTTTTGTCCCTCCCCAACCGGCACCCCGCACGTCGGCATGATTCGCACCGCCCTGTTCAACTGGGCCGAGGCGCGTGCCACCGGCGGCAAACTGGTGTTCCGCATCGAAGACACCGACGCGCAACGCGATTCCGAGGACAGCTACAACCAGATCCTCGAATCCCTGCGCTGGCTGGGCATCGACTGGGACGAAGGCATTGATGTGGGCGGCTCGCATGGCCCGTACCGCCAGTCCCAGCGCACCGACATCTACAAGGACGTGGCCGCCAAACTGCTCGAAGCGGGGTATGCCTACGAATCCTTCTCCACTTCGGCGGAAATCGAAGAGCGCAACCTGGCCGCCGGCCGCCCGAAGGCCTTCGGCTACGACGGCTACGACCGCAATCTCACCGAAGAGCAGAAGGCCGCCTTGCGCGCCGAGGGGCGCAAACCGGCCCTGCGCATCCGCATGCCCGACGAGGACATCGCCTTCGACGACCTGATTCGCGGCCGCATCGAGTTCAAGGCCGGCTCCGTGCCGGATTATGTGATCGTGCGACCGAACGGCGATCC
The DNA here is from genome assembly GCF_012932445.1 of Bifidobacterium panos. GTDB lineage: Bacteria > Actinomycetota > Actinomycetes > Actinomycetales > Bifidobacteriaceae > Bifidobacterium > Bifidobacterium panos. The sequence continues at coordinate 15,628 of NZ_JAAIIJ010000014.1, forward strand.
GCTGTACACCCTCACCAATCCGGTGGACGACGCGCTGATGGACATCAACGTCGTGCTGCGCGGCGAGGATCTGCTGAGCTCCACCCCGCGCCAGATTGTGTTGTACCGCTATCTGATCGAACTGGGCGTCGCGCATGAGATGCCGCTGTTCGGCCACATGCCGTATGTGATGGGTCAGGGCAACAAGAAGCTCTCCAAGCGCGACCCGGAGTCCAATCTGTTCAACCATCGCGACAACGGCTTCATCCGCGAAGGTCTGCTCAACTACCTCGCCCTGCTCGGCTGGTCCATCGCGCCCGACCGCGACGTGTTCTCGATGGACGAGATGATTGCCAAGTTCGACGTGCGCGATGTGAAAGCCAACCCGGCCCGCTTCGACCTGGACAAGGCCATTGCCATCAACGCCGAGCACATCCGCATGCTTGAGCCGCAGGGCTTCCTGAACCGCGCCGTGCCGTATCTCAAGCGTGACGGCGTGGTATCCGCCGACAGTTGGGAGGCGCTGAGCGACCACGAGCGCGAGGTGCTTTCCGCCGCGGCGCCGCTGGTTCAGCCGCGTGTGCGTGTGCTGGGCGAGGTGAGCGGCATGGTCGGCTCGCTGCTCAGTGGCGAGGGCTATATCGAGCCGGAGGACGAGGCGCGCAAGACGCTGAAGGATTCCGCCGCCGACGTGCTCGACAAGGCGATCGCGGCGCTGGGAGAGGTCGATGAGACCGCCGGGGGTTGGAAGGCCGAGCCGTTGCATGAGTTGCTCAACGTCAAGCTGATCGACGAGGGCGGTTACAAGCCGCGCTTGGCGTTCGGCCCGGTGCGCGTGGCCGTTTCCGGCCGTCGTGTGAGCCCGCCGCTGTTTGAGTCCATGGAGATTCTCGGCAAGGATCTCACGCTCGCCCGCCTGCAAGGTCTGCGCGAGCATCTGTGAGCCGGTCGTCCGCAATGCTTTTGGGATTGCGGACGGCCGCGACACGCCGGACTTGCGCCGATGGTCGCGCTCGCGTAAATTGGCTAGCTGTTGCGCGGTTCATCGCGCAATGAGTGAAAACTGAATATGCCCCCATCGTCTAGCGGTCTAGGACTACGCCCTCTCACGGCGCCAACACCGGTTCAAATCCGGTTGGGGGTACGAAGACGCCGCAACTGTTTTCAGTTGCTACGCCTGCCAATTGGGATGTGGTGTAATTGGCAACACAGCTGATTCTGGTTCAGCCATTCTTGGTTCGAGTCCAGGCATCCCAGCCAAGAACCCTCGCTGTCGCGCGAGGGTTTTTTTATTGATCCGACTATTGCCCCGTGGGCGGGGTCGAGTTGGTGGATGGGGTCATGGACTAGAGTGGTGTGCATGACGGAAATGCAGCATACGACCGAAGGAATGTCCGCGAAGCCCCGAATCAAACCAGCCGAAGAGGGTGACGACCGCCCGCTGTCTGTGTCCGCGCGCTTGGGACGGTTGCAATTCCACCATTCGGGCAAGTTCCGCGTGCTGCAGATCGCCGACATTCAGGATGGGCCGCGAGTCTGCGCAGACACCGTCTCACTGATTGCCGCCTCGCTGGACGCGGTGCGCCCTGATTTGGTGGTGTTCACCGGCAATCAGATCGCCGGCTACGATCGCGCTTTCTCCGGTACTTTCACCAAGCGCCATTGGAGCGGGACGAACTTCGACAACGAGGCGCTGGAACATACGCGCGGGCTGGTGCGCAAGGCCATCAGCCAGTTCCTAAAGCCCCTGACCGACCGCCACGTGCCGTTCGCCGTCACATTCGGCAATCATGATTTCCAATGCGGCTTGAGCAACGCCGAACTCGAGGCCATCTATTGCGAGTTCCCCGGCTGTCTCAATGCCCTCGAAGGGCAGGATGGGTGCGCGTTGCTGCCGAATCAGAGCGTCATGTCATGTGCCCCCGGCACTTTCGCCCTGCCGGTGACGGATGCCGAAAGCGAGAGTGTCGTTCTTGGCTTGGCGTTGCTTGATTCCGGTGATTACGCGCGTGGCGGCGGGTTCGCCTCTCCCAGTGCCGACGCGCTTGATTTCCTCAAAGTCCTTCCCGCGCGGATGGGTGTGAAAAGCTTGGTATTCCAGCATATGCCGTTGCCGCAGTATTATGATTTGCTGCAGCCCGCGGCCCCCACGGTCGCGTTCGCCATGCAGGGATACAGCCGCCATGCGGAGCAATATTATGTGCTGGACGAATCCAAAACCCAGCCCGGCGGCTATTTGGGGGAGGGCATCAGTTGCCCCGACCAGTCCGGTGAGTTCGAGATTCTTCAAAGTGGGTTCATTGGGGTGTGTACGGGCCATGACCACCGCAATGGGTTTGTGGGGACTTCGCAGGGCGTGCTGATGATCGCGACTCCGACGTGCGGGTTCGGCTCCTACGGCCCCGCGCCGGCCAAGCGCGCGACCCGCCTGATTGAGTTTGATATCCGTCACCCATACGAGCCGCGCACACAGCTGCTGCAATTCGGTGACTTGGTGGGCAAGCCCAGCTCGAAGAAGGCTTATATCTATGCGATGAACGCCAAGCCGCCCCAGGAAGGCGAGGGTGACGACCTGTTGCGTCGTCCCAGCCTGTGGGCGCGGTTGAGCAAGTTGTTGCGCAAGTGATAAGTAGCAAGTAGTAAGTAAGGGCAACGAGCAGGCTCAGCGACCCGAAGAAGCCTTGATGAGCGCGTCGGTCAGATAGCGCCCGGCTGCCATCACCAACGGGGCGTAACGGCGGCCCGGCGCGGTTCCCATGCGCCCGGACGGCCCGGAGATGGAAATCGCGGCGATGACCTGGCCGGAAGCGTTGCGAATCGGTGCGGAAATCGAGCACACGCCCTCTTCGCGCTCATTAACCGATTCGGCCCAGCCGCGCTTGCGCACTTGGGCGAGCTTGGCGGCGTTGAACTTCGCTTGACGTAAGCCTTGATGCAGGCGGTCGGAATCCTCCCAAGCCAGCAGGATCTGCGCGGCGGATCCGGCTTCCATCGACAGCATGGCACCGACTGGAATGGAGTCGCGCAAACCGGAGGCGCGCTCCACTGCGGCAATGCACACGCGCTGGTCGCCCTGACGCCGATAAATCTGTGCCGACTCGCCTGTGCGGTCGAGCAGCGTCTGCAGAATCGGCCCGGCTGCCGTAAGCAGACGATCCTCACCAGCGGCGGCGGCCAGTTCCGCGAAACGTGAGCCGAGCACGAAGCGGCCATGCTGGTCGCGCAGCACGAAGCGATGGCGTTCCAGTGCGATGGCCAAGCGGTGGGCGGTGGGGCGCGCCAAGCCGGTGGCGGCGACAAGCTGACCCAGCGTGGAGGGGCCGGATTCGAGCGCGTCGAGAATCTTCACCGTCTTGTCCAGCACGCCAACGCCGGAGTGGATTTGCGCGTTCCGCGTCTCGGCGGCGTCGGCTTGGCTGTCGGATTCAAAATTGCCCCGGGGGGTGTCGGTTTCAGTAGCAGTCATAATACGGCGATTATGCCATCTCATATAGTGAAATGCCAAATTTTGAAAATCAGCGCGGGGGTGACACATCTCAATATCTGGCCGCGAAAGGTTTGCAAAGTGGCACTGACCATAGGCTGGGTGTCACGAATAGGCGCGAGCGGATGATGTCGCGCACAACGTTCAGGAGGATGCCATGTCAACGACACTGGCCGAGAAGGTCTGGGCCGACCATTTGGTGCGTAAGGGGAGCGATGGTGCCCCCGACCTGCTGTATATCGACCTGATGCTGATGCATGAGGTCACCAGCCCGCAGGCGTTCGAGGGATTGCGCTTGGCCGGCCGCAAGCCGCGTCATGTCGATCAGCTCATCGCCACCGAAGATCACAACACGCCCACCGTCGATATCGACCGTCCGAACCCGGACGAGACGAGCGCGTTGCAGCTGACCACGCTGGAGAGGAACTGCAAGGAGTTCGGCGTGCGTCTGCATCCGCTGGGCGACGCCGACCAGGGTGTGGTGCACGCCTTCGCGCCGATGCTCGGGCTCACCCAACCGGGCATGACGATCGTGTGCGGCGATTCGCACACCTCCACCCACGGCGCGTTCGGCGCACTGGCTTTCGGCATCGGCACCTCCGAGGTCGAGCATGTGATGGCCACGCAGACGCTGAGCCTGAAGCCGTTCAAGACCATGGCCGTGAACATCGAGGGCGAGCTGCCCCAAGGGGTGACGGCCAAAGACATCATTCTCGCCATCATCGCCAAGATTGGCACCGGCGGCGGGCAGGGATATGTCATCGAATACCGCGGCGCGGCCATTGAGAAGCTGTCGATGGATGCGCGCATGACCATCTGCAACATGTCCATCGAGGCCGGTGCGCGCGCGGGCATGATTGCCCCCGATGAGGTCACGTTCGAATATCTCAAAGGCCGCCCGCACGCACCCGAAGGTGAGATGTGGGACAAGGCCGTCGCCTATTGGAAGACGCTTCGCACCGACGACGATGCCGTGTTCGACAAGGAGGTCACGCTGGACGTGGCCGACCTCGAACCTTATGTCACTTGGGGCACCAATCCCGGTCAGGGCGCGCCGATTGGTGCGAATGTGCCTGAGCCGGAGTCCATCGCCGACGAGACCGCGCGCAACGCCGCCGAACGAGCCATCGAATACATGGGGCTCAAGCCAGGCACTCCGATCAAGGACATCGCCGTCGACACGGTGTTCATCGGCTCGTGCACCAACGGGCGTCTGGAGGATCTGCGTGTGGCCGCCTCGATTATGAAGGGGCATCACAAGGCCGATTCCATTCACCGCGTGCTGGTCGTTCCGGCTTCCTCACGCGTGCGCCTGCAGGCGGAGAAGGAAGGGCTTGACCGGATTTTCAAGGACTTCGGCGCGGAGTGGCGCAACGCCGGCTGCTCGATGTGCTTGGGTATGAATCCCGACAAGATGGTGGCGCACGAACGTTCCATCTCCACTTCGAACCGCAATTTCGAAGGACGTCAGGGCAAGGGTTCGCGCACGCACTTGGCGTCGCCCGCCGTCGCCGCGGCAACCGCCATTCGCGGCACCATCTCGTCCCCGGCCGATTTGTAGAGTCAGCGGCAGTCAAGAAACATAAGGACTTAAATAGCAATGGAAAAACTCACCACCCTGACCGGCGTCGGCGTTCCGCTACGCCGTTCCAACGTTGATACCGACCAGATCATCCCGGCTGTGTTCTTGAAGCGCGTGACCAAAACCGGCTTCGACGACGCGCTGTTCTACGCTTGGCGACGTGACCCCGATTTCGTGCTGAACAAGCCCGAATACGCGAGCGGGCAGATTCTCGTGGCCGGCCCCGAGTTCGGCATCGGCTCGTCGCGCGAACATGCCGTGTGGGCGTTGCACGACTACGGTTTTCGCGTGGTCATCGCGCCCAGCTTCGCCGATATCTTCTATGGCAACACCGCGAAGAACGGCGTGCTGGCCGCGATTATGCCGCCGGAATCCGTCGAGCTGCTGTGGAAGATGCTTGAAGCCGAGCCGGGTCTTGAGATGACGGTGGACTTAGGAAGCCGCGTCGTCACCTGCGCAGATGTGACATTGCCGTTCGAGGTGGGCGATTACGTGCGCTGGCGTCTGATGAACGGTTACGACGACATCGACCTGACGCTGCAGCATGAAGGTGACATCGCCGCCTACGAGGCGATGCGCGCCGAGAAGTTCCCGTTCAAGCCGAAGACCCTGCCAATCAAAGCCGAGCCGAACGAGCAGGTCGTCTCCGCCCGCGACGTCGAATACCCGAATTGGGACGGTCCTCTCGCCGACAAAAGCACTATCTGAAAGCCGGTGAAAGTCGCCGGTTTCGCTTAGACTACCTAACTGGCGTAAAACGCCCGCGGATCCAGAGCGCTTCAAGCACAAGGCTTGAGGCACCGCGCAACGAACCATAAGGAGGATGCCGTGGCACTGACGGCTGACGAGAAGACTCAGATCATCAAAGAATACGCGACGCACGAAGGCGACACCGGCTCCCCGGAGGTTCAGGTCGCTCTGCTGTCCAAGCGCATCTCCGACTTGACGGAGCATCTGAAGGAACACAAGCACGACCATCACTCTCGTCGCGGCATGCAGATGATGATCGGTTCGCGCCGCAGTCTGCTGGACTACCTCAAGCGCACTGACATCAACCGTTACCGTGCGCTGATCGAGAGGCTCGGTCTGCGTCGATAATATAAGACTTCCGCCCGGGTGCCGCATGGTGCTCGGGCGTTTTACATACGCTGCCAACGGGGCAACATCACTTAGAGGCATGAGAGGACAGGCCGAAAGGTTCGGCCTAAACAAACAACAGGCCCGAAGCGAGGGGTTGACACGAGGAGCACGGCCAAGGGGCCGTAAAGAGGCGAATGTAAGAGCTGGCCCGGCTGAAGAGGGCGGTTTGTAGGAAAGAAATATAGCAATTAAGGAGAAACCCTATGGAGGGTCCCGAAATCAAAGCAGTCGAAGCCGTTATCGACAACGGTTTGTTCGGCAAGCGCACGCTGCGCTTTGAAACTGGCCGTCTCGCCCAGCAGGCGGACGGCGCCGTCGCCGCCTACTTGGACGACGACACGATGATTCTGTCCACCACCACCGCCGGTTCCAGCCCGAAGGAGAACTACGACTTCTTCCCGCTGACGGTGGATGTGGAGGAGAAGATGTACGCCGCGGGCAAGATTCCCGGCTCGTTCTTCCGCCGCGAAGGCCGCCCGAGCTCCGAAGCGATTCTGGCGTGTCGCATTATCGACCGCCCGCTGCGCCCGCTGTTCCCGCACACGCTGCGCAACGAGGTGCAGGTCGTCGAGACGATTCTCGCCGTCAATCCGCAGGATGCTTACGATGTGGTGGCTCTGAACGCCGCCTCCGCTTCCACCATGATTTCCGGCCTGCCGTTCTCCGGCCCGGTCTCCGGTGTGCGTTTGGCGCTGATCGACGGCCAGTGGGTCGCCTTCCCGACGTGGGATGAGCGCGAACGCGCCGTGTTCGAGATCGTGGTGGCTGGCCGTGTGATTGAAAACGGCGACGTCGCCATCGCCATGATCGAGGCGGGCGCGGGCAAGAACGCCTGGCACCTCATCTATGACGAGGGCCAGACCAAGCCGGACGAGACGGTTGTCGCCGGTGGCCTTGAGGCCGCCAAGCCGTTCATCAAGGTCATCTGCGAAGCGCAGAACGAACTCAAGGCCAAGGCCGCCAAGGAAACCAAGGAATTCCAGCTCTTCCCGGAATACACCGAGGATCTGTACGCCCGCATCGACCAGATCGCCCACAACGATCTCGACCAGGCCCTGACCATCGCGGAGAAGCTGCCGCGCCAGGATCGCATCAAGGAGATCAAGGAAGGCGTCAAGGCCACGCTCGCCTCTGAGTTCACCGATATGGACGAGGCTGAGAAAGACAAGGAAATCGGCAACGCCTTCAAGGAGCTGCAGCGCCAGATCGTGCGTCGTCGCATCCTGACGGAAGACTACCGCATCGACGGTCGTGGCCTGCGGGACATCCGCACCCTGAGCGCCGAAGTGGACATCGTTCCGCGTGTGCACGGTTCCGCCCTGTTCCAGCGCGGCGAAACCCAGATTCTGGGTGTCACTACGCTGAACATGCTCAAGATGGAGCAGCAGCTCGACTCGTTGTCGGGCCCGCAGTCCAAGCGTTACATGCACAATTACGAGATGCCGCCGTATTCCACCGGTGAAACCGGCCGCGTCGGCTCCCCGAAGCGTCGCGAAATCGGTCACGGCGCGCTGGCCGAGAAGGCTTTGGTGCCTGTGCTGCCCGGTCGCGAGGAGTTCCCCTATGCCATCCGCCAGGTCTCCGAGGCCATCGGCTCCAACGGCTCAACCTCGATGGGCTCCGTGTGCGCCTCCACGCTTTCGCTGCTTGCCGCCGGTGTGCCGCTGAAGGCGCCGGTCGCGGGCATCGCCATGGGCTTGGTGTCCGGCGAGGTGGACGGCCAGCATATCTTCAAGACCCTGACCGATATCCTCGGTGCCGAAGATGCCTTCGGCGACATGGACTTCAAGGTGGCCGGCACTGCCGAGTTCATCACAGCCCTGCAGCTCGACACCAAGCTCGACGGCATTCCCGCCGACATTCTGGCGGCCGCCCTGCAGCAGGCCAAGGAAGCCCGCAGCACCATCCTCGAAGTCATCAACGAGTGCATCGATGGCCCGGCTGAGATGAGCGAGTTCGCCCCGCGCATCATCACCACCACTGTGCCTGTTGACAAGATCGGCGAGGTCATCGGCCCGAAGGGCAAGATGATCAACCAGATCCAGGAAGAGACCGGCGCCGAAATCGCCATCGAGGACGACGGCACGGTCTATATCGCCTCCGAAGGTGGCGAGGCCGCCGAGAAGGCCAAGGAGATCATCGACCAGATCGCCAACCCGCATGTGCCCGAAGCTGGTGAAACCTACAACGGCACGGTTGTCAAGACCACGTCGTTCGGTGCGTTCGTGAACCTCACCCCGGGCACTGACGGTCTGTTGCACATCTCGCAGATTCGCAATCTGACCAACGGTGAGCGCATCGATGCCGTTGAAGACGTGCTCAAGGAAGGCGACAGCGTTGAGGTCGTCGTGCAGGGCGTCGATGACCGGGGCAAGATTTCGCTGGTCATTCCCGGCTTCGAGAATCAGCTCCCCGAGCGTGACGAGCATCGTAGCAGCCGTGGCCGTCGTGACGACCGTCGCTTGCGTGATGATCGTGATTATGATGATCGCCCGCGTCGCCGTCGTTCCGATCGTGATGACGACCGCGACTACGATGAGCGCCCGCGCCGTCGCCGCTCCTATGACGATCGTGATGATCGTGATTATGATGACCGTCCGCGCCGTCGTCGTTCCGATCGCGACGATCGCGACGACCGCGATTACGAGCGTGACGACCGTCGTTCGCGCGATGATCGCCGTGGTTCCCGTCGTTCCGAGCGCAATCCGCGTTACGCCACCGACGACAACTACGATGATTACCGTTCCGAGCGCGAAGAGCGCACCGAGCGCCCGCGTCGCCGCATCCGTCGCGACTTCGATCCCTTTGAGGACTGATATAGCGCAGTGCGCTGTCACTAACAGCGAGCAGCGATAGCGTCGCGAGCGTGCGGACGTGCCTTTCGGTAAGTCCAAAGGAATCGTGATTCGGTGTTCGTGGGTTAAATGCACGTCACTAACAGTGAGCGCCGTCAGCACAACAGCTGGCGGCGCTCACTTGTATATAGCGTTTCCGCTTGGAAAAACGGGCTAGTTCAGGAAAATCTGCGGTGCCTTGGCGAAGTTCGCGGCGCAGTGGTCGCCGCAGAAGTAATAGGTCTTGCCGTCGTGTTCGCGTGTGATGGCATCTGCGCCCACCGTCACGCTCATGCCACACACGGGGTCGGTGGCGGTTTCGCCGTTGCCAGCCGGGGCGGTGTTCATATTCGTATGATGCATACTGTTCTCCTTGTTATTGGCGTTGTTGCCGTCCCCCGTATTAAGTGTGGTGTTTTCATCCACAATAATCGTAGGCTTGCAGGCAATGATACCCGCCGACATGGGGGTATTGCGCCCATCGACTGTCGTATTGCTTAAGCGCACATGATTGAGACGGTTCGCATTGAGAACCAGGCACACCGAACTCAGCGCCATGGCAAGCCCGGCGATCATGGGGCTGAGCAACCAACCGGTGAACGGATACAGCAAGCCGGCGGCAATCGGAATGCCAATCACGTTGTATCCGAACGCCCAACCGAGGTTTTGACGGATATTGCGCATCGTGGCATGGGAGAGATTGATGGTGGTGATTACGCCCCGCAGATCGCCGCTCATCAGCGTCACGTCCGCCGACTGCATGGCAACGTCGGTGCCGCTTCCGATGGCGAAACCCAAGTCCGCCTGCGCGATGGCCGGAGCGTCGTTGATGCCGTCTCCCACCATGGCGACGAGTGATTTCGTATCGCGTTCATCTTGCAAGCGCTTGATCCAATATGCCTTGCCGTCCGGCTTGACCTGCGCGATGACGGTGTCGATGCCGACTTCGCGCGCGATCTCGCCGGCCACGTCGGCCTTGTCTCCTGAGAGCATCACGGTGCGAATGCCCGCCTTACGCAACGTGGCGATGGCCTCTTTCGAGCCGGGTTTGATGGAGTCGTGCTCATAGCTGGGTTTGGCCCAGTCCATCGAGTCGGTGTCGGCCACACCGCGCGTGATGGTGCCGGTTTTGTCGAACACCACCGTGCCGATATCGCATGCCTGTTCCAGCGCCTTTGCGCTGGCGACCAGCACGCCCTTTGTGGCACCCACGCCGGTCGCCGCCGTCACCGACAGCGGCGTGGCCAAGCCCAACGCGCACGGGCAGGCGATAATAAGCACACTGACGGCGCTGACCAGCGCATGCGCGAGCACAGGGGAGGGGCCAAACGCCGCCCACACGGCGAACGTCCACACCGCCACGATAATCACGACCGGCACGAACACGCGCGCGATATGGTCGGCCAAGCGTTGCACCGGTGCCTTCGTGGCTTGGGCGCGCGCCACAATCGCCATGATCTGCGCAAGCACGGTGTCGCCGCCGACGCGCGTGGCGCGCATCAGCAGATTGCCTTTGCTCAGCATCGTCGCGCCGGTCAAGGCACTGCCCGCCATCTTCTCGACGGGCACCGATTCGCCGGTGATCATCGACTCGTCCACACTGCCGGTGCCTTCGAGCACCATGCCGTCGACGGGCACGCGCTCGCCGCCACGCACGACGATGACATCTCCCTCGTGCACGTCGTCGATGTCCGTATCGATATATGTGGCCGGATTGAGCCACTCGGAGCCACTACAGATCACGCCGTCGCGCACCACATGCACCACGCGCGGTCTCAACTTGATCAGACCGCGCACCGCCTCGCCGGTACCCTCACGCGCCTTCGTCTCCAAAAGCCGGCCGAGCAGCACTAGCGTGATCACCACGCCCACCGATTCAAAATACGGCTCGCGCGAACCTTCCGGCAGCATCCACGGCATCGCGCACACCAACAGACTGTACACATACGCGGCACCCGTGCCCAACGACACCAGGGAATTCATGTCGGGCGCCCGGTGAATCAAGGCGGGCAATCCGACGCGGTGAATCGGCGCGCCGCAGACGAACATCACCGGGGTGATGAGGATGGCCTGCCACCAAGGGTTCATCAACCACTTGGGGATGAGCATGTGGTTGGCCATATGCACCATCATCACGACGAACACAGGCAGCGTAAGCACCGCGCTGATGACGACGAGCCTGAGCAGGCGGCGAATCTCCTCGCGCCGCTCCTCGGCCTCGCGCTGTTCGGTGGCCGCGTAGTCCGTGCCGCTGGTGGTGGCCGGAAGTTGCCTGGCGGCACTCATATCGGCTGCGGGCACCTCCGCCTCGCCTTCGACACGCAGCAGCCCGTGCACCATGTTCATGCCGCACGCGAAAGGATATTCCCCGGCCTTTAAGGCGGGTAGCTTCACTTCGGTGGCAGTGTTGCCGGGCAGCATGGCATCCAACCCCAAGTCGGCGAACACCACATGCGAGGTGCATTCGCCCGTCTCGCGGCGGTCGAAGGTCAGCGTGATGGGCACGCCCGCGCGCATCGTCACCTCGGCCGGCGAATAGCCTCCCTGCACGGTGATGGTCGCGCGCTGCTCGCCGTCGGCCATATCGCCGCTCACCGTCTTGTGCGCCCCGAAAAAGAACCGCACGATTCCCCATGTCAGTGCGACGGCCGCCAACGCGGCGGCGACAATCTGAAACATGCCTATCCTTCGTCTCGTGAGAATTGCCCTCACTATCATCGTACCGTTGTCAAAGCCCGTTCGTCCCTTCCCCCTTCGGCTTAAATTGCGGGTTTGACTCGATGAACACGCCGCTCGGCACGGATGGTTTATACTGGTGGATGCGTCGGGCCGTGCTTAAGCCCCGGGCTCCATTTTTTGCCGCTGCGAGCGGCCCTTGCGCCGACAGGCGCTTTCACGGTTCGGCGCACACTTTTTATTTTTAAGCATCTGCTTATCAACATTGATTCCCTGCCATGAGGGGAGTGCTATAGTCACCTAGCGTTTCTTGGACTTGCGGCCTTTGAAATAGATATCGAAGACAATCCAGCAGCTCAGGACGAACGCCACCACATAGCCCATGAAACCGACGATGGGAATGCCGAACACCACCGGCTTGATGCCCGCGAAATAGACGATCGATGAGCCGACGAACAAACCCACCACAATCAGCGCCATCGTAAGCCTGTTGACCATGTCCGACAACAGCCGGAACGGTTCTTCGGAGCCGACCAGCTCCATATTCACGCGCAACTGGCCGCGGGTGAGCATGCGCGCGGCGTTCTTCAGTTCGGCCAGCGCGCCCAACGCACCATGTAGCGCCTGGTGACTTTCGATGCCCAGTGCCTTGGCTTCGTCGCGAATCGCGCCGTCGATGGTTTTGGAGCGGGAGATGTGTTCGGAGATGATCTGGATCATGTTCACGTTCGGGATGAACTCGTCCAGCAATCCTTCCAACGTGACCAGTGCGCGGCCAACCGTGGTGACGGTGCTGGGAATCTCGATGCCGTGGCGCGAGGCCATCTGCGTGAGGGAAGTCAGGAAAGCGGCGATATCCAGTTCGGCCAGGTCGACGGTGCCGAACTCCTTGACAATCACATCGAGATCGGCCAGCAGGGACGGATAATCCTCCGCGTTGGCATCGGCGCCGGCGAAACGCAGCAGCGCGTCGGCGAGCGCCGGGGAATCCTGGCTGGCGACGGCGAAGATCATCTCTTTGAGCACGTGGCGGGTGCGCTGGTCAAGCCGGCCCGTCATGCCTAAGTCAATGAGCACGATTTGCCCGTCGCGCACAATGATGTTGCCCGGATGCGGATCCGCGTGGAAGAAGCCTTCGTCCAGAATCTGAGTGGCGTAGTTGTCGACCAGCTTGGTGCCGATTTCCTTTAAGTCATAACCCGCTTCGATGAGCTTGCCCGGATGGGAGACGGAGATGCCGTCGACGTATTCCATCACGACCACATGCTCGGTGCACAGGTCGGGATAGGGCTTCGGGCAGTCCATATAGTTGAACGCCTCGGCGAATCGCTTGAATTCGGCCAGATTGCGCGCTTCGACAAGGAAGTCGGTTTCCGATTCAAAGGTGCTCCACAGCTCCTCGACCACGCCTTTGAGGTCGACGACTTGGGAGGTGCGAATCATTCTGGACGCGCTTTTGGCGATGGAGCGCATGATGGCGACGTCCTGCGCCATCGTCTCGCGCACGCCGGGGCGTTGCACCTTGATGGCCACGTCTTCGCCGGTGACCAATGTGGCGCGATGCACTTGGGCCAGCGACGCCGAGCCGAGCGGTTTGGCATCGATGTGCGAGAAGATTTCGTCGACTGGACGGCCATATTCGTCAGACAGCGTGTCGAGCACCACCTGATAGGGCATCGGGTCGGCGTCGGCGCGCAACTTGGCCAGCTCGTCGCAGAAACTGGCGGGCAGCATTTCGGAGCGCATCGACAGAATCTGACCGGCCTTGACGAAAGTGGGGCCGAGCGCCTCGAACATCAGGCGCATCTTGACCGGGGTCAGACCGTGAAATATGTCGAACTGATGGGCAATACGGATGATTTGCCCGAGGCGTTTGAGTTTGCCGCGTCGCGTCAGGTGATAGCGCGCGGAGAAGCTATCCCTGCGGGAGCCGAACAGGGCGATGGTTTCGCTGCCGCGCTGTTCGCCGGCTTCTTTCTGTTCGGCTCCCGTAAGGTTTGGCGTGAGGTCAGGCACTTAGGACTTCTTGCTGTCGGAATCGGCCGTCTGCTCGGCTGTCTGCTCGGTGTACTGTTCGGCCGTCTGCTCAGTATCTTGCTCAGCCGTCTGCTTGGCCGTCTGCTTGGCATCGTCTATGGTCTTGGCCACCTTGCGCTTAAGCTCGGTGTTCAGGGCCTTGCCTTGTTCGACGGTGAGCTCGCCCTTCTTGACGAGTCCGTCGACGATCTCGCTGCCCTTCTCATAGGTGTTGGCCAAAGCGCCGACGCCGGCCAGCATGACCTTGCGCAGCCCCTCACCCAAATTGAAATCAGCCATAATATCCTCCTTGATTTGCAGGTTCGATGCGGCATGAACCGCCGCGTCGCGTACTCACCTAGCCTACCGCGTTGTCGTTGCGGGCGCATCCTCACATATATGATTTGCTTCCCTGACAATAGAAGAGCGACAACTACCCACTACCTATCTTCAGTCGCTGTCTTCGTTGTTATTGCCGATGAGCTTGGCGGATTCCTTCTGCTCCTCGTTGAAGCGGTCGGCGGTGGCTTGTTCGCGCTTGTCTTTGGCGGTCTCCTTGGGCTTGTTCTGCTCATGGGTGATGGACTGCTGGTATGGAGCGATGTCGTAACGCGACATCAACAGCTTCACCTCGCGCTTCAAGTCGCGCTCCAGTTGCACGCGGTTCTGTTCGGCGCAGGTGGCGACGATACGCACCGTGGTGGCCGAATCGGAAAGCGCCACCACGCCCTTGTAGAACGGGCCGGACACGATGGACGGCAAACGCTTTTTGACATTCGGCAACTCGTTGTGCAGCATGTTCTCCAAATACGGCAGCGACTCGCCGTTGATGAGGTTGAACTCGACGGACGCATAGGAGTCCATCTTCGTCTTGTTCATCACATTGCTGATCTGGCTGTTGCGCAACACCAGCACATTGCCCAGCCCATCGTTGATCTTCGTGGTGCGCACGCCGATCTCGATGACGGTGCCGCCCATCGTGCCGACTTGGATCATGTCGCCCACGCGGAACTCGCCCTCGAAGATGATGAACAAGCCGGACAGAATATCGGAGACGAGCGCCTGCGCACCGAAGCCGATGGCCAACGTGAGCAGGCCGGCGGAAGCGAGCAGCGTGGCGGTGTCCACACCCAGCAGCGATAGCGAGTAATACAGCACGCCGATTACGGAACCGTATTTGATGATGCTGCACAGCAGGCGGATGATCGTCTCGCCGCGCGCACCCACCACGCCGCTCAACAGGCGCAGCAGCTCGTTCGCGGCGGAGGCGACGGTGGCGATCACACAGGCCGTCATCAGCGCGGCGGTGACGGCGAAGATGTTCATGCCCTTGCTCCAGCCGCCGCCGAGAATGTAGGAGAACACGGACTGGCTGCCGAAGATCGTGTCCTTGAACACCACGCCGACGAACACCAGCACCACAAACAGGCCGAACAGCCAGCGCAGCACCGTGCCCAGCTTGCCTTCGGGGGTTTTCTCGTCCCACTTGAACGATTGGCGCAACCAACGGCTGGCTGCCGATTGGGTTTTCATCGTGCGGTTGGTGCCGGGGCGCTGGATGTCGAAGATGCGCTGATCCGCGGGGTTGGCAACTACTGGTTGCGCTTTGCCCGCGTCCCCGGAGCCGCCACCGGAACCCTCGCCACCGCCATTGTTATTCGCGCCAGCCGCGCTCTCCGCTTCCGCCTGCACCGCAGCCGCTTTCTTGCGCAAATCGAACGACAGCAGCAGGAAGATGACCACCAGGCACACGAACGCCTCAATCCCGGTGTCAATCGTCAGCCGCACGCGCTGGTCCATCAGCTCGGAATCGCCTCGGGTGACGTACAGGTAATAGTCTTCCGTTTCCACGGACGAGACGTAATACTGCGTGCCGTCGATGGTCAGATAGTTGCAGTACCCGCCCTTGATCTGATCGTCCTTCAATCCCACGTCAGTGGCCTTCTTGCCTTGCACCAAGCTGTCCGGGAAATAGGCGATCTTGCCGGTTTCCTTGTCGATGGCGAACGCGAAGCCGTTGCCGCCCACCTTCACGCCGTCGAGCACGCGGTCGATCTTGACCGAAGAGAGCAGCTCCTCAAGCATCTTCGGACTGACGGCAATCTGCACCAGGCCGTCCGTCAGGCCCTGCTCGTCGGTGGTGGTGACGCCGATGTATTGGCGCATGGTGCCGTTTTCGTCCTCGCGCGCCTCCTGCACCAGCGAGCCGGAGCTTTGCAGCAGCTTGCGGAATGCGTAGGACTGGCTCTTCGTGTCGTCGCTGAGCGTGAACGAGGGGGACGGGTCGGTGGAGGCGGTGCGCACGCCGTCGATGTTGAACACGTTGATGACATCGACCTTGAGCACCTTGGCGAGTTCGAGCAGGCTGGCGCGGTTCTCCAGTTCGGGGTTCTGGTCGAGGATATAGGCCGTGATCTTCGCCTTGCTCAGGTAGCGTGTGTCGCCTTCCTTGCGCAGCGCCTCGGCGCGTTTGCTGGTATTCGCCGTCGTCTGCGCAATCGAGTTGGCGCGGTCGGTGTTGACCAGCGACTCGTTCGACAGCGCGAAGAGCGTCTGCATATAGAACGACACGATGATCACCACCACCAGGCCCACAACGGACAGCACCGCCGCCTTGGAGCCGATCTTCTTGGAATACAGCACCGGGCCGAACGGGGCGTAATCCTCCTCGATGTGCCCCTGGCGCTCGTCGTCGCGCAACACGAAAACGCCATACAGCACCACGGCCGCCATCACCACGCCGAATGCGAACAGCACCACGCCCACGGTGATGTTGCGCGAGGCGGTGAGCGTCTTCTCCAGCACCGAGGAAATGTAATACGTTTTGCCGATTTTGGTGACCCCGCTATACAGGCGCGTGCCGTTGAAGGTCATATGGAAGAAGTGCCCGTCCTCCAAGTCGTCGACGCTTAAGCCGTCATCGAGCGCGTCGGTGCCGATGAGGCTCGAATCCGGATGGTATTGCACCGTGTAGTCCTGCGCGGAAACGGCCATCACATAGCCATGCTGGCCGACGGTGATGTCCTTGAGCGTGGCCTTGAGCGAGCTGTTGTCCTCGATGATGTCGTCCAGGCGCTTGGGGCTGACTTCGAGCACGGCCATCGTCTCGTCGTCGATTTTGGACGAATAGTAGCGCTCGTTCCACTCCTGGCTGGACACCGTCACTTCCATGGCGGTGGTGGGATTCTCCTCGCTGAACACGGTGCGCAGCTGGTTGAAGCGCGCGTGAGTGAAGTCGGCTTTGGTGTCTTGCGCTTTGGCGAGGATCTGGCCGTCCTTGGAAACGACGAGCACATCGTCGACGTCGAACAGCTGCTTGTATTCGGACATTTTGGTGTCGCTGACTTCAAAGCCCGCGTTGTTGTGGGCCATGAAGGAAATCGAATCGGCCTTGGCCTGGAAGATTTCGTCGAAGCTGCTCGTGGACTCCTCGGTTTCCTTGTCCGCCTGTTCCAGCGTGGTTTTGAGCTGTTCGTTCTGGTGGCGCATCTCCTCGGTGTAGCTGGAGACGGATAGCTTGGTCTGCACGCTGGAGAGCAGCAGGCCGGTGCCGACGAAACAGACGATCACCACGGCGACCAGCGCCGCGATCTTGAGTTTCAGCCGGGTGGACATGGCTTCGACTTCGTGTGGCATGATGTGCGCTCTCTTCCCTGGCCTTTTCGGGCTGCTGTGGTTGCTTGTTCGGGTTTATTGGGTTTATCGGTTTTATTGGCTCGGTTGGCCGCCGGCTCAGTCCCATTTGTCGATGAAGCGGTTGATGGTGCCGTCATCGAGCATGTTTTGGATGGTGGTTGTCACGGTTGCGCTCAGCGCCGAGTCTTTCTTGGTGGCCACGCCGTATTCCTCGGGATTGATGCTGAAGTCGGACAGGGTGGAACGCTCGTCGTTCAGATAGGTTTTGGCGATGGCGCTGTCGAGGGCGATGGCGCCGACGGCCCCTGATTCCAACGCGTCGGACAGCTCCTGATAGGACGGGTATTGCAACAGGTGGAAGTTGTCGAACTGGACGTCGCTGTTATCGTCGTTGGCTTGAAGCGGGTTGCCGTCGCTGAAGCCGATTTCGGCGAGTTTCTTGACCAGGATCGCCGCAGTGTCGGTGCCGGCTCGCGTGCCGATGTAGCGGCCCTTGAGACCGTTGATGTCGGTGATCAGCGAACTGTTCTCCACCATCATCTGCACGGTGCTGGTGTAATAGGCCGGGGAGAAATCGACGTTCTCCTTGCGGTGATCGGAAATCGAATAGCATGCTACCAGCGCGTCGACTTGGCCGTTTTGTAGCATCTCCTTGCGGGTGTCGGGAGTGACGGTGACGAACTTGACGTCGGAATATCCCATACGGTCGGCCATCTCGTTGGCCAAATCGATCTCCATCCCGTAATACTTGTGCGTTTTCTCGTTGTAGTAACCGAAACCCATGACGTCGGCGCGCACGCCCACCGTCAGCGTGCCGTTGCCGCCGGTGAGGGAAGGCATGCCGCAACCGCCCGCAAGGGCGACGAAGACGAACGCGAGCAATGCGGCCACAGCGGCGGCCAGCCAGCGGTTTCGCCTTATTGCCATAGCGTTTCGTCTGTTCATCATGGACGCGCCTCTCTTCCCCGTCGCATTAGCTGGTGCCTCTGTTTCGAGACTACTCTGCACGGGGGAACTTAACTCCCCGCACAATTCGCGCGTGGAATGGATGCCGGAGGAGACCCGTTTGCCGTTCTTGGATTCAGAAAAACGTTACGAGAGCGCGTTCAAAATTAGGAAAAACGTTACAGAATCGTATTCAGAACCAAGAAAAACGTTACAAAAGTCCATCCAAAATTAAGAAAAACGTTGCAGATGGTATATTGAAAATAGCGAAAAACGTTACAGAATAGAGGCGAAATGCTGAAACGCAAGGCTTGGGACAGGCTTGTTTCTTGGAAAAACAGCCAAAACCGCAAAGCCCTCATGCTCACCGGCGCACGACAGATCGGCAAGACCACGCTGGTGCGTCAGTTCGGCGCGCAATATTACGACAGCTTCGCCGAGCTCAATTTCCTGATGGACAGCACGGCCTGCGCCATCTTCGACGGCCCGCTGGACGCGAATACCGTCATCACCAACCTCACGGCATATCTGAACATGTCCTTGCAACCGGGCCGCACCTTGATTCTGCTGGACGAGATACAGGAGTGCCCGCGTGCGCGCACCGCCATCAAGTTCCTGGTGGAAGACGGCAGATTCGACTACATCGAGACGGGCTCGTTGCTCAGCGTCAAGACCAAGCAAGTGCCCTCATATCCGGTGGGCTTCGAGGAGCAATACCGCATGTATCCGTTGGATTTCGAGGAGTACTGCCTCGCCAATGGCGTGCAGCAATCCACCATCGACATGTTGCGAGAGCATTTCGACGAGAAAAAACCCGTGAGCGACGCCGTGCACCAGACCATGATGCGGCTGTTCCAAAGCTATATTGTGGTTGGCGGCATGCCGGAAGTCGTGCAGAAATACGCCGACACCCACGATATTGCGCAGGTCACGAGGTTGCAACGGGATTTGCTTGCGCTCTACCGCCAGGACATCGCCAAATACGCGGAGGGCAACGAACGCGAGAAAATCCGCGCGATCTTCGATGCCGTCCCCTCGCAGCTCGACGACAAGAACCGGCGCTTCATGCTGGCCGACCTGTCCAAAACGGCTCGGCAGAACCGGTACGCCAGCAGCTTTCTGTGGCTGGCCGACGCGGGTGTGACGCTGCCCTGCTACAACGTTCGCGCACCCGAAGCCCCATTGGAAAGCAACGGCAAACGCAATCTGTTCAAACTGTTTATGAATGACGTCGGGCTGTTATGCGCCGACTCCAACGCGCAATTCGACATTCTAGGCGGTGGGTTGCAAGTCAATATGGGGTCGATTGTGGAAAACTTTGTTGCGCAGGAGCTCAAGGCGCATGGATTCGGCCTGCACTATTTCAACGGCAAACGCTACGGCGAGGTTGATTTCGTTGTGCAGAGTGGCAATGACGTGCTGCCCATCGAAGTCAAATCGGGAAACGACTGGGCCAAGCACAAGGCGCTCGACAACATCATGAACGTCGACGAATGGAATCTGGGGCAAGCATATGTGCTTTGCAAAGGCAACGTCGCTCAGGATGGGAAGATCGCCTATTTGCCGCTGTATATGAGCATGTTCCTGGAGCCGGTGCAGTTGCCCGAGCGGCTGCCTTATGAAGTGGATCTCAGCGCGCTCGAGGATTGATCCTTTCCATATTTGCTCGGGATTAAGTGCAGCCGATGATTCACCATTTTTTGCCGAAAGGCGGTAGTGTAGCTGGTGATTGCGAAATGCGACATGTGTTTCGCCTCGTATGCCAAAGAAAGGTCTGTTATGGATTTTCGTAAGTATATTGCCGAGTTCATCGGCACGCTGATTCTCGTGCTGGTCGGTTGCGGCACCGTCGTCGGTTTCACCACACTCGCCGGCGAGCTGGGTCTGGGCGGTTCGACCCTGACCCTCGTCTCCGTGGTGATCGCTCTGGCGTTCGGCATCTCCGTCATCATCGCCGCCTACTCCGTGGGCAACGTTTCCGGCGCGCACCTCAACCCGGCCGTGTCGCTGGCCATGCTCATCGACGGCCGCATGAGCGTGATTGACTTCATCGGCTACGTGGTGGCTCAGGTGCTCGGCGCCATTGTCGCCGCGGGTATGCTGGTTGTCTTCACCGGCTCCAGAGCCTCCCTCGGTACCAACGGCTATGGCGAGGCTTCTGCTATGGGCACTCAGGTGGGCCCGGCGTTTCTCATCGAAGTCGTGCTCACTTTCGTGTTCGTGCTGGTGATTCTGGGCGTGACCGCCAAGGCCGAATTTGCCAACATCGCCGGCCTTGTGATCGGTCTGTCGCTGATGGCCGTCGTGATTGTCGGTCTGCCGTTCACCGGCACCTCCGTGAACCCGGCTCGTTCGCTTGGCCCGGCTCTGCTGGCTGGCGGCGAAGCGCTTGCTCAGGTGTGGCTGTTCATCCTCGCCCCGCTGGTCGGTGGCGCGCTGGCCGCGCTTGTGCACCGTTTCGTGCTCGCTCCGGGCTATCTGTCCGACAAGAAGTGACAAATACTTAAACATCGAAGAAGCCCCGCCCGTATTGCAAGGCGGGGCTTCTTCGTATTCAGCGCGGGCGAGAGGCCGCGACGGCGCGGGCTTGGGCTGCGAGTTGATCGAGGTGGTTCAGCTCGTCGCACTGCTGTGGAGTTTGGTTTGCCGCGCTGAATGCGCCGTAGCGGCGTTCGACTGCGGTGCGAATGAGGAAATCGCTGATGGCCGGGTTCTTCGGCAACAACGAGCCGTGCATGTAGGTGCCGATGACATTATTCACGCGCGCGCCCTCGGTGTGGTCCTCGCCATTGTTGCCGCGTCCCTCTTCGGTGACATGCCCGAGCGGGTGTGTGCCCTCGCGTAGGAAGGTCTGGCCGGAGTGGTTCTCATAGCCGATGATGTCGCCGAACTCGTCGGAATGTTCCACCAGATTGCCGATGCGGCGCACGTCGCTGCCCACCGAATAGGCGCCGATAATGCCGATGCCATCAAGCCGGGAGCCATCGACGGTCTCAAAATACTCGCCGAACAACTGATACAAGCCGCAGATCATCAGCATTGGCAGGCCGTCGGTGGCAAGCGAACGCAGCACATCAGCGCGGGAGAACAGGTCGTCGATGATTTTCTTCTGGCCGGTGTCCTGCCCGCCGCCGCCAAGCACCAGATCCACCTGCTCGGGCCATTCGTCGCCTTGGTTGACGGTGTGAATGCGCGGCTCGTAACCATACAACCCCGCTCGGCGCGTGACGGCGAGCACGTTGCCCGTGTCTCCATAGATGTTCATGTCCTTCGGATACAGGGACACGATGTCGATCACCTTGCTCATCTGCCCACCCCCGCGTCCTGGACATCGGCGATATGCCCCAAGGCGGCGCGCACCTTGAGCATGGCCGTATACGTGCAATAGATATGTTTCGCCGTACCGGGATTGGCGTTCACGAACGCACTCAGCGCGGCGTGCAGGTCGGTGTCCACCGAAGCGACCGGCACCTGATCGTAGCCGAGACGCAACGCCATATCCCACGCGCGCACGCCGGACACCATCGCCACGCCCGTGTCGCGCAGCGAAGTGAAATCCACGTCCCACAGCCAGCTCATATCGCGGCCGTCGGCGTATTCGTCGTTGATAGCGATCATCGTGTCGCACCCCCGCGACTCGAACGAGGCGAGCGCGAGCCGGAATCCCATCGGGTTCTTGACCAGCAGCAACTCGACCGGCGAGCCGTTCACGTCGATCACTTCGCCTCGCCCGAACGCGGGCGTGACGCGCGAGACGGCGGCAATCAGTGATGCGGCATCCGAGCGCATGCGTTGTGCGGCGCTTTCATCGGCGGCCACCGCACGCACCAGCGCGAGTGCGGCGGCGGCGTTATAGAGGTTATAGACGCCTTCGAGCTTGACGGAGGTGTGGTGTTCGGTGCCGTCCATCAGAAAAGTGGCCGCATGGTCTGACACCGCCGTCAGCGTGACATCGGCGTCGGCATTATGGTTCGATTCCGCCGATACGGTTCGTGCCGTTGAAGGCGCTTCAGTGGCGCCGCCCATCTGTTCCGCATCGAGCGTGGTGGACATGTCGTCGTCGGAGGGGAAGAAACGTTTGAGCGAATCGGACAAGCCGAAATAGCGCACTTGGGTGCCGCTCGGTGCCAGCGAGGCGAGTGCGGCGATACGCGGATCCTCGCGGTTGAGCACCACCGTGCCGCTCGTCGCCTCGGCCACATGGCCCAGCAGGCGCGCGGTATTGTCGATTTCGCCGAAGCGGTCGAGCTGGTCGCGCATCACGTTCAGCAGCAGGGAGTAACGCGGCTTGACCTGACGCACGAAATGCACGGCATAGGCCTCGTCCAGCTCCAGCACGGCGATGTCGGCATCGAGCCGCCCGCCAAGAGAGACCTCGCTGAGCAGCGACGATACGACGCCGCGCGTGAAATTCGAGCCGGTGGGGTTGGTGAACACGCGCAATCCCAAGTCGGAAAGCATCGAGGCGACCATGCGCGTGGTGGTGGTTTTGCCGTTCGTGCCGGAGACGAGCACCACGCCGAGCGGCAGTTGCGCCAACGTGCGGGCAAGGAACCCTGAGTCGATGCGCTCGATGACCTTGCCGGGCAATGCGCTGCCGCCGTGCCGGGTGAGGCGCAACGCGGCGCGTACCAGCTTGCCGATGGCCGGGGTGAGGAACATGGGCAATCACACCCCCTGGGCGTATTCCTGCGGCATGTCCTTGAACTTCGATGTGGAGCCAAGGAAGGCCAGATGGAAGGTTTCGGTGGGGCCGTTGCGATGCTTGGCCATGATGATGTCGGCCTCGCCGGGGCGATCCTCCTTGTCGTAGAAATCGGGGCGGTGCACGAGGAACACCACATCGGCATCCTGCTCGATCGAGCCGGATTCACGCAGGTCGGACAGCTGCGGCTTCTTGTCGTTGCGCATTTCGGGGCCGCGGTTGAGCTGGCTCAACGCCACCACCGGCACCTCAAGCTCCTTGGCGAGCAGCTTCAGCGCGCGCGAGAACTCCGAGACCTCCTGCTGGCGGCTCTCGACCTGCTTGCCGGAGGACATCAGCTGCAGGTAGTCGATCACCACGAGCTTCAAATCGTTGGTCTGCTTCAGGCGGCGGCATTTCGCGCGAATCTCCATCAGCGACATATTCGGCGAATCGTCGATGAACAGCGGCGCGTCCTGAAGTTTCGACCAGAAGTTGTTCAGTGTGCTCCAACGATCGGGCGTGATCTCCTCGGCGCGGCGCAGCACGCCGAGCGGGATGTTCGTTTCGGCGGAGATGATGCGCTGGGCGAGTTCCACTTTGCTCATTTCCAAGCTGAATACGATGGAGGTCATGTTGTGATGTAGCGCGGCGGCGCGCGCGAAGTCGATGCCGAGCGTGGACTTGCCCATGGCCGGGCGGCCTGCGACGACGACCATTTGGCCGGGTTGCAGGCCCTGGGTGAGTTCGTCGATGTCGCGGAAGCCGGTGGGCACGCCCTTGTTGACCAAGCCCTGTTGCAGTTTGTCGAGCTGGTCGAGTGTGTCGTGCACCACCGGGCCGATGGCGGCGTAATCCTGACGCACCTTGCCCACGGACATCTCGTAGACCTCGGACTGCGCGAGGTTGACCACGTCCTCGGCCTGCGAGCCTTCGGCTGAATAGCCCAGCTGGGCGATCTTCGTGCCGGCGGCGATCACATTGCGCAGGATCGCGCGTTGATGCACGATTTCGGCGTAATAAGTGGCATTTGCGGCGGTGGGCACCGAGGCGACCAACGAGTGCAGATAGTCGGGGCCGCCCACCTTGTCCAAATCGTCTTTTTTGAGCAGCTCGTTGGCCACCAGCACCGCATCCACCGGTTGCGAGGCGGAGAACAGGTTGATGATCGCCTCATAGATGGTCTGGTGCTTGGGCTGATAGAAATCGGTGACGTCGATCATCTGGCTGACTTCGCCGATGGCGTCCTTGCTCATCAGCATGCCGCCGAGCACGGCCATCTCCGCATCGTCGTCGTGCGGCGGCACGCGGTCGAACAAGGCATCCCTCACCGGCGTGCCGGTGGCACCGCGCACATAGTTGCTCCCGCCCGTGCGAGCGCCGTCTTCCCAAGGTTCTTCAGCCATAGCACCCCAGTATAAGAGGGGCGCAGGAGCTTAAAGCCGCCGCATTCGAACGGTCACAATGTCGGCAGCCAGTCAAGTGCATTGACGATCTCCACGCCGTCCACAAAGCCCAATCCCAGCCGATCCAAAGTCACCACCAACTTGCGCCCCGACTCGCCGGTGAGCTTGCGGAACGCGCGCAGCTCGCGTTCTCGCGTCTGCGGCTCCATCACGCTGGCGCTGACCTGAACATACAGTCGCTCTCTGGTCATATCGCCACGGATGCGCTCGGCCACGAAGTCGATCTCATACGAATCGGCTTTCCCGACGCGCACCTCGTAGCCGGCGCCGACCAGCTCGTTGTGGACGAGGTTCTCCAGAGCGAACCCATAGTCGCCGTCCGGGAAGCCCAGCAGCATGTTCCGAATGCCCAGATCCGCGGGATAATACTTGCTCAGCCCCTGCAGCAGCTCGCCCCCGCGAAGTTCCTGCCTTCTGGCGCGGCGGAACAGATAGGCGTCCACCAGCCCCTGAATGTATCGTTCCACGGTGATGCCGCTGGTTTTGCGGTGTGCGCTTTTCAAGCGTTGCTCGATATTGGTCACGCTCACCGACGAGCCGGCCGTGCTGGCGAGATAGCGGGATATGTCGTTGAGGGCGGTGGTGTCGCGCACTTGGATGTGGCGGGTCACGTCGCGCACGAGCACCGTGTCGTAGATGCCTGAAAGCACCGTCTTCGCCAGGGGTTGATTCGTTCCCTGGTCGACCACCGGAGGCAAGCCGCCGTATCGCACGAAGCGATCGAATGTTTGCTCGTCGTTCTGGCAGCCGGTGTAGCTCAGAAATTCCGCGTAGGAGAGCGGATACATGTTGATGTCGACGGTGCGGCCTGACAGCAGCGTTGCCAGCTCGCCGGACAGCAGGTGTGCGTTCGATCCGGTGATGGTGATGTCCACGTCGCAGTCGACGCGCAGGCCGTTGATCACGCGCTCCCAGCCGTCGACGAGCTGAATCTCGTCCAACAGCAGATACCAGTGGCCCGTTTTGGGGGCGCGTTGCGTAATGGCTTCATGGAGCTGCTGCGCGGTGAAGTCGGCAAACTCATATGACTCAAGGTTCATATGGACGATGTGCGTCTGTGCCGTGCCGCTGTTTGCGAGGTGCTGTTTGAACAGCTCCATCAATGTGGATTTGCCGCAACGGCGCATGCCGGTGATGACTTTGATCATGCCGTTGTCTTGAGCCTGAACCAGTAGTTGCAGGTATCGAGGGCGGGGCCTTAAATCTTTGCTGGTGCTGTCGGTTGCAGCGTTCATAGTGCCAACTTTACTTAATATAGTTTATATATCGCTTCTATATACCCTATCATATAAAGTATACTTTACATTCTCTCATAAATTGTAGAACTTTTATAATCATACTATAAAATAGATTTCTTCGGTCGAAAGCGACTGTTCTCTATATGGGGTGAGTGCCATATACACCTACAGCACGGCAAAAACCTACTGCCAGCGTGTCGATGCGCGCGGGCGGGTGTGTGGATAAGAAAATTAGTTATCCACATTTGAGGCGTGTCGGCGTGGTTAATCCCCTGAGTTATCCACACTGTGGGGATAACTCGGTGTATAACTTGGGGATAAATCGATATGTCCCCAAAGGTGATTTGCGGCTTTACTAGGAACATGGTACGGGGCCGTTTGGTGCAAAACCCCACGGTTGCGACTCTCGCATGGCCCCTTTTAATAGGTGTTTTATAGGTTTTATAGGTGGTATCGCGCGGCCACCACCATCTGACGCACCAGATTCTCGCGCCATTTGCTCCAGCCATATTGCTTGGTGATTGCCTCGCCTGACGTGGCCCCCAGCGACGAGCCGTCGGCGCGAGTCAGGTCATACAGCATGTCGAGCATGACGGCGTCGTGGTCGAGCCGGCCCGCCAGCTCCTCGCCCACAGTCGGATCGTTGGGATTCTTGCCTGTCGCGAAATCGGAAAGCGTCAGATGCTCACGCACGAGCACGGTGACCCACCACACGATGTCGGAATCGTAGCCCATGCGTTTCAGGATCGCCGACGCATGACGCGCCCCCTCGGCGGCATGGTCGCGCACGCCGGGGCGCTTGCCGATGTCATGCAGAATGCCGGCCAGCAGCAGCGCATGATAATGTTCCTCGTCGTATTGCGCCGTCCGCCGCAACGACGAGGCCCCGCCGTCGTCCCGCCCGAGCCGGGAGACCACCTCCACCATGTGACGGTCGATGGTGTAGCGATGCGCCGCCGAAGCCGAAGGGCGGTTGCGCACGGCCAGCCATTCCGGCATCCAACGCCCCGGAATGTCAGCGAAATCCATCTCTTCCCACACGCGCATCAGATTCGGCCCGCACGCGAGCAAACGCACGAACAGGTCGCGCGATTCCTGGTTCCATTGATTGCTGTGGATGGGACAGTGGCGCAGATTGTTCAACGTGCCGGGGTTGATCGGCTGTCCCTTCTCGCCCGCGGCCACGGCCACGCGCAACGCCAACGTGGCATCGGCCGTGGGGTCGCAATCGGGGGCGAGCACGATTTCACCCTCATGCTCGGCCACGCCGGGGGCCACGAGTTCGAACGTGGGTGCCTCGCGCTGACCGCGTGAGCGCGGCCGGGCCAGCTGGAAGAAGGCGAAACGCGGCTTTTCGTGTGTCAGTGAATGCTTGGCGCGCGATGCCGTGGAATCGAGGGAAAACGCTATCTGGCGCCCGATGCGCGCCAACAGCGTCTGCAAATCGTCAATCGACTTGGCCTCGCGCTCGCCACCGGCGGGCAATGTCGGGTCCGCCAGGCCAAGCATCGCCGCGGCCTTGTCCTGATAGGCGGACAGCAACAGATTGGTGTCCTTATTGGCCGCCAAATGGATGCAGTCGCGCACGTCGAGCAGACGCTCCACCGCCTCGTCATAAGTGCCATGCGGACGGTCGGCCAGCCACGACGCCGCCAGCGCGGCCACCAGCACCGAATCACGCAAACCGCCGCGCGCCTCTTTGATGTTCGGCTGGTTCAGGTATTGCAGGCGGCCGAACTCGTCCAGCCGCGACCGGGCGGAATCAAGCAGTTCGGGCAGACGTTTGCGCGCCGCTTTCCGCCAACGTTTCAGAATCGAATCGGCGGTGTCTTCGATCAAAGAGGTGTCGCCCGCCACGGGTGCCACATCAAGCCAACCCATCGCAGCCGGCAGATCATGGTCGGTGACGGCCTCGCACTGCGCTCGCGTGCGCACCGAGTGATCGAGATCGAGACCGGAATCCCACAGCGGATACCACAGCTTGTTCGCCAATTCGTTCAGACGCGAATCATCCAGCACATGATTGTCGTAGATGAGCACCAAATCAAGATCCGAACTGGGGCCGATCTGCCCGCGCGCCAACGAGCCGACAGCAGCCAGGCCGATGCCACACGAGGGGACTTCAAAGGACACGCTTTCGCACGCCTCGTTCCACAGCCTCTTCAGACACGACATGGCGAGTTCCGTGCGCATCTTGCGTTTGCTCGCCCCGTCGCGATACACGCCGTCCGCGTCCGGTTGGCTCAGCTCCATAAATCGCTGCTTCAGACCCTCCATTGCGTTGGTCATTTGGTTGTCACCGTCTTTCATATCTCATCAGCCGACTCGCTGCCTTGTCTGCCGTTCGCGCAATCCTTTGACCTTTATTCTTTACGCAGATGCGAAAAATCCATGGGGGCGTGACCGCTCGCCCGAAATGGCAAAGGTATGACTGCGGCTCGTCGCAAGGTGGCATGGGCTATCGTCTGTTCACTTCACCCACCATGACAGAAAACATGGTGTCGTCCCAACACCCCTCGTAGCGAAATCCCCGCATGAGGCGAAAGGCGCACATGCGGGGATTCGTGTCTATTGATGGCCCAACCCTTTAAGGGGCTGGGCATTTGTCAGATAGCGGCGGAACCGGATTCGCCGGTGCGCACGCGGGTCACGGAATCAAGCGGGGCGACCCAGACCTTGCCGTCACCGATGGTGCCGGTGCCGGCGGCCTTGACGATCACGTCAACCAGCGTTTCGGTATCGGCATCGTCGGCAAGCACCTCGACGCGGATCTTCGGAATCAGGTCGACGGTGTATTCGGCGCCGCGGTAGACCTCGGTGTGCCCGCGCTGGCGGCCGTAGCCGTTCGCCTCGGACACCGTCAGGCCGTGCACGCCGGCCGCCGCGAGAGACTCCTTGACATCGTCAAGTTTGTGCGGCTGGATGATAGCGGTAATGAGCTTCATCTCACTTCACCTCCTTCAGGACGGAGCTGGCAGTGCCAGCGAAATCATAGGCGCGCTCGCCCTGGTCGGCCAAGTCGATGCCGCCGACCTCTTGGGCTTCGGTGACGCGCCAACCAATGGTCTTCTCAAGCGCGAAGGCGATGATGCCCGTAATCACGGCGGACCAAACGATGGCCACCAGCGCGACGAGCAGCTGCACAACCAGCTGACGCCAATCGCCCCCGGCCAACAGGCCCGTGCCCTCACCGAACAGGCCGATGAGCAGGGTGCCGGTGAAACCACCAACGCCATGCACGCCGACGACATCGAGCGAGTCGTCATAGCCAAACTTGAACTTCAGGCCGCAAGCGAGGCAGCACAGCACACCGGCGATGGCGCCGAGCACCATGGCCCACAGCGGGGAAACCACATCGGCGGCCGGGGTGATGGCGACCAAACCGGCGACGATGCCCGAAGCGGCACCCATCGCGGTGTAGTGGCCGGTGCGAATCTTCTCGGTGAAGCCCCAAGCCAGCATTGCGGCGGCGGTGGCGGCGGAAGTGGACACCCAGGCATAGCCGGCGGTGCCGTTCGCGGCGAAGGCGGAACCGGCGTTGAAACCGAACCAGCCGAACCACAGCAGGAACGCACCGAGCATGACGAACGGAACATTGTGCGGACGGAACGGCTGCGTGCCGAAGCCCTTGCGGTTGCCGATGATGAGCACGATGACCATCGCGGCGACTGCGGCGTTGATATGCACCACTGTGCCGCCTGCAAAGTCGTGGGCGGAAGCGCCGATGGCCTGGGAAATCGCGCCGTCTGCGGAGAGCAGACCGCCGTTCCACACCATGTGGGCCATCGGGGCGTAATCGAAGGTGAGCCACAGAGCCACGAAAATCATCCACGTGCTGTACTTCACGCGCTCGGCGATGGCGCCGCAGATCAGAGCGACGGTGATCATGGCGAAGGCGGCTTGGAAGGCGACATCGACGCTGACAGGGTAATTGTTGCCGTTCAGGCCGGTGGAGGTGAACACGCCGTCCTCGGCAACCATGGAGTCTTTCAGCAGGAAGCCGGAGGCGGGATCACCGAAGACACCTCCAATGGAGTTGCCGGCGTAAGCAATCGACCAGCCCCAGAACACCCAAATCACCATAGTGACGGACAGCGCGGCCGCCTCCATGATCATCATGTTCAGCACGGCCTTTGCGCGAACCATGCCTCCGTAGAAAAACGCCACACCAGGCGTCATGAGGAACACTAAGGACGCGGAAGTCAATATCCATGCGGTATTTCCGGAATCCATGTCTACCTCCCTCTCTATGTTTTGATGCCCCACCGCGGCTCGGTTGGAACCAAGGGGCCTTGCATGAAACCCACCTTGTGGAGGGCTAACGGTTCGACAGTGAACTCCGCGCTCGTTTTGGCAACGTTACGACAAGTTACGCGCTTGTTAAATGGATGGTTGCGCCCGCTTTGCGCTCCTTTACGCAGTTTCCCCGCTTTTCCGGGGGATTTTGCCACGGGAAAACGGGGAAACGTAATCGACGGGAATGTTACGCGAGCTTCTAGGCGAGAATGCCGTCGACGAAATCCTCGGGGTCGAATGGGGCGAGGTCGTCCGGGCCTTCGCCGAGGCCGACGAGTTTGACCGGCACGCCGAGCTCCTTTTGCACGGAGATGACGATGCCGCCCTTGGCCGAACCGTCGAGCTTGGAGAGCACCACGCCGGTGATGCCGATCGCCTCGGCGAACACCTTGGCCTGGGCCATGCCGTTCTGGCCGGTGGTGGCGTCGAGCACCAGCAGCACCTCGTCAACAGGCAGATTTTTTTCGATGACGCGGCGAATCTTGCCCAGCTCGTCCATCAGATTGGACTTGTTCTGCAAACGACCCGCGGTGTCGACGATGAGCACGTCGGCGTTTTCGTCCTTGGCGCGGGCGCTGGCCTCGAAAGCGACGGAGGCCGGGTCGGCGCCGTCCTTGTCGGAGCGCACGACGGGCACGTTGACGCGCGCCCCCCAGGTTTCGAGCTGATCGGCGGCGGCGGCGCGGAAGGTGTCGGCCGCGCCCATCACCACGTTCTTGCCCTCGGCGACGAACAGGCGCGCGAGTTTGCCGGCGGTGGTGGTTTTGCCGGTGCCGTTGACGCCCACCATGATGATGACGCTGGGCTTGGCCGCGCCCTCTTTGTTCGCGTTCAGGCGGCGGTCGGCGTCGCGTCCCACCAAGTCGAGCAGCTTGTCTTTGAGTGCCTCGCGCACTTCGGCCGGGTCGGCGGTGCCGGTGACGCGGGCATCGGTTTTGAGCTCGTTCACCAACTGTTCGCTGGCCTCGGCGCCGACATCGGCGAGCAACAGCGTGTCTTCGACATCCTCCCAGTCGGATTCGGCGAGGTTGTCTTTGGCGAGGATATTGAACAGCGCCTTGCCGAACGGGTTGGCGCTGCCGGCGAGTTTCGATTTCAGGCGCGTCAGGCGCGAGCCGACCGATTCGGGGGATTCGGCGGGCTTGGCAACCTCGGCGGCCGGAGTGACTGGGGTGTCCGGTGTGGCCGGCGCTGCCGTTGTTTCGGTAGGCAAAGACGCTTCTGTGGTTTCGCCGGCGGGACGCGCGGATCCGGTGTCATCGGAATCCTTGGCACTCTTGGCTTCAACGCCGCCCAGCGCCTTATCCAGATCCCTCTTGCGCGACTTCGACAGCCACACGCCCAACGCGACAATCGCAATAGCCAACACCACAACGCCGATAACGGCCAGCACAATATTCAAATCCATAACCCCCAAGTCTACCGATGCCCCGAACCTTCAATCCCATGTCGTCGCCCATGCATCGCATCCGCTATCCAGTGGACGTGAAACACTTGAAGATATGGCCAATGCATCGAGAATGTCGTCCTTGCAGCGACGCAAGCAGCTCATCGAAGTGGGCCGTTCGCTGTTCGCATCCAAGGGCTTCGAGGCGGTGAGCGTGGAGGAGATCGCGGCGCACGCCAAGGTTTCCAAGCCGATTGTCTACGAGCATTTCGGCGGCAAGGAAGGCCTGTACGCGGTGATTGTGGACCGTGAGATGCAGTCGATGACCAACGCGCTGACCGATGCGCTGTCGGATCCGGATGCGCACCCGCGCCAGATCGTCGAACGCGCCGCGCTGGCATTGCTTACCTATATCGAGCAGAACGCGGAAGGGTTTCAGGTATTGGTGCGCGATTCGCCGACCGCCGACCCGTCCGGCTCGTTTAGCTCGTTGCTGGGCGACATTTCCCTGCGCGTCGAGGATTTGCTCACCGCCACGTTCAAGCGGCAGAAGCTGTCGGCCAAGGGCGTGCCGTACTATGCGCAGATGCTCGTGGGCATGACAGTGTTCACCGGGCAGTATTGGGCCGATCGGCCGAAGGTGAGCAAGGAGCAGTTGGCCGCCTATTTGGTCGATTTGGCGTGGCATGGGCTGAGCCGTCTCGACTCCAAGCCGCAACTGCTGTTCGAAAGCGCGAAAGCGAAGAAAAACGCAGCGCGGACGAATAAGGAGCCGTCCCATGGCGCGGTGGATGATAAAGGCGCGGGTGCATCCGACAGTGCCAACCAGAGCGACGACGGTGCACTGTGACGCAGATTATATAAGGAAGCCCCCGGCCAACCGCAGAAAGTGCTACCGTGGAACAGCGAACCATCGCCTGAATGAATAGGACTATAGGACGGACACCAATGGCTCAACCGGCAAAAACGATCACGTTCGTGATTCCCGCATACAATATGCAGTCCTATCTCGAGCGTTGCGTAAGTTCGTTGCTCGCCGCGCGTGACACCTCGGACATTGAAGTGCTGATTGTGGATGACGGCTCCAAGGACGGCACTCTCGCGCATGCGCAGGAGCTAGAACATCGGCATCCCGGCATCGTGCGCGCCATCCATCAGGAGAACAAGGGCCACGGCGGCGCGGTGAACACGGGGATTGCGGCGGCTTGCGGTGCCTATGTGAAGGTCGTGGACGCCGACGATTGGGTGGGGCCGGAGTCGCTTGAGCTGGTGATGGCCACGCTTCGTGCCGAGGTGGGTGGCGACGACCCGATCGACATGCTGGTGACGAATTATGTGTATGACAAGGTGGACAAGCGCACCAAGCATGTGGTGAATTTCCGCCATGCGATGAAGGCCGGCGAGCGCCTCGGTTGGGATGATCTGGGGCATTTCGGGCTGGCGGAATACATTCTCATGCATGCGCTGGTGTTCCGCACCGAGGTGGTGCGCGCTTCGGGCATGCAGTTGCCGGAGCATACGTTCTATGTCGACTTTATTTACGCCTACCAGCCGTTCCCGTGGGTGAAAACGATCAAATATCTGGACACGCCGTTCTACCACTATTTCATCGGGCGCGAGGGGCAGAGCGTGCAGACGCAGGTGATGGTCAAGCGCGTCGACCAGCTGCGGCTCGTCAACCAGCGCATGGTTGAGGCGACGCCGGAGCGCGGAACCGTGCCGGACGGGCTGTACCGCTATATGATCCACTTTTTGGCGATTGAAAGTTCGGTGGCGAGCGTGTTCATGATTCTGTCGCGTGACCCCGCCAATTATGCCAAGAAGCGGCAGATGTGGGCTGACATCGAGGCGTATTCGCCGTCCATTTATCATGATGTGCGCAAGCGGCCCATGTCGGTTGCGCTGAATCTGCCGGGGTCGGCCGGGCGGTTCATCATCCG
Source organism: Bifidobacterium panos (assembly GCF_012932445.1). Taxonomy (GTDB): domain Bacteria; phylum Actinomycetota; class Actinomycetes; order Actinomycetales; family Bifidobacteriaceae; genus Bifidobacterium; species Bifidobacterium panos. The sequence continues at coordinate 48,931 of NZ_JAAIIJ010000014.1, forward strand.
CCATGGATACACCGTCGCCAAGTATTTCATTGGTTTCAACTGACCCGTTTCCAGACGCTGCGTGCTTGCTGCCGGCTTGGTCCTATGTAATCGGCGGGCTGGCGCGGTCGACGCAGTCGGCTCGCGCCACTGGCGTGTCGGCAGGTTTCGATGTTATGATGTCTAGCTGTTGCCCCTCTAGCTCAACGGTTAGAGCAGCGTCCTTTTAAGTCGTGGGTTCAGGGTTCGAATCCCTGGGGGGGCACAACTAAATCCCCGCCGTTGGCGGGGATTTTTGTTGTGCCCCACTGAGCCGTTAAGCAAACAGCCCAGTGGGCTGTTTGTAGGCTCAGCAGCAACTAGTGCGGCCAAGGGCCGCTCTCTACACCCCAGTCCAAATCTCGGCAATGTCTCAAATTCGTCCCCCGCCTTTGGCGGGCATCATTTGCGCGCCCCATCTAAATCGTCAAGCGGCCCATTTCGCAGCTATCTCGCTTACGTGTGGCAGCATTTTCCCGATATCGCAGGTATGACCGTTGCGACTTCGGCAATTATACTTGCGTTGTCCGCGATTGAGTGCCACACGTAAGCGAGATAGCAGCAGCGCAGCCTCGTCGCATGCGGTTGGGCGAGGAGGAATCGATGTGCTGTTGGAGCACGGGTATCGTCCCGTGACCATCAAACGCGATATCGATAACGCTTGATGGCCGCCGTCGTATTCACTGCCATGTGGCGGCGTCGGGGTCGATGCCTTGGGTGCGGGCGTTCGCTTCGATGACCTGCCGCAGCCATGCGGTCAGCCCAGGTTCCCGCTGGTCATAATGCTTGCGGAAGCGTTCGTCCTGCTCGTACATACGCGCCAGGCACACGTGCATGGGAAGGGTCACGTGATACCACACTAGCGAGTCCCTGTGCTCTTCGGCCAGCGCGTTCGCCTCTGGCGAGCCGGGCGTCACGCCGTCGCGCTTGGCCTGTGCCAGGCGTTCTTCGACATCTTCCATATGCTGCATGTCCTTTTCGCGCTGGTTATCGTCGTTGGTCGCTTGGTATTCGACGGACTCCATCCACTGCTGGCTGTCCTGCCAACGTTCTTTCGCCTCGCTGTGCCACTGGTTGTCTATCATGGCGTCTTCTCCTTTCCTTGCGAGATCGATCAGTCGGTCCGCATCGTGCAACGCTTGCTCCAGACGGGCAATGCGCTCGATGAGAATCAGCCGTTGTTTCTCCAGATCCTCCAACACCCCGGACGCGGGCGCGTCCAACAGTTGGCTGATTCGTGTGGATGTCACCCCCAACTCGCGGTAGAGTAGCACGCGCTTCAGGCGCGCGATGTCTTCCGGCATGTACGACCGGTATCCGTTGGCCACGCGGACAGGGCGGATCAGTCCGCTTTTGTCCCAGTGTCGTAGCATTCGCGTGCTCACGCCGAATTGTTGCGACACCTCGCCGACCGACAGCCCTGCTGGGGGTAGCGAGGACGCCGCTAATGCCAGCAGACGCTTTATATCGCGTTCGTTCATGTCATTCACATTACGTGAGACTAAACCTTCACAACATGTCAAGGTCAACATGTCTTTGCTTTTGCATACAGCTTTTCGCGCAGTGTGTCGTGAATTCGTCACCGCTGTCGTTCTGCCGGATATTGGTTGGGTGGCCAGCCTGACGAACCGTTGCCAATCCATCTCCTGACGGGCAGTCTCTCGGACAGGTCGTCTATTCTGAGGTATTTGCGCGCTATCGACGCCACTGATTCGCCGTTCATCCTCATACGGCGGATAGACTGTATTTGGGGCATACTGATCATCTGCCTTCCGGCCTTTTCTGGTGGAGATATACGGGCCGGCGCCTTGTTCCCTCCGATGTTTCGACCGGTATATCCGATTCCTGAGAGAACGATGGCGGCGGCCCGAACCTCTGCAATAGTGGCGGAGCGCCCCCTCATGTAATAATACTCTCCACCGCCACCGTTGTCGACCGTGTCTTCACCGAGTGTCCCATATCCCGTCTTGCTCGAACCGAATGCCGCCCCGTCGAACGGCAGCGCAACCTCTTGTATTCCAAATCTCAACAGGCAACTGCCCCGCGCCCTCACCTGCTCCAGGATGTCTATGGGTGGGTCGGCCAGATCGGGAAGATTGATATAGCCAAAGGCGATGGCGAGCCGTTCCAGCCGCATACTCCTATCAGCAGCCTGATGGCACCCCTTTGTCCTTCGGGAGAGAGCATAAGAATCATTGCTCGCGATAAAGTGCCATCGTCCGACGAACGCCATGTGTGCGTCCTCCATGTTGTCGGTTCCGGTCAGTTCCATGAGCAGCCCGTTCATGTGCTCCTGAGCTTCGGCCTCGCCATGGCGCGAGTGATCACCGACAAATCCTGGCGCTACGACATTTAAACAACGAAGAGCCCAGTGGACGAAGAACCCGGTGGGTTCTTCGTTTCGCCTTCAACGGGCAGCGTCATTTTGCGGTGGTAGTCCGTCCCGTGTCCTCTGTAGCCCCACGCCGATGCAGCGAAGTCGTTCCCTGCGTGTTTGAGTCGCAGTGTCCGTTGCTATATTCTCGGTCTATCTCAAATCGCAGTGCCCATCGTTCCCGTTCTCAGTGTGCATATCGCCACTTGTTTGCATATCGCCATTTCGTTCTCAGTGTGCGTTTTGCTGTTCCGCTTTGGTTTGCGTGTTGTTTGGCTATTGCGGTGTTTGGCGGCGGATGTTGCCGTGTTCGACACCCCGGACGAACAGCCCAGTGGGCTGTTCGTTTCGATATCAACGGACGGCGTCATTTTGCGGTAATAGATCATTCCCGTGTCCTCTGTAGACCCGTGCCGACGCGGCGAACTCGTTTCCTGTGTGCTTGAGGTCACAGTGTCCGTTGTTATCGTTCTCGGTCTGTCTTGAGTCGCAGTGCCTGTTTTTGCTGTTCTCAGTGTGTGTCCCCGCCATTTCGTTCTCAGTGTGCGTTTCGTCGTTCTGTTTTTGGATTCCTGTGTTGCTTGGCTATTGCGGTGTCTGGCGGCGGATGTTGCCGTGTTCGACACCCTCCGGGCCGGTAGGCCAAGTCTTACGTCTCACACAGCAACATCCGCCTAAGTCATTGGGCCGTAGCCGGTGCGTTGACTCGGGGGAATGATTGCCCCCTTGGTTGTGTTGCGGGTGTGTGTTTTGAGTGGGATGGGCTTTGGTTTGAAGCCTGTTTTTCCGCGGGATTGCAAGGGGTTTTGGGCGGCTGGTTTGACGGTGGTTGGAGTGTGCTGTAGGGGGTCAGTTTTGTCCTGGGGGGGGGTAGTTTTCGAGGCTATTGGTGACCCCCGTTCTTCCGGGACGGCCGGATGGTTCGGTTGGCCGGTGTGCGTGGGGTTTCCTCCTCCCCCGAACGGGAAGGCGTCTTTGCGCGCGGGTTTCCGCGTGCGGGAATGCGTCGTTTTGTGTTGGGGGAGGGTTTGGTAGAAGAAAAAGAAATTTTAGGAGTTTCTTATGGTGAGATTTTCATCTCAAACCGGCATGGGGCGCGGGTTGCCGCGTTGGCTGGCGGCCATGGTGTCGGCCATAGTGTCGGCGCTGGTGGTGCTGGCGATGGCCGTGCCCGGCGCCTGGGCCGCAGGCTCGGTGTCGGTGTCCTCATGGGCCGACGCGCTGAGCGCGTTGACTACGGCGGATACGGTCACGTACACGGTGTCCAAGAACGAAATCCCGGGCGCGACGTTGACTGTGCCTGACGGCAAGACGTTGATCGTCACGGGTTCGGGTTCTCTGACGGGTGGCACGTCGGGTAGCCCGTTGTTCAGTGTTGCGGAGAATGGTCATTTGGTGTTGGACGGGGTCACGATCCAGAACAACACCGTCGGCAGCGAGGGTGCGGTGTCCGTCGCCAAGGGCGGCACCCTGGACTTGGGTTCCGACACCGAGGCCAGTCCCTCCGCCCCGTCGATCACGCGCAACACCACCGCGCAGGGCGACGCCCGTAACCTGGTGGTCGCGGAGAGCGCGACCGTGCGTTTGAACGCCGAACCGGTTAATCCGATCGGCCTGTCCTACGCCGGCACGCTTGAAAGTCCAGTCTCAATGATCGCCAGCCGCACCTACACAGTCCAGGACACCGACCTGGCTGCCGGCAGAATCACCGCGGACGACAGCAGCCTGACGACAGTGGTGGCGAACAACCAGGTCATCCTGCGCAACGCGAACGCGAAAATCCTATACTGGTCGCCAAACGGTTGGTTCGGTAAGAGCTACGATGAGTCGCAGTTGATTGCTCGGCAGGATAGTAATTGGGATGTGACCAAGAACAGGTTCTATGGTATTGGTGATATCACCATGATTAAGGGTACTAAGACCGTGAGGCAGACTTTTGTTGGTGCTTCCGAGTTGAACGGTTTGTCTCTTGACCAGTTTGATTTCATTTACATCGAGCCGAGCCAGACGCAGGTGAGCGGCAAATATTACACGCAGGACGAGATCGATGTCTTGACGGCGTATCTGGACAAGGGCGGGCGTATCTTCATCCAATGCGAGGACACGAACTTCTCCGTGGACAACGCGTCAGCTTCGGAGTTGGCGGGGGATTTGGGCACCGGATTCGAGGTGCTGAACAAGCCCATGATTCCTAATGATAGCGTTGTAACCAGCAGGAAAGATTCGTTGACGGCGACGGATCTGACGAATGACCTAGCGGATACGTGGAAAGTGTACCAAGCGAGTCCTATCAGCTATGACGTCAGTAAGGCCAATGCTGTTTTCACTTCCGTGGTGTCGGGTACGGAGTATGCGTTGTGTGTTGATTTGCAGGCTGGTTCCTCTGAGGATGGTGGGACTGCGTGGGGTAATGTCACGGTCATGTCCGACGGAGACATCTGGCAAGGTCTGTGGAATGGTCGTGACGGCGGCACAAACCTCACTTATACTGCTCAGTTTGCGAAGAATTTGTTGAATGCGACTATGGAGTCTCGTGCTGTTGCTGCGACTGGTGCGAATCCGAATGAGGATCGCTATGAGGTGACGTTCAGTGTGGGTACTGAGGCTGCTGATGCTGGTGTTGTTGCGCCTGAGTCGAAGAGCGTGTACAAGGGTAGTAAGTTCTCGGCTCCTACGGCTCCGGCGTATGAGGGTCATGCGCTGGTGGGCTGGTATTACACGGATGATCAGGGCGAGGAGCAGCAGTGGGATTTCAACACTGATGTGATGCTGGGTGAGAATCTGACGTTGACTGCGCATTGGACGGATAAGGCGTCGTATACGGTGGAGCATTATCGGTTGAATGTGGATGGTTCGACTCCTTTGACGCCTTCCGATTCGGTCCCGATGGATCCCGTCAAGATTGGCAGTGAGATTACTGCTGATGATGTTGTGACGATGCCGTTGACTGGTGAGTACGAGGGTTTCGAGGTCGACAGCATCAATACCCCGGTGACGGTCGCGGCCGATGGTTCGACGAAGGTGTTCGTCTATTACGCGCCCAGGGTGAACGAGGTGTCGTTCTCGGTGGACGCGGCGAAGGGTTCGCTGGACGATGGGACCGTGACCAGTCCGTTGAAGGTGAAGACGGGTGCGCCGTTGAGCGAGGACGAGGACAAGGCGTATGTGAAGGATCCGACTGTGACGCCGAAGGCTGGTTGGAAGTTCCTGGGCTGGCGCCAGCAAGCCGAGTCCGATGAGGATGCTGAGGATTTGCCGGTGTATTCGCCGGCCGAGATGGCGACCCAGACCGTGAAGTCCAAGACGACGTTCGACGCGGTGTTCGAGGCGTTGCCTGATGTGACGGTGGTGTTCGATTATAACGGCGGTACGTTGGCTGGTGATGAGTCCAAGGCGTCGTTTAAGTCGTTGACGGGCGCGCAGGGCACTTCGTATGCGGCTGACATGCCGGACAAGTTGAAGCTGACGCGCACGGGTTACACGTTGGACGCGGACAAGACGTGGCAGTCGTCGTCTAAGGACGTGACGCCGGATGAAGCCACGTTTACGGCTGCTGCGACGTTCACGGCCGTGTGGACGGCGAACGAGAACACGGTCACGTTCGATGAGGGTGATCACGGTACGATTGCCGCTGGTGCTGTGACGTCGTATGCGGTGAGCACTGACGCGAAGGTGGGCACCGGTGTGGATGCTTCCAAGGCGCAGTTCACGGCGCCTCCGTCGGTGACGGATGATGCGGGTTGGACGTTCTCGGGTTGGCGGTGCAGTGAGGACAACAAGCTGTACGCGTCCAAGGACGTGAAGGATTATGTCGTGAAGGGCCTTGACGAGAAGAACAAGAAGGTCACGTTCACCGCGGAGTATGTGGCGAACGCCGGCGCGACGGTGGTGTTCAATCCGAATGGCGGCCAGATCGACAAGAAGGACGACAGCACGGTTCTCACGGGCCTGGCTGGCGAGTCGTACGCCGCTGATGTGCCTGCCGATGAGGTTATGTCGCGTGACGGCTACACGTTCGGCGGCTGGCAGGATTCGGCCGGCAAGGCTCCGTCCGGCACGTTCGTGGAGGGCGTGACGGTGTATACGGCCCAGTGGAACGCGACGTCCAACGAGATCAAGTTCATCGTGGAGGACGGTGACGGCACGCAGACCGCTGGCGCGTCCACGTTGGAGGTGCCGACGGGCAGCGCGTTGGGCGATGCCGAGGGTTATCCCACGGAGACCGGTCCGGTGGTGACGCCGGTTGCGGGCAAGGTGTTCAAGGGTTGGAAGTGCAACGGCGTGACGTATCAGCCGGATCAGATCGCCGGTTTGTTGTCCAGGCCGGGCATGACGTTCACGGCGGTGTGCGAGGATCTGCCCGAGGTGACGGTGACGTTCGACTACAACGGCGGCACTTTGGCCGGCAACACCTCCTCGGAGGTCACGGAGAGGCAGAACACCACGCAGGCGGTGCCTCAGCCGACCCGTAGCGGTTACACGTTGGATGGTTGGAAGGCGGTTCCCTCGTCCGCGGGCGACCTGGAGTCGACCGACAAGACGGTGACGTTGACGACGGATGCGGTGTACACGGCCCAGTGGAAGGCGGGCAACAACGCGGTCAGGTTCTACGTGAAGGACCACGGCACGCTGGACAAGAAGGCGCATGAGACGCTGAACGTGGCGACCGGCCAGAGGATGGACACTTCCAGGGAGTCGTATGCGGAGCCGTCGGTGGATGCCGAGGCTGGTTGGAAGTTCCTGTACTGGCAGTCCTACGTGAATGGCAAGGCGGGCGCGTCGTACCAGCCGTCGCAGATCGGGGACGTGCTGGCCGAGCCTGGTCTGTCGTTCGAGGCGGTGTATCAGGAGTTGGGCGCGGTGACCGCCACGCTGAACTACAACGGCGGCCATAACGCGGCGGGCGATTCGTCCGTGCAGTTGTCCGGCAAGGAGAACACCGCGTACTCGGACGCCGACAAGGCGAAGGCCGCGGAGGTTCCGACGCGTGACGGCTACACGTTCGCGGGTTGGGACACCGATCCGTCGGGCAAGTACGAGAACGCGTCGTATATCGCGCGGTGGACCGCGAACGAGAACACGGTCACGTTCGTCACGGACGAGCGCGGCACCCTGTCGGGCACCACGCAGTACGGGAAGGTGAAGACCGGCAGTGCCGTGAGTGGCAAGCCGGACGAGCCGAAGGCGAATGACGGGTATCGGTTCACGGGTTGGCGGTGCGACGAGGACGGCAGGCTGTACTCGCACGACAGCGTCGACAAGTACGTCGTGACGGGCGCGAACACCGGCGACAAGGCCAAGACGGTCACGTTCACCGCGGAGTACGTGGATTTGGACGACGTGCAGGTGTATTTCAACTACAACGGCGGCAGGGTCGGCAACGAGACGTCCGGCACATTGAGCGGCCAGGCGGGCAAGTCGTATGCCGAGGCCGACGTGCCCACGCCGACGCGCACGGGCTACACGTTCGATAAGTGGGACGAGACCCCGTCGTTGAAGTACGAGTCGGTGATGTACACGGCCAAGTGGAACGTGGTGGAGAACACGGTCACGTTCGACAAGGGCGATCACGGCACGCTGCAGGGCACCACGGAGTACAAGGTCAACTCGGGCGACAAGGTGTCGGGCGAGCCGACCGCGAAGCCTGTGGACGGCTGGACGTTCGTCGGCTGGAAGTGCGACGCGGACCAGAAGGTCTACGCGGCCGACGGCGTGAAGGACAAGTACGTGGTGACGGGCGTTGACGGCGGCAAGGCGCAGCAGGTCACGTTCACGGCGTTGTACGAGAAGAACGACGGCGCGAAGGTGGTGTTCAACGCGAACGGCGGCCTGGTCGGCACGGAGCCGGTCGTGACCCTGACGGGCACGAAGGGCACCGCGTACACCACGCCGGACAAGCCGGAGCGCGACGGCTACGACTTCGTCAAGTGGGTGGACGCGGACGACAAGGAGCCGACCAAGACGTTCGACACGGACACGACGGTCCTGTACACGGCCCAGTGGACCGCGAAGTCCAACACGTTGTCGTTCGAGCGTGGCGAGAACAACGGCCAGATTTCGGGCAGCCTGTCCTATCAGGTGGACACGGACGCGAAACTGGCCGGCGTGACCGCCCCGTCGGCCACGCCGAACGCGGGTTATTCGTTCGCGGGCTGGCAGTCCGACGAGTTCGGCCTGGTCGCCTCGGACCAGCTGGCCAGCCTGGTCATGCCCGCCCATGACGTGACCATGACGGCCGTGTGGAACGCGAACCCGACCGGCACGGTGGTGTTCAACTTCAACGGCGGCCACAACGCGAACAACGAGTCGTCCGCGAAGGTGTCCGGCCCGTTGAACACCAAGTACGAGACCCCCGCCGATCCGACGCGCGAGGGCTGGACGTTCGACGGGTGGGACGCGCCGGTGTCCGGTACGTTCGACGAGACGACGCTGGTGGTCAACGCCAAGTGGACCGAGGCCAGGAACAAGCTGGCGTTCGTCGCGGGCGATCACGGTTCGCTGTCGGGCACCACGGGTTACGAGGTGGCCACGAACGCGAACCTGAAGGACGCGGGCGTCACCGCGCCGAACGTCACGGTGGAGCAGGGTTACGAGTTCATCGGCTGGCAGTCCGACAAGCTCGGCCTGGTCACCACCGCGCAGTTGGCGAGCCTGGTCATGCCGGCGGGCGACGTGACGTTCACCGCGCAGTACAAGCCCCTCGCCCCCGGCGTGGTCGTGTTCGCCTACAACGGCGGCCAGGATAAGGACGGCAGCGCGTCCAAGGTCCTCACCGGCACGATCGGCAGCAAGTACGACACCCCCGCGAACCCGACGCGCACCGGCTACACGTTCACCGGCTGGGACCGCAACGTGTCGGGCACGTTCGACCAGTCCCTGTTGCAGGTCAACGCCACCTGGAAGGCCAACACCTACAAGCTGACGTACAAGCTCGACGGCGGTTCGGACCCGAAGAACCCCACCTCGTACACGTATGGCGTGGGTGTCGCCAGCCTGAAGAACCCGACCCGCGAGGGTTACACGTTCGCCGGCTGGGCCGACCAGAAGGGCAACCTCGTGTCCGGCATCAGCGCCTCCGACACCGGCGACAAGACCCTGACCGCCAAGTGGACGAAGAACGCGAGCACGGACGGGTTGAACCCGGACGGCGGCACGATCCCGTCCGACTGGACCGGCGCCGACGGCCAGCTGCCCATCCCCACCAGGCCGGGCTATAAGTTCGACGGCTGGTTTGACGAGGACGGCAACCAGGTGACCACCCTGAAGGACGCGGTGGGCAAGAACCTGACCGCCAAGTGGACCAAGATCGACGACGCGTTCGACCCCGGCGACGGCACCCTGCCCAAGGACTGGACCGGCGCGGACGGCGAGCTTCCCACCCCGACTCTGCCGGGCTATAAGTTCGATGGCTGGTATGACGAGGACGGCAACCTGGTGACCACGGTGAAGGATGCGATCGGCAAGAAGCTGACCGCCCACTGGACCAAGATCGACGACGCGTTCGACCCCCAGGGCGGCACCCTGCCGTCGGATTGGACGGGTGAGGACGGCGACCTGCCCACCCCGACCAGGCCCGGCTACCGTTTCGATGGCTGGTATGACGAGGACGGCAACAGGGTCACCACGTTGAAGGATGCCGCGGGCAAGAAGCTGACCGCGCATTGGACGAAGCTGCCGACGACGTTCGATGTGGACGGCGACGTGACCATCCCGGACGGTTGGACCGGCGAGGACG
>NZ_JAAIIJ010000015.1 GCF_012932445.1 Bifidobacterium panos
CCACGTTGAAGGATGCCGCGGGCAAGAAGCTGACCGCGCATTGGACGAAGCTGCCGACGACGTTCGATGTGGACGGCGACGTGACCATCCCGGACGGTTGGACCGGCGAGGACGGCAAGCTGCCCGTACCGACCAAGCCGGGTTATAAGTTCGATGGCTGGTATGACGAGGACGGCAACCCCGTCACGAACGCGGAGGATGCGGCGGGCAAGACCCTGCACCCCAAGTGGACCCCGGTCGACCAGGCCTTCGACACCAACGGCGGCACGCTGCCCGATGGTTGGACCGGCGAGGATGGCAAGCTGCCCATTCCGTACAAGCCGGATTACAAGTTCGACGGCTGGTATGACGAGGACGGCAACCAGGTCACCAACACGGAAGAGGCCATTGGCAAGGACCTGGTCGCGAAGTGGACCGCTCTGCCTGACGGGTTCGACGCGCAGGGCGGCACCCTGCCTTCCGGTTGGACCGGTCAGGACGGCAAGCTGCCCATCCCCACCAAGCCGAACTACAAGTTCGACGGCTGGTTTGACGAGGACGGCAACCAGGTCACCAGCGTGGAGGACGCGATCGGCAAGAAGCTGACCGCCAAGTGGACCAGTATGAGCGACGGGTTCGACGCGGACGGCGGCAACCTGCCCGATGGTTGGACCGGTGAGGACGGCAAGCTCCCGTTGCCGTACAAGCCCGGCTACAAGTTCGACGGCTGGTACGACGAACAGGGCAACCTCATCACCAGCGTCGAGGATGCGATCGGCAAGAAGCTGCACGCTAAATGGACCAGCATGTCCGACGCGTTCGACGCCAACGGCGGCACCCTCCCGTCCGGCTGGACGGGCGAGGACGGCAAGCTGCCGGTTCCGACGCGTGACGGCTACCAGTTCGATGGCTGGTACGACGACGAGGGCAACCTCATCACCAGCGTGGAGGATGCGATCGGCAAGAAGCTGCACGCCCGCTGGACCAAGGTGAACGCCCTGGCCTCCACCGGCGCCACCGGCCTGACCGCCGCCCTGACGGCCCTCGCCCTGGCCGCAGCCGGCCTGGCCGCCGGTGCCCTGCGCCGTCGCCGCTCCCACTGACCGTGACTTGGCCGGCCGGGCTCAACCCCCCGGCCCGCCGGCTAGGCCGGGCTTGACCGCCCGGTCGCCGGATTGGGTCTGACCCCCGGCTGGCCAGTTGACGGCCCCGAAAGGCGGGGGACCGCGAGGTTCACGCCCCGCGGTTCCCCGCCTTTCCTTGTCATTTCGACCGGAGGCCGCCAGGCCGGAGCGGAGAAATCTTCTGGCCAACGCCATATCCCGGCAAGGCAAGATTTCTCGACTCGGCTACGCCTCGCTCGAAATGACAATAACCAAATAAGGCCGCGGCCAAAACGACACGCGGCCCTTAACCCCCGTGTTTGGGTTCGCGCGCTCGCGACGCTATCGCTGCTCGCTGTTTGCGAACAGTCCACCGGACTGTTCGCCCCGGCAACCGGGGGCCTACGGGCTCTTCGCCAGCGAGCGGCGACAGCATCGCGAGCCTCGCACAAGACAGCGGGGCCCTTCAAAAAGTTTTTCAGTTCCTTACACATCGAGAAAGGCGGCGGATGATGGGTGAGCCGCAGGTGTTTACGTCGGGTCAGCGGGCGTATTTGTCGTCGTTGGCTGCGGTGGACAGTATTGACGCGTCCTCGCGCATCCGCTACGCGGACTGGTTCCGCGTGGAGTGCATGCGCCGCTACAAGGAGGGCGAAAAGCCCGCGGCCCTGTTCCGCGAGGCCGGCCTGGATCCCAAGATCGTGGGCTACAAGCGCATCGAACGCGCCTTCGCCCGGTGGAAGCAGTCTCCCGACCTATCCGCGCCGCAGGGCAAGGCCGTCGACCCGCGCGACCAGCTCATCGCCGCCCAGGCCCTGCGCATCCAGCAACTCGAAGAGGAAGTCCGCACCCTCAAACAGGAATAACCGCGCTACCCTCAAACAGACATAATCGCGTTACCCTCAAACAGATACAGACAGATTTTGGGTCGGTTGTTACCGTGTGAGACGTAAGACTTGGCCTACCGGCCCGGAGGGTGTCGAACACGGTAACAACCGACCCCAGACACGTGCCCTGCTTAATTTAACGTGCTTTCCTGTTGAGCTAGCGCCAGGTTTTGGTTGCCGGTATGCGTCTTGAGAACGGGATAGATGGCCACTGTGACTCGGGAGTGTGCTGGGGACGATGTTGTTGCCTTGGCGCAATGGCACAGAGGCCACGGGAATGGCCTGTTTTCGTTATATGGCGTTGCCCTTTGATGTCGGTACGAACAGTCCACTGGACTGTTCGTCTGGAGGGTGTCGAGCACGGCGACATCCGCTCCCAAGACACGTACATTGCTTAATCTAACGTGCTTTCCCGTTGTCTTGGTTGCCGGTATACATCCCAAGAACGAATTAGTGCAGACCCGCTGATTCGGAACAGGACAAAAAACGGCCATCCCTCGCTTGGGAACGCAAGGGATGGCCGCGTCTCGCTTACAACGGTGGCGAGAAAATCACTCCAGTCCGATGGAGTTGAGGTGGTGGAGCTTGAGATCCTTGACCGTGAGCGTGCCGGATTCGGCGACGAGTTTGATGGCCCGCTGCCCTTCCGAGGCGTATGAATAGGAGCTCATGGCTTGCCGGCCGTCGTTTACATAGACCTCCACGCAGCCGCGATCCACATACACGCGCAGCTTGAGCTCGCTTGAAGCCAGCTCGTCGTCGGAAAGCGGCGCCGCACGATAGCCTCGGTCGCCTTGCGCATTGGCCTGGCGGTCAATGACGACACGGCCGATTTGCGCGTCGAACGCCACGTAGGTGTAGGCACCATCATCGGTGGCGTGCACCTTCAAACCGGCGCGCTCGGCGGTGGACGCAGCTAGGTCGATGGTCATCTCGATTTCAACGGCTTCAGCATCATCGCAAAGCACCTGTTCCGCGCTGACGGGCAACGTGATCTCACCGAAGTCGACGGTGTCGGCACGCAACCCCTCCATTTCGGCCACCGGCGCGGTGTGCAGGTCGCCGTCCGCACCCAGCGTGATCGCGCGCGGCAGCGTCATGTTGCCACACCAGCCATCGTCCTGCATCGGAATCGGCTCGACGAACGGGCTCATCCAGCCATAGACAATCTGACGCTTGCCGTCATTGAACGACTGCGGCGCGTAATAATTGTGTCCCCAATCCCACAAACGGAACTCGGTTTCGGGCTTGAACTCCTCGCCCGGCTCCCAAGTGCCGATCATGTAGCCGGCGTTATTGAGATTGCGGTTCATGAAGCCGGAAGGCTTCGAGCCCTGCGCCGAGAAGCCGATCACCCACTTCTCGGCACCCGAGGCGTCGCGAATCGGGAAGAAATCGGGGCATTCGAGCATATAGACATTCGGGTCGGGGTGCTCGAACAGCACGCGCTCATATTCCCAACGCACCATGTCGCGCGAGGAGAACAGCCACATCTGCCCGCGCTTCTCGGCGGAGGAGACACCGAAGGTCATGTACCATGTGTCGCCGGTTTTCCATACCTTCGGGTCGCGATAATGGTGATCCACCTGTTCGGTGGGGCAGTCGATGATCATGCCGCGCTTGGTGGCACAGGTCAGCTCGTCGTTGCCTGGCTCGGCGAGCATCTGCACCTGCCAATCGCCGCCCGTGTTGTCGTGGCCGTTGGCCCAGCGGTGGCCGGTGTAATAGAACTTCAGCTTGCCGTCGTCGCCGATCACCGCGGATCCGGAGAACACGCCGTCCTTCTCCTGCTCGAGCGAGGGCGCGAATATGATCGGCTCGCGGCGCCAGTGCAGCATGTCGGTGGAGGAGACGTGTCCCCAGTGCATCGGCCCCCACTGGGTGCCGTAGGGGTGCAGCTGGTAGAACACGTGCCAGCGCCCCTTATAGAAGCACAAGCCGTTCGGGTCGTTGATCCAGCCGCCGTTGGAAGCAATGTGGAACTTCGGGTACCAGCGGTTGTTGCGCTTGGCCGCCATGTCTGCGACGCCAGCCTCGGCTTTGGCGAGTTCGGCGGCGTGGTCTTTGACGGGGGTGAGGACAGGTTCGTTCGGGGTGAAACCGCTCATCATTATCGCCTTTCAATTGGGTGTTGCTTATTGCTGGCGTCAGGCTTCAGCGGCCTTCATCGCCTTGAGCTGCTTGTCTGTGTAGAACGGGTCGCCACCGACTTCCTGATCGTCCTTCTTGATGACGAAGAATCCATAAATCAACGCGGCCAGCACGATGCCCGAGATGGTGAAGAAGGTCGGGCGGTTGCCGAGCTTGTCATGCAGGGCGCCCAACGGGGTCGAGAAGATCACCTGACCGACCTGCGAGGCGATCTGGAATCCCACCATATAGAGGGTGGCGGAAAGCTTCGTGTCGAAGTGCAGGGTGAAATAGCGGAACGCCGGCAGACAGAACAGCGGCACCTCGATGGAGTGGAACATCTTGACGATGGACACGCTCACCGGGTCGTGGAACACGCCGCACAGGCCGATGCGGGCGAACATCACGAACGCGCCGAGCAGCAGCGCATTGCGCACGCCGATCTTCTTCATGATGATCGGTACGACGCCCATCATGGCGGATTCGACGAACACCTGAATGGAGTTGAGCGTGCCGTAGGTGGCATTGCCGATTTCGGTGGTGGGGAAGAGGGAGGCGTAGTAGTTCGGGAACATCTGCTGATCGAACACGGTATAGAACGTGTTGGTCAGCAGCATGAACACGATGAGCACCCACAGGGTCGGCATCTTGAGAACGGCGACCATTTCCTTGAAGGAGGGGTTGGTGGGGGCGGCGTTCGGGTCCGCTTCCTTCTTGAGTTCCTCTTTCTGCTCGGCGGGAACCCAGAACGCATAGACGCACAGCATGCCGAGGCCGCAGATGGAGCCGACCCAGAAGTTGAGCATCGGGTTGATGTTGAACAGGAACCCGGCGCACAGTGCCACGATGGCATAGCCGAAGGAGCCCCAGGCACGCGACTGGCCGTATTCAAAGCCGAACTTGCGCGAGTAACGTTCAGTAACGGCCTCAAACAGCGAACAACCCGCCATGAAGCCCGCGGACAGCACGATGGAACCGATGAGCACGCCGATGTAACGGGTGGTGCCGCCGGCGGTCAGCATCGGGGCGTAAACGAATTGCACGAACGGACCGACGCACGCCGCGATGGCCGAGATGACGATGACGAGCTTGCGCTTGATGCCGAGCTGATCCTGGATCGTACCATAAACGAACATGAGCACCAGCGTGGCCAGGGAGTTGATGGAGTAGATCTGCCCTTGTTCGGCGGCGCTCATGCCGAGGCCGTGGGTCGGGTCGGTGATCCATCTGGAGAAGAAGGACCACCAGATGCCCCAGGAGCAGAAGAACATGAAGATGCCGAAAGAGCTCTGCAGGTAGGAGGGATTCCTCCACATTGATTTGCTTGCCATTGTCTTTTCCGTTTCCCTTGTTTTGTGCGCCGCAACTGCGCGGTCGCTTGTGGGGGATTCTCCCTCGTGCCTCTGCGCAGTTAGGATGAATCTTGATTGTTCAGTATAAGGTGTCAATCGTTTTACGTCAAACGATTGATGTAAAGAGATTCCAACTACTGCGCGTTGGTTGCGTCAAACGATTGATTTACTGCTGTTTATCACCACGCGAGACGGTTGATTGGTGATGGGATTCGGCGTGTCGCTTCAGTGGCGCGCGACGGAATTTTTTTCGATGAGGGTGCAGTGAATCTTCGCCGGAATCGGTGCGTCGAGCTGCGGCAGGGGAGCGGTGGTTTCAGGCCATTCAAAGTCGTCGAGCGGGCGCTGCTCGATCAGCGACACCAGTTTGACCGCCGCCCAATATCCCATCTCAAAATGCGGCAATTCCACCGTGGTCAGCTGAGGCTCAAGCGTTTCCGCGAGCACGCGGTGATTGTCGACGCCCACCACGGAAATATCCTTGCCGATAGCGAGCCCGCGCCGCGCCGCGCATTCATACACATACCAGGCGCGCGCGTCGTTGAAACAGAAGAAACCGTCCGGCTGTTCGCGCTCGAAGAGTTCCCCCACTGCCTTGAGGGCCGGCCCGTTGTTGAGCACATTCGCCACGAGACGCTCGTCGTAGGTGCGCCCGGCGTCCTGCAAAGCCGCGCGATAGCCGGCAAGACGCCCATTCTGGGCGACGATGGGCTTGTTTGTTGTGTCGTCCGTCACATCGCATCCTACGTAGGCGATGCGCTGGCACCCCGCGTTGATGAGATATGTCGTTGCGTCGTGGGCGATGGCGAATTCGTCCGGTTCGACGCTTGGCGTGCCTCCGTCCCGGTCGGTGGCGTCGGCCAACACCACAGGGCAATCCCGCAGCTGCTCGGGAACCGTCGTGGCCCGGTTCGACATCTTCGCATACAGGAAGCCGTCGGCGCCATACCGTTTGAGGGCCGCGATTTCCTCGGCTTCATCCATGCCGCCATCGATGCTGACGGTGATGAGCATGTATCCAAGCCGGTTGGCGGCGCTTTGCGCCCCCAGAATCATGCCGCCCGCGTATGGCGTGGTCGCCACTTCCTCGCTGATGAAGCCGATGATGCGCGTGCTGTTGGTTCTTAAGGATTGCGCCATCGGGTTGACTTTGTAACCAAGCTGACTGGCCGCTTGCCTGACACGCTCGGCGATTTCGGGCTTGATCCTGCCCGCGTCGCGATGATTCATCACCAGCGATACCGTCGAAACGGACACACCCGTGCGCTGGGCAATCTCCTTCATCGTCGTCATACGTCAAACGATACACCCGTTGTTGTGCCGACGATAATCAACTTTGCGCCGCCGCCTGCACGAAAGCGGAGAAAATGGCGCGCTGATTGGCATCCGATTGATAAGAGAACTCGGGATGCCACTGCACGGCCCACACGAAGCGCGCCGAAGGCATATAAACAGCCTCGACCAGCCCGTCAGGTGATAGGGCCATGGGGCTGAGCGGCGGTGCAAGCTGCTTGATCGCCTGATGATGGCGGCTGTTCACGCCCAGTACGCGGCAAGCGGGGTGAAAGGCGTCGTCGGCGCGGGACGTGGTGTCCCCATTGGGCCATAGCG
This sequence comes from Bifidobacterium panos, assembly GCF_012932445.1. Classification (GTDB taxonomy): domain Bacteria; phylum Actinomycetota; class Actinomycetes; order Actinomycetales; family Bifidobacteriaceae; genus Bifidobacterium; species Bifidobacterium panos. The sequence continues at coordinate 7,063 of NZ_JAAIIJ010000015.1, forward strand.
CATGGTCGAGCGGCGAATGAGGCATGATCTGCACCTGATGCACCACACGGTCATGAGGCGGGTGGCTGACGTGATGGTCGATATTGCTTGGGTGCTCGGTCGGCAAATCCTGCCACAGTGTGCCGCCGAGAAGTGCGTTGATTACCTGGATGCCGCGGCAGATGCCCAGCACAGCCTTGTTGCGTTTCAGAACGGCCGGCAACAGCAAGGATTCCATGCGATCTCGCGCAGGGCAGGTCTTGGTGAGGGATGTCGGCTGCTGGCCGTACAAGTTCGGGTTGATGTCGTGACCGCCGGCGAACAGGAAACCGTCGCAAGTGTCCGACAGCTGTTCGATATGCTCGGCATCGTCGCTGAGCGGCATCATCACTGGTGTGCCGCCGGCTGCGATGATGCCGTCGAAATAGCCGGACAACATCCACATGCTGTTGAGATGGTCGTCCCACAACGGCGTGACGCCGATAAGTGGCTTGCTCATAATTAACCCGCTCTCACTCGTTTCCGGCTGTTTGTCTCACCATAAGCATTGTCGTGTTACCAACGAGCCGCCGGTATGTTACCTGCGGTATGAACTGGATGTGGTGTTGCGGAAACCAGTGAAAGCGGGTGGGGTGTGGGGTGCTCAGGCCAGACCGGAGAGCTTGTCGATCAGCTCGGGATCTCGCGTGGCACCCTTGTCGGCGGAACGGGCGAAGGCGGCATAGGCCTTGAGAGCCTGGCTCACCTTGCGGTCGCGGTGTGCCACATAACCGTCGTCCGCTTCCAGCTCGGCGCGGCGCTGTGCCAGTTCCTCGTCGCTCAGTTCCACATTCACGCTGCGGTTTGGGATATCGATGGTGATGATGTCACCGTTTTGGATAAGCGCAATCGGGCCCTTGTTCGCCGCTTCGGGGGCGATATGGCCGATGGCCAAGCCGGAGGAGCCGCCGGAATAACGGCCATCCGTCAGCATGGCGACTTGCTTGCCGATGCCCTTGCCCTTGACGAACGAGGTGGGATAGAGCATCTCCTGCATGCCCGGGCCACCCTTCGGCCCCTCGTAGCGAATCACCAGCGCCATGCCCGGCTTCAACGTGTCGTCCAGAATCACTTCGATGGCCTGCTCCTGCGACTCGACCACCAAAGCCGGCCCGCGGAACGTCCAAATCTCCTTCGGCACGCCGGCGGTTTTGACCACACAGCCATCGGGCGCGAGGTTGCCGCGCAACACGGCCAATCCGCCCTCGGTGACGGCCGGATGGTCGACATCGTGGATGGCGCCGTTTTCGCGGTCGCGGTCGAGCGAATCGAACAGCGTGGTGTGCGTGAACGGATCGGGCGAGACGATGTGGCCCGGCGCGGCCAAATGCATCTGCTTGGCTTCCTCGGTGCACGTCTCACGCATGATGTCCCAGTCGGCGAGCTTGGCCTCAAGCGTCTTGTAATCGATGGAATGCACGTCGCGATGCAGCTTGCCGGCGCGGTCGAGTTCGCCCAGAATACCGGTGATGCCGCCGGCGCGATGCACGTCGGAAATCTCCCACTCGCCCGAGGGGGAGGCCTTGCAGATGCACGGCACGGTGTGCGAGATGCGTTCGATGTCGTCCAAGGTGAAATCCACGTCGGCGGACTGCGCCATTGCCAGAATGTGCAGCACGGTGTTGGTCGAGCCGCCCATGGCCACGTCCATCGTCATGGCGTTCTCGAAAGCCTCCTTGGTGGCGATGGAGCGCGGCAGCACGGAATCGTCGTCATTGTCGTAATACTGCTTGGCGATCTTGACCACCTGCTCTGCGGCGCGCTTGAACAAATCCTTGCGATAGGCATGGGAGGCGAGGATGGTGCCGTTGCCGGGCAGCGCCAAGCCAATGGCCTCGGTCAGGCAGTTCATCGAATTGGCGGTGAACATGCCGGCGCACGAGCCGCAGGTGGGGCACACTGTTTTCTCGTAGGCGAGCAGATCCGCCTCGTCCAAGCTGTCGTCGGCGGAGGCGTACATCACATCAATCAAGTCGGTGTTCTTCTTCACGGTGCCGTCAGGCATCACCGTGGTGCCGGCCTCCATCGGGCCGCCGGAGACGAACACGGTGGGGATATTCAGACGCAGCGCGGCCATGAGCATGCCGGGCACCACTTTGTCGCAGTTCGGAATGCAGATCAGCGCGTCGGCGCAGTGCGCGTTCACCTGATATTCCACGGTATCGGCGATGATGTCGCGGCTGGGCAGCGAATAGAGCATGCCGGTGTGGCCCATGGCGATGCCGTCGTCCACGGCCATTGTGTTGAACTCGCGCGGAATGCCGCCCGCCTCCTGAATCGCCTCGGAGACCAAACGTCCCACCTTGTTCAGGTGCACATGACCGGGCAGGAACTCGTCGAAGGAGTTGGCAATGGCGATAATCGGCTTGCCGAAATCCTCGCCTTTCACGCCAGCGGCACGATAGAGGGCACGAGCGCCCGCGAACACACGTCCATTCATCAATTTTGCAGATCGCATTTCCATGAATCCCATTGTGCTGGCTCAGTGGGACAACCTCGGCCGCTCTTTATAACCTAGGCAATGGCAGAAGTGTCGATGCGCGTGAAGTACTCGTTGCTTGACTCATGGTCGACGCGGGCGCCGAGATGACGTTGGACGGCCAGCGAGGCGGGGTTGTCCTTATGCACGGACAGATATACTTCGCTAATGCCAAATTCATCACGCGCCTTGATGAGCAGCAGTCTCAATCCCTCGGTGGCTAACCCGCGTCCGCGCCACTCGGGAGCAATGCCATATCCAATATGCCCTGCACCTCTTTGAAGTGCATCGTTGAGTTCATGACGCAGATTGAAGATGCCAACGTAATCACCCTGATCATTCGCAAGGACGTATTTGGTGGCGGGCACCCAACCGGGTTTGAGGCCAACGCCGGCAGCCTCGTTCCTGAGATTGCGCACATATTCCGCGAAAGCAGCCCTATCCATGCCGGCCGCAGGATTCTCGAACCCATTCTCATCCGCCGGAAACTCGCCAAACAGCGCATACGTCCGTTCCGGCTCTCCCAACCACACTTCAATCAATTGCATGGGAGGAATATAGCATCTGGCGGGCATCAGCCATGTTTTCCGCAACCTACCTCATTATTCCTCTGTTGTGACGTGTAGACGGGGTATGGGATAATTCGCAAGGTGCTTTTGCTTGGACTGGGCATCGAGATGGCGAAGAAATCGACAGGAAACGACATGCAAAGCTGGCCTTTTCGGGCCTAAAAATGGTTGCATCATTTCAGATTGCGTCATTTCGGCTCCCGAGTCCCGCAAAACGTTGAAATTGCAACGAGTAAGACAGGATTGTAGTGTTATATGGCTGAGTTTGTGTATCAGATGATCAAAGCGCGCAAGGCGTTTGGCGACCGCGTGATTCTTGACGATGTGACCTTGAGCTTCCTGCCGGGCGCGAAGATCGGCGTGGTGGGCCCGAACGGCATGGGCAAGTCCACGCTGCTCAAGATCATGGCGGGCTTGGAAACCGTGTCCAACGGCGAGGCCACGCTCACCCCGGGTTTCACCGTCGGCATCCTTCAGCAGGAGCCGCCGTTGGACGACACGAAAACCGTGGGCGAGAACATCAAGATGGCATTCGGCCCGATTGCCGAAAAGGTCGCTCGCTTCAACCAGATCGGCGAGGAGATGGCCAACCCGGACGCCGATTTCGATGCCCTGATGGAAGAGATGGGCAAGCTGCAGACCGAGATCGACGCCGCCAACGGCTGGGATCTCGACTCCCAGCTCGAACAGGCGATGGACGCCCTGCAGTGCCCCGACCCGGACACCCCGGTGAACGTGTGCTCCGGTGGTGAGCGTCGCCGCGTGGCCCTGTGCAAGCTGTTGCTCGAAGCGCCCGACCTGCTGCTGCTCGACGAGCCCACCAATCACCTCGACGCCGAATCGATTCTGTGGCTCGAACAGTTCCTGCACCAATATCAGGGTGCCGTCATTGCCGTCACCCACGACCGCTACTTCATGGACAACGTGGCCGAATGGATTTGCGAGGTCGACCGCGGTCACCTCTATCCGTACAAGGGCAACTACTCCACCTATCTGGAGACCAAGGCCAAGCGTATGGAGATTCAGGGCGCCAAGGACGCCAAGCTCGCCAAGCGCTTGAAGGACGAACTCGACTGGGTGCGTTCCTCGCCGAAGGCTCGTCAGGCCAAGAACAAGGCTCGTCTGGAGCGTTACGACCAGATGGAGCAGGAGGCTCGCAGCAACAAGAAGCTCGACTTCTCCGAGATTCAGATTCCCGCAGGTCCCCGCCTTGGCTCGCAGGTGCTGGAGGCCAGCCACATCCACAAGGCCTTCGGCGACCGCGTGCTCATCGACGACCTGAGCTTCACCCTGCCGCGCAACGGCATCGTCGGCGTGATCGGCCCCAACGGCGTGGGCAAGTCCACGCTGTTCAAGACCATCGTGGGGTTGGAGCCGCTGACGTCCGGCGAGCTCAAGGTGGGCGACACCGTCAAGATCAGTTATGTGGATCAGAACCGCGCCGGTCTCGACCCGAACAAGAACCTGTGGGAGGCCGTTTCGGACGGACTGGACTTCATCGAAGTCGCCGGCGTCGAGGTGCCCACCCGCGCCTACGTGGCCAGCTTCGGTTTCAAAGGCTCCGACCAGCAGAAGCTCACCGGTGTGCTCTCCGGCGGCGAGCGCAACCGCCTGAACCTGGCCCTCACCTTGAAGCAGGGCGGCAACCTCCTCCTGCTTGACGAGCCCACCAATGACCTCGACGTGGAAACCTTGGAATCGCTGGAGAACGCGCTGTTGCAATTCCCCGGCTGCGCCGTGGTGATCTCCCACGACCGCTGGTTCCTCGACCGCGTTGCCACGCACATCCTCGCGTGGGAGGGCGACGACGACAACCCGGCCAAATGGTACTGGTTCGAGGGCAACTTCCAGTCCTATCAGGAAAACAAGGTCGCCCGCCTCGGTGAGGACGCCGCCCGCCCGCACCGCCTCCATAAGAAGCTCGTCCGCAGCTGATTGCCTCCACTTAGCCGACGGCCGGCGATTCCCCGAACAAGAGGAATCACCGGCCGTTCGTATCCATGCGGTTGTGCATGTCCTGACGCGGGTTTCCCGGGGTGACACGCCACAAAGTAAAACGAATTGACAAAGTGGTCCCGAACGCCGTACCATATACCCTGCAAGGGGAGTGGTGCACCCGAAAGTAGCGCCAAAGACAGCAATTATTGCCACACAGCAAAGGAGCAATTATGGGTCTGTGGGACTTCGATAAGATCGAGTACGTCGGCCGTCAGAATGGGCCGAAGGAGGAACTCGGTTTCCACTATTATGATGCCGACAAGGTTGTCGCCGGCAAGAAGATGAAGGATTGGCTGCGCTTCGGCGTTGCTTGGTGGCACACTTTCGACCAGGAACTGGTCGACCCGTTCGGCACCGGCACCTCCCAGCGCCCGTGGTACGGCAAGTATTCCAACGCTCAGGATGAGGCTCTGGCCAAGGTCGATTACGCCTTCGAGTTCTTCTCCAAGCTCGGTGTGGAGTACTTCTGCTTCCATGATCGCGACATTGCCCCCGAAGGCGACACCCTGCGCGAGACCAACAAGAACCTCGACCAGGTGGTCGACAAGATCGAAGAGAACATGAAGTCCACCGGCATCAAGCTGCTGTGGAACACCTCTTCGCTGTTTACCAACCCGCGCTTCGTTTCCGGCGCTTCCACCTCGCCGTTCGCCGACATTTACGCTTACTCCGGCGGCCAGCTGAAGCACTCCCTGGAGATCGCCAAGCGCCTGGGCGCCGAGAACTACGTGTTCTGGGGCGGCCGTGAAGGCTACGAGAACCTGTGGAACACGCAGATGAAGCGTGAGCAGGAGCACATGGCCAAGTTCTTCCACATGTGCCATGAGTACGCCAAGGAAATCGGCCTGGACGCCCAGTTCCTGATCGAGCCGAAGGCCAAGGAACCGACGATGCACCAGTACGACTTCGATGCCGCCACTGCCATCGCCTTCCTGAAGACCTACGACATCGACTTCATGAAGCTGAACCTGGAAGGCAACCACGCCAACCTGGCCGGCCACACCTACCAGCACGAGATCCGCACCGCCCGCGAGGCTGGCGTGCTCGGCTCCCTCGATGCCAACCAGGGTGACAAGCTCATCGGCTGGGATATGGACGAGTTCCCGACCGACCTGTACGAGACCTCCACCGTGATGTGGGAAGTCCTCGCCGAAGGCCAGATTGGCCCTCACGGCGGCCTGAACTTCGACGCCAAGCCGCGCCGTACCTCCTTCTACGCCGAGGATCTGTTCCGTTCCCACATCGCCGGCATGGATTCCTTCGCGGCCGGCCTCCTGGTTGCTGCCAAGATGCACGAGGACAAGTTCATCGAGAACCTGCAGGCCGAGCGTTACAGCTCCTACGAGTCCGGCGTCGGCGCCACCATCGACAACGGCACCGCCACGCTGGCTTCCCTGGAGGAGTACGCTCTGGACATCCCGCAGGCCAAGCTCATCGAGGCCACCAAGTCCGATCACCTCGAGTCCGTCAAGGCCACGATCAACAACTACATCGTTGACGCCCTTGCCGCGGCCTGAGTTTAGGGATTCGGCAGCCTGACCCGGCTGTGACAGGGTCGACAATATAGCGCAAAGCCGGGGCGGCGATTGCCCCGGCCAGCGCCCTTCCTTCCAAGCATGAGGTCGTCCACCGGCAAAATCGCCGGTGGGCGGCTTCGTGTTTTTCAAGCAAATCGAAACTTTCGGCTGTGGCGATGAAGCCACGCATAAGGTGCACCCATGACGAAAACAACCATCATCACTAATCCGATTCTCAGTGGAATGTATCCGGATCCCAGTTGGATTTGGGATGCCTCATACCAGCGGATTGCACTCGTCAACTCCTCGTTTGAACTTGTCCCAGGCCTGCCGATTCACATTTCGACAGATCTGGTGCACTGGGAACATGTCGCGGACGTCATCAATGCCGACATGGCCCGTCGTTTGCTGATTCCGTTTGTCGAGGATTCCGGTGGCGTCTACGCACCCACCTTGCGCAAGATTCGCGGCAAATACGTGATTGCCTGCACCATCGCCCGTATCAACGAGGAAAAGGCACTTGCGGGTGGCTGTTCGCAAGATGAGCTGGCTGCGGCCCGTTGCGCACAGGGCAATTTTATTCTCGTGGCGGATGCAATTGAGGGACCGTGGCGCGGCCCGTTTTGGATTTCGGGTGCCGAAGGCATCGATCCGGATGTTTTCGAGGATAAGGATGGAGTCGTGTACTGGACGCAGACCCGTCCTGCCATCCATCCACAGTGGGAGGGGCAGACGGAAGTCTGGACGCAGCGCATCGACCCGAACAGCTGGACCCTGATTGAAGACGGAAAACCTACCGGAATCGGTAAAACCATTATCTGGCGCGGATACGGCATGGAGGCAGTGTGGGCTGAGGGACCGCATCTGTATCGAATCGGCGACTATGTGTATCTGATGACCGCCGAAGGCGGCACGAGTTTCGAGCATAGCGAGATGGCCATGCGTATTTATGCGCCGGACGGCCTGTGCGAGGCCTATGCCGAGTATGAGCAGGAGGTGTTCCAAGCCGGTGAACGTATCCCATCGGTTCGTGAAAACGAGCGGTGCTATCTGGGTCAGAATGTTCGCGCCTTCCATGCGAACAAAAAGAATCCGATCCTTACGCACCGCCATCTGGGTCTGTCGGAATCGCTGCAATGCGTCGGACATTCCGATCTGCTGCAGCATTCGACGCTGGGATGGTGGTTGGTGTGTCTCGGCGTGCGTGAGACCCGGGGGGAGAACGCGGGCGAGTTGTTGAGCTATCTCGGCAGGGAGAGTTTCGTCGCGCCTGTTTCATGGGAGCATAATCCCGCCGATTGGAAGTTGGATGGTTCCGAAGCGTCGGTGCACACTGGAACCGACCCCGGTTGGCCGGTCATATGCGACGGCTTCGGACGGCTGCCTGATGAGATCGGGGTCGCTGTATCGGACAACGGGCAAGTACTTTATGACCCATTTGCAGGTTCATCGTATGAGGAATCCAGCCCGGTGCTGCTGGAAGTCTCGGGCGACGCTGAGGATGTGATGATTGTCCGTGACGCGTCCGATGTGAAATATCGACGGATTGCAGGATTGCCGTGTCTGATGCCGGTGCCGCATGAGGGGTCGCTGGTGATTCGGCAGAATTCCGCGAACTGCGTGAAGTTCACGATGCGCGACGCGCATGTCGAATGCGAAACCGTCATTGACGGCAATGTGCAGGCACATCCCAAGGCTGAAACGCGCCCGTCGACTCGGGCGGCGGTGCTGTTCGACCAAAACCGTCTGTCGGTTATTGCCGGGCTGGAAAGCGATCTGGTCGATCCGAACGCGTTCGTGGAGAACGGTTACGTCTTGGCTTGCTATGATGCGCGATTCCTGAGCACCGAATGGGCTGGCGGCTTTGTCGGCTGCATGGCAGGTTACGTCGAATAGAAGGATGTTCGGCGTTTCTCTGGTTGGTACCTCAGCGGTGTGCGCGGCTCTTTGCGGTCGCGCACATTATGGGGTGCTTGCCTGTGGTGCGATTGTTATGCGGGGAAGCCTTGGCAGCATTTGCTTCAGCGACGCTGTTTCGCTCGGTTCGCCGCATGTGGCTCGCTGGTGCTGCCTCGCACGATCAGGCTCGTCGGCATGATGACATGCGGTTGCAGCACGTCTCCCTCCTTCATTGCCTCCACGAGCATGCGCACTGCAGTGCGCGCCATGTCCTGCAGCGGTTGCTTAACCGTGGTCAGTGCGGGGCCTAGGAAAGCGGCTGTTTGCACATCATCGAAGCCGACGATCGACAAATCCTCCGGAACGCGAAGATTCAGCTGGCGGGCCGCCTCATATACACCCATGGCTTGCAGGTCGTTGCCGGCGAAGATAGCCGTTGGTCGATTCGGCTGCTGCAGCAGGGATATGGCTTGCGCGTAACCGCCGGGTGTGGTGAAATCCCCTTCGGTGATGAGTTCGGGGTCGGCTTCGATGCCTTGCTCGGCCAGTGCCGACGTATAGCCGTCATGGCGGGCTTTGGAGCACATCATCTCTCCCGGCCCGGTAATGATGCCGATGCGCGTGTGGCCGAGCGCGAGCAGATGTCGGGTGGCGCTCACGCCGCCGGTCCAGTTGTCGGCCTGCACGGACAATGTGGTTGGCTCAGGATCGCCGAAGGGGTCGAAAAGCACGAAAGGAATGCCGCGGGAGCGCAGCTTGTTCTGCTCGATGCGTGTCAGATTGGAGAAGACGAGGATGGCGCCGGCTGTCTGTCTGCGCAGCATGTTGTCGATCCAAGAGGAGTCAGGGTGTTTGCGGCTACCGCCTTCCGTGGTGATGACGCTCAGGGCGTGCAATTTGGCTTCACGGATGGTGCCGCGCATGACTTCCAATGCCCATACGTTGTCGAAATCCTGGAAGACGATTTCAATCAGTTGCTGATTCTTGCCGACCGTTGCCTTGCGTGAATAGCCGTATTTGTTAAGGGCTGCGTTGATGGCTTGGCGGGTGTCTTCGGATACGTCGGCTCTCCCGTTGAGTGCCTTGGATACGGTGGCTAGGGAATATCCCGTTTCCTTGGCGATGTCGGCCAGCCGGATGGAGCTCTTTTTGTTCTGTTTGCGTGTGCTTGTATTCATGGGAAACTCTTTCTGATATTCATTATACGCGAAAAACCTACGAAAGTTTCGATTTAAGATATTCGAAACTTTCGAACGATGATATGAGCTGAAAATCGTTGAAATTGCAATAAAAAGATAGTTGGTTATCTGATTTAACAAAACTTGACTCTGTAGATTTAAGTCGGATATTCTATAGCTACAACGAAAAAGGAACGAGAGTTTCGAAAATGGGAGCCAATGATTGATCACCCATCTGTCATGGAACTTCATGATGTCGCGAAGTCGCGGCTTTCACTATTTCATGCCATAGGATTATTCGTCCCGTCGTTGTCATCATTCGCCGATGATGATTGTTAATAAGGAGGAGATAATGAAGCTCAAGACTATCGCGGCTGCAACGCTTGCCGTGGCCACCATGTTCAGCATGGCTGCCTGCGGCTCCAGCAAAGGCGCGAAGGACGACACTACCATCACGTTCTGGCATAACGCCACCGCTGGTGAAGGCAAGCAGTATTGGGAGGATTTGGCTGCGGCCTTCGAGGAGAAGACTGGCACGAAGGTTGAGATTCAGGCCATCCAGAATGAGGATTTCGAAGGCAAGCTCACCACTGCCATGCAGGATCCGAGTTCCGGTCCGGATGTGTATATGGACCTTGGTGGAGCCAAGACCAAGGACATGATCGATGCCGGTCAGGTCATGGATTTGACCGATAAGATCAGCGATACCGTCAAGAAGCAGATGGCTTTCTCGCTGAAGTCCTTCACCTATGACGACAAGGTCTATGGCGTTCCGGTCACCGTTCAGCCCGGTGGTATTTGGTATTCCAAGGATCTGTTCAAGCAGGCTGGCATCGAGGAGGTTCCCTCCACGTTCTCCGAACTGAAGGCTGACATTCAGAAGCTGCGTGACACAGGCATCGAACCGATCGCCCTCGGCGGCAAGGATGCATGGCCGGCGGGTCACTGGTATTACTGGCTCTCCCTGCGCGAGTGCTCCGTTGAGGCCTATTCCAAGGGCGTCAACGAGAAAGACTTCTCCGACACCTGTTGGACAAAGGCAGCTGACGATCTCAAGGAACTGCTCGATATCAACGCCTTCAACGAGGGCTTCCTGACCACCACCGCGCAGCAGGGCGCAAGCTCTTCCGCGGGTCTGCTCGCCAATCACAAGGCGGCCATGGAGCTCATGGGCACTTGGGAACCGGGTGTGATCAAGGATTTGACCGCCGACAAGGAACCGCTGGCCGATCTTGGTTTCTTCGCCTTCCCGGAAGTCGATGGCGGCAAGGGTGAAAGCGGCGCTCTGATGGGCGCTGCCACCGGTTTCGCCGTCAATCCATCCGCTCCGCAAGCTGCCGTGGACTTCGTCAACTTCATGGCCGAGAAGGACAACCAAGAGAAGTACGCCACCGCGTTCAGCACGATTCCGGCTTCCGCTGAAGCCTACGACGTGGTCACCGATGAGAACCTCAAGGAAATCATTGAGGCCATGAGCAAGTCCGATGATATGCAGCTGTGGATGGATACCGCCCTTGGCGGCAATATCGGCAACGCTCTCAACTCCGGTGTGGTGAACCTCCTGTCCGGGCAGGGCACTTCCGCCGACATCGTCAAGGCGATGAAGGATGCCGCAGCCAAGGGCTGACGACAGAGGCTAGCTAACTGACGAAGGCCGGGCGGAGAACTGTCCGTCCGGCCTTATCATTCAACAGATTTTGGTGGTGTGAGTAATTATGGCGACTAATGACACTGGCGCACTGACGCTGAAGTCCGGGCGCACAAAGCGTGCGTCGAGCGGGAAAGCGCGCCGCAATATTGAGATTTTGATTTTGTCCGCGCCCGCGATTCTTTTATTCGTGTGTTTCGTAATCCTGCCGATCATTCTGGGCGCGTATTACGGTTTCTATCAGTGGAAGGGCTACGGTTCGCCCTCCGTGACTGGTAAATTCGTTGGATTTCAGAACTACATCACGGCGCTTAAGGATCCGTCTTTCCAGGCGGCTATCCTGCATACTTTCGAAGTCGTCATCGGTTCCTTGGTCATTCAGGCCCCGCTGGCCATTCTGTTCGCGCTGTTGTTGAACCAGAAGTTCAAGGGGCGTGGCCTGATTCGTACCCTCATCTTTGTGCCGTATGTTGTGTCCGAAGTCATTGTTGGCACCGGCTGGAGCCTGCTGTTGCAGAAGAAGGGTGCCATCAACGAGATTCTGGGCAATTTCGGCATCAACGGTCCCGACTGGCTGGCTGATCCGAAGATCGCCATGTGGACGTTGCTGTTGTTGATCAGCTGGAAATACATCGGCTTCGCAGTCATCCTGATGCTTGCGGGCATGCAGTCCATTCCTGAAGAGCTCTATGAGGCGGCTCGCGTCGACGGTGCCGGCTTCTGGCAGATGCAGAGGAGCATCACACTGCCGTTGCTCGCCCCGACGTTGCGTATATGGGTGTTCCTGTCGATGATTGGTTCGCTGCAGCTGTTCGACTTGGTGTACATCGTGTGGGGCAAGTATGTGTCCACTACCGCCGGCGTGTCCACCATGGCTACCTACATGGTGCGCGAAGGCCGCGGCGCGGGTAATTACGGCTATGGTTCGGCAGTCGCCTTGATTATCTTTGTGATTTCCCTGGTCATTGCCCTGACCTATCAGCGGTTTGTGCTTAATCGCGATTTGGACGGTGCTGTGACCGAACAGAAAGCCGCCAAAAAGCGCGCTGCAAAACGCGCAAAGCAGAACCGTCAGGCCGTTGCAAGTGAGGTGAAGTAATGACTAGTGCAAACATCGCGAGCCGTAAGGCCACAAACAAATACACCGCGAAAAATGGTTACCGCTTGTCATCCAAGACACCGTGGGGCAACCCGATCGTCTACTTCCTCTCTCTGATCTTGGTAGCCATCTGCGTCACCCCGGTGCTCTACATCATCTTCGGTGGTTTCCGCACCAACTCTCAGATCACCAATCATCCGTCCGGGCTTCCGGATCCTTGGGTTCTCGACAATTACAAGTCCGTGTTCACCAGCGACGTCTTCTGGACGGAACTGGGCAACTCCACTATTGTCGGCATCGCAACCATGGTTGGTGTGGTCGTGCTGGGTATCATGGTGAGCTTTGTCATTGCCCGCTACAAGTTCCGCTATGCGCCGGTCATGTACGCGCTGTTCTCCGCAGGACTGATGTTCCCGATGACCGTCGGCATCACGCCGTTGTATCTGCTTATCCGCAATCTCGGCCTGTCCAATTCGCTGCTTGGCCTGATTCTGCCGCAGATTGCCTTCGGCTTGCCGCAGACCATCATCATCTTGGTGCCGTTCCTTCAGTCCATCCCGGATGAACTTGAAGAGGCATGCCTGCTTGACGGCTGCTCCCGGCTCGGCTTCTTCTGGCGCATGGTCATTCCGCTGGCCATGCCGGGTGTGGCTACTACGGGCATCCTCACCTTCGTGGGAAGCTGGAACGCCTACATGCTGCCTCTGTTCGTGCTGAGCGAAGAAAGCAAATACACCCTGCCTCTCGGCGTGCAGATGTTCAGCTCCGAGCATTCCGTCGATACTGCGCAGGTGTTGGCCTTCACTTCGCTGGCCATGCTTCCGGCTCTGATTTGCTTCACGATTTTCCAGAAGAAGATTGTCGGCGGTCTGACCGGCGCCGTCAAGGGCTGAGCGGAAAGGAACAAGACGATCATGAAGATTTCCAATCCCGTACTCACTGGTTTCCATGCGGATCCCTCGATGATTCGCGTTGAGGACACCTACTATATCGCCAATTCCACCTTCGACTGGTTCCCCGGTGTGAGGTTGCATGAATCCAAGGATCTGGTGCACTGGAACACGTTGCCAAGTCCACTGAGCCGTGTCAGCCAGCTCGACATGCGGGGCAACCCCTCCTCCGGTGGCATTTGGGCGCCCGACCTGAGCTATGCCGACGGCAAGTTCTGGCTCGTCTACACCGATGTGAAAATCACCGAGGGCTCGTTCAAGGACTGCGTCAACTACTTGGTGACGGCCACCGACATCCGCGGGCCGTGGAGCGACCCCATCCGCATCAACGGCGTGGGATTCGACTCCAGTCTGTTCCACGACGATGACGGCCGCAAGTATCTGGTGCAGCAGACTTGGGATTTCCGCGAATACCATCATGCGTTTAACGGCATCACGCTCACCGAGTTCGATACCGCCACCATGCGGCTCAAGCCCGAAACCGCCCGCACCCTCTGGGACGGCACCGCGGTGAAAGTGGTGGAAGGCCCACATATTTACAAGAAGGACGGTTGGTATTACCTGTTCGCCGCAGAAGGCGGCACCATGTACGAGCATCAGGAATCCGTGGCCCGCTCGAAGACCCTTGACGAGCGCTCTTTCGAGGTTATGCCGGGCAATCCGTTCCTTGGCAACTACGACACCCCGGATTTCTACCTGCAAAAGCAGGGGCATGGCGCTCTTGTGGACACGCCTTCGGGTGAGTGGTATTACGCAAGCCTGTGCGCGCGTCCGTGGCATCACGACATCGAGCCCGTGCATGGCGTGCGTGGCTGGTGCACGCTTGGCCGTGAAACGTCCATCCAGAAAGTCGAATGGGATGAAGATGGCTGGCCGCGCGTGGTCGGCGGGCGTGGCGGTCAGCGCTACGTGGAAGCCCCGAAGGATGCCATCGAAACCGTGGCCCCCGAAAGCCGCGACGAGCACGATGAGTTTGAAGCCGATGCGCTCGGTGTCAACTGGAACACCCTGCGCGTCCCGTTTACCGAAGCCATGGGCTCGGTGGGCGGCGGCAAACTCACCTTGCGGGGTCAGGGCTCGCTATGCAATCTGTTCGAATTGTCCCTGGTCGCCAGGCGTTGGCAGGCGTTTAATTTCGACGCTGAGACCAAGGTGGAGTTCGATCCGAACAGCTACATGCAGATGGCGGGTCTGACGAATTACTACAACACTCTGTGCTGGTCGTGGGCGTTTGTCACTTGGGACGAGAAGCGCGAGACACGCGTGATCGAAGTCGCGCAAAACGATTTCGATCAATACACCTCATTCCTCAAGGATGAAGCCATCGTGGTTCCGCCCAGCGCCAAGGCGGTGTGGCTGCGCGTCAAGGTGCGCACCAAGTACTACTCCTACGAGTATTCCTTTGACGGCGAGAATTTCACCGAAATTCCGGTGAAGCTCGACGCGAAGCTCCTCTCCGACGACTATGTGAACCAGCGCTACGGCGGCTTCTTCACCGGTGCGTTCGTGGGGCTGGCATGTGTTGATCTGTCCGGTTATGGCGCAACGGCCGATTTCGACCATTTCGATTATCGGGAGCTCCCCGACGGCGAATAGTCGCGCGGTGAAAAGGGCGGCGGATGGCGCGTTTGGCATCCGCCGCCTTTTGATTGTTGTGCTATGAGTGCGAATAGCGGCCTTGAAAGGCTCGAAGAGAAGGAACCGAAGATGACCTTGAGATTGTCGAAACTGTTGGATGACGGCTGCGTGTTGCAGGCTGGGCATGTTGTGCGCATATGGGGCTGGGCGGATGCGAATGCCCATGTCACGGTGGATTTCGAGGGGCGCAAGGTGAGCGCCGAGGCTGGCTCGGTAGACGGGTCATGGAGCGTTTCGCTGCAGCCGTTGGATGCTGGCGGGCCGTTCACGTTGCGCGTCAAATCTTCGTCCGGGGAACGCTTGGAACGCAGCTGCTACGTGGGTGAGGTGTTCCTGTGCTCCGGGCAATCGAATATGGAACTGCCCATGGGCTGGGTGCGCGCCGACTATCCGCAGGAGTATGAGCGCGCCGCCGATCCGCTGCTTCGCCAGTACAAGGTGATTCCTGACTATGATTTCGCGGTGGCTCGCGCCGATCACGACCGCGCCTCTTGGCATGGTTGCAGCCGGGAAACGCTTGACGATTTCTCCGCGCTCGCCTATTTTTTCGGGCGTAAGATTCGCGAACACTTCGATGTTCCCGTCGGATTGCTGAATGTTTCGCTGGGCGGCTCGCCAATCGAATCTTGGATGGATGCCGACTCGTTGAAGGCATTCCCCGAAGCGCTCGCTGAGCTCACCCCCTATCTGGGTGACGGTGTGGCCGAGCGAAAGGGTGCCGATTCGGTGGCGGCTCGTGACCGCTGGTATCAGGAGCTGCACTACGACGCTGCGGCCGATGCGCACCATGATTGGGTACCGCTCGTTGCCTGGGATTGCCCGAAAGACAAGGAATGCAAGCCGAGTGGGGTTCAGTGGCATTCCATCACGTTGCCGGGCTGGTATGCTGAGCGCGGGCTGACTGGGTTCCGTGGTGAAGTCGAACTCGTCAAAACTGTGTTTCTGCCGTCAGGAGTGGAACAATCGTCGGCTCTGCTGCGCTTGGGAACCATGAACGATGCCGACCACACATGGGTCAACGGCCATCTGGTGGGCGGCCGCAGCAATGTCTACGAGCCGCGTGATTATGCCGTCGAAAAGGGAATCCTGCACGCAGGCGCCAATGAAATTCGCGTGCGCCTTGTCATCGAGCGAATGGGCGGTCGCGTGACGCCCGGCAAACGAATGGCTCTGTATGTGGGAGACAACACCTACGATTTATCCGGCAAATGGCAATATGCCGTGACGGCCGAAGCCAATCGCGACTGTCCGTTCGAGGATTTCGTGCGCTGGAAGCCAACGGGATTGTACAACGCCATGCTCGCCCCATGCTTCCCGTATGTGGTGCGTGCGGCACTGTGGTATCAAGGCGAATCGAACACCGGTGAGCGCGCCGCGCAATACGGTGACGAGCTGAAGGCCATGATCGATTTGTGGCGCGGCAAATGGCAGCAGCCGGACATGCCGTTCCTCATCGTCCAGCTGCCGATTTTCGCCATCGATGCCATTGAGGACGGTGGCTGGCCAATCGTTCGTGAGGAACAGTGGAATGTGGCCGAATCGTTGGACGGCACAGCTTCGGTGGTGACGCTGGATGCCGGCGAATACAACGATCTGCACCCGCATGACAAGCAGCTCATCGCGGCGCGTCTGTATGACGCCGCGCTTGATGTGGTGTACGGCGAGCCGTCGAAGGCACAGCCCTATGTTTCTGAAGTGGAGTGCGCTGGCGAATGGCTGACCATCCATTGCGCGTGGAGAACATATGCTGGCAAGCCTGCCGTAGCCCAGTCGCAACACAACCTTGCCACATTGGACGGTGCCGACCCGGCGGAGCTGACCTTCTTGTGGAAGGACGCCGGAACCATCGAGCGCGCACATGGCATCATCGACGGCGCCGACATCAAAATCCGCATGCCGGCAAGACGTCCCGACGAAGTGCGTTACGCATGGTGCAACAACCCGCAATCCGGCCTCATCTGCGACATGAACGGCACGCTGCTGCCCCCGTTCCGTCTCGCACTGTGGCAAGCCGAAGCCTAACTGATCATGTCAACTGCTAATAAGGAGAACAACAACATGGAATCGCTATTTGAACAGTATGGGTATGACACCAATGAGGTGCAGGAACGTGTGCAGCAGGTCTGGCACGAGATTTTCGAGGGGGACGATAAGTTCTATTGGCAGACCGATGAGGGGCTTGGCTACGTCAAAGACACCGGCAATGACGATGTGCGTACCGAGGGCATGAGCTATGCCATGATGCTTGCGGTGCAATTCGAGCGCAAGGATGTGTTCGACAAGTTGTGGGGCTGGGTCATGCGCTACATGTATATGTCGGAAGGGCATCATGCGCACTATTTCGCATGGTCGGTCGATCCCTCCGGTGTACCGAACGCCGACGGCCCCGCCCCGGACGGCGAGGAATACTTCGCCATGGCTCTGTTTCTCGCTGCGCGGCGCTGGGGCAATGGTGAGGGTATCTATGACTATGCCGCGTGGGGGCGTGAGATTCTGCGATACTGCGTCCACAAGGGGGAACGGTATGAAGGCGAACCCATGTGGAATCCAAGCAACAAGCTCATCAAATTCATTCCCGAAACCGAATGGAGCGACCCCTCCTATCATCTGCCTCACTTCTATGACGTATTCGCCAAGGAAGCGGACGAGGAAGACCGCGATTTCTGGAACCAAGCAGCGCAAGCGAGTCGTCGCTATCTGGCTCTCGCCTGTAACGCCGAAACCGGCATGAACGCCGAATACGCCGATTTTGACGGCAACCCGCATGTGGATGAGCGTGACCACTGGCATTTCTTCTCCGATGCATATCGCACCGCCGCGAACATCGGCCTGGATTCGCTATGGGGCGGAACATCGAAAGAACTATGTTCCAGAGTCAGTGCACTGCAGCGTTTCTTCCTGACGCACGACCGAACCTGCGTATACGCGGTGGATGGCACGCCGGTGGACGAGCGCGTGCTGCATCCGGTGGGCTTCATCGCCACCATGGCGCAGGGATCGCTGGCAGGGCACTTCGCCGAAAGCGCCGATGCCGACGATTGCGCCCGTCGCTGGGTGAGCATGCTGTGGAACACCCCGATGCGCGTTGGCACTCGCCGATACTATGACAATTTCCTCTATGCTTTCGCCATGCTGGCGTTGAGCGGAACATACCGCCATGAGTGGTGAGCGTTTGGTGTCGGAAAAGGTGTGCGGTCATGCTCAGGCAGGTTGAAATACGACAAGGGCGGCTTGCGGGACTGGCCGCCGAGGATCCGGCGGTCACAGTGTTCCGTGCGGTGCCGTTTGCGGCCGCGCCGGTTGGTGAATTGCGCTGGCGTGCGCCGCGCCCTGCGCCTTTGTGGGATGGGGTGCGCGAATCGTTCGATTTCGCGCCGGTCGCGATGCAGCCCATGTCAAGTCCTCAGGATTTCTATGGCAGGGAATGGCAGGTCGACCCGGACACCCCGATGTCAGAGGATTGTCTGTATCTGAACGTTTGGACGCCTTCTTTGCGGGGCAATGGCATCGATGCCCGTATTGAGGGTGGTAATGGCTGCGGTTTGCCTGTGATGGTCTGGATTCATGGCGGCGGGTTCCAAACCGGCACCACGGCGGAGAAGGAATTCAATGGCGAGTATCTCGCAAGGCTTGGCGTGGTGGTGGTTTCGATTGCATACCGCTTGAATGCCTTTGGCTTCCTTGCTCATCCGGATATGGAAAATGAGACTGGCGAGGGTGAACCTTGTGCGAATTTTGGCTTTCTCGATCAGCGTATGGGGATTCAGTGGGTGCGCGATAATATCGCGGCTTTTGGTGGAAATCCTGGCAATATCACGGTGTTTGGGCAGTCCGCCGGCGCGGCAAGCACGCTTGCGCAAAGCTGTTCGCCCATGAACAAGGGTCTGTTTCAGCGTGCCATTATGCAGTCGGGCGGCGGCATCGGTCTATTCAATCGCAATATCTGGTCGTTGGAAGATTCCCGGCGCAACGCAATACGTTTTTTCTCCGAGTTGGGCGTCGGCTCTCTGCGCGAGGCCCGCAGTATTTCGGCGAGCGAATTGTTGCAGGTCGCAATCGAATTGCCGGCATGTGAATGGTCCGGTCAGCACATTGACTGGCCGCCGCTGACCAATTGGTTGCCGTGCGTCGATGGTCGTTTCATTACCGGCCAATATAGGCAGGCCCTGACCTCCGGTCGTCGTGTGCCTCAGGATCTGTTGGTGGGCAATACCACCGGAGAGTTTCTGCAGACTGATTCGAACGGTGTGGTCTATCCGGCGGGGGAATACGGCAATTTGGAGATGATCGACGCTTGGCTGGCCGGCGGCGGAAAACCTGTATATAGGTATCGTTTTGACGTGACAATGCCGGGCGATGATGTCGGCGCGTTCCATTCGTCCGATTTGTGGTTCACTTTCGCCACGTTGCAGTCGTGCTGGAGGCCATTCGAAGGATGGCATTTCGACTTGGCGCGGCTCATGAGCCGTTGCTGGACGAGATTCGCCGCCACTGGGGATCCGAATGGGGCCGATTGTCCGCGATGGGTGCCGTGCATGTCATCCGGCGAAGAAGGCTACATGAATTTCGGCAGAAGCCTTGGCATGCGATAGTTTATTCGGCTGTTGGTCAGGCAACGAGCCGTGCCTTGCGGATGCGGCATTGAACCGCGAAACGGTTTGCAAAGTGTCTTTTTAGTCACGAAAAATGGTTTGCAAAGTGTATCCATAGCCCCATAAACAGGTTTGCAAAGTGTATAAATCCCGCTTTATAATGGCTTGCAAAGTGTATTCTGGCATATGGATCGGAGTGATTCTCGTGTTGCGGCGCAAGGCATATCGCGACTTGGAAGCGTGGAGGCAATACAAAACCAAGCAAGCTCTGCTTGTCGATGGCGCGAGGCAAGTCGGCAAGACCTTCCTCATTCGCGAGTTCGGCTCCGAAAACTACGAACATGTCGTGGAGCTGAATCTGCTTGAGAACGTTGAGGCTCGCGATGCCATCTCCTCGGCCAAGAGCTCCGCGGAGTTGTTTTTGCGCATCAGCGCTTTTGCGCAGGAGCCTTTGGTGCCGGGGAAAACGCTGATTTTCCTCGATGAGGTGCAGGCCTGCTCGAATGTCATCACCATGGTGAAATTCCTATGTGACAGGCAGGAGTACGACTATATCCTTTCCGGTTCCATGCTGGGCGTGGAAATGAAGAACGTCAGGTCGGTGCCGGTTGGCTATCTGATGGCAGTGACCATGCATCCGCTGGATTTCGAGGAATTTACATGGGCCGCTGGAATCGGCGAAGATATCTGGAATGAAGTGCGCCGTGCGTACGCGCAGTGTGGCGCGGTGGACGAATTTGTGCACCGTCGATTGCTGCAGTTGTTCCACGAATACCTGATCTGTGGCGGCATGCCCGATGTTGTGCAGGCGTATTTCGCCGCGAATGACATGCAGCGCACCCGTGCCCTGCAGGGTGGCATTGCGCAGATGTATCGCGAGGACATCTCCAAGTATGCGGGTGATCGTTCTCGAACAATCAAGAGGATCTTCGATCTCATTCCAAGTGAGTTAAACGATCAGAACAAGCGTTTCGTCGTCAAGGACATCGAAGGGCAACCACGTCTGAACCGTTATGACAATGATTTTTTGTGGTTGGCTGACGCGAGTGTGGCACTGCCTGTCTACAACGTGGATGAGCCCCGATATCCATTGATGATGTCGATGAATTCCACCAAGTTCAAACTGTTCCTGGCTGATGTCGGGTTGCTGACATATGAGTGCGGGTTGGATGTCGTGCGCTCAATGTTGTCGGATAGGTTGGATATCAACTATGGCGCCATATACGAGAACGCGGTGGCGCAGGAACTGGCGGCGCATGGGCATGGATTGTTCTTCTTCAAAAACCGCGTGATCGGCGAATTGGATTTTCTGATTGAGCAAGAGGGGCGTGTGGTTCCGCTGGAAGTGAAGTCGGGCAAATCGTATAAGCGGCATAGTGCGTTGAATAATGCCTTGACGACGCCGAATTATGGTATCGACCATGCGGTTGTGCTCAGTGAGGGAAACGTTGAAGTGGAAGGCAAGGTGCGTTACCTTCCTGTCTATATGGCGGGACTGCTTGAGAGCGGCAGACGCACCTTATCCGGCATGGTGTGAGAAGGGCGCTGTGCTTGAGGCGCGCGGCGAAAGCGATTTCATGGGCAAGTCGAACTAGGTTTCCGTCTTCGCGGTGCGATTCGGCGGTGTGGTTGCGGCTGACAAAGTGGGGCGCGCGAGATCACCCGATCTCGCGCGCCCCACTTGAATCTAAAGAGAGTGTGTGCGAACCGTCAGTACTTGTTCGCGCCGGCCCCTTCCCACTTGATGGTGAAGCCACGGTGGTAGTGCAGGAACATGTTCGCGCCATAGCGGTCGACTTCGCGGTGCGTGAACAGCATGCGGATGGCGAACGCGGTCTGCACGTCTTCCGGCAGCGCAAGGAACGCTTGGTGCGCATCCCAGTAGGGGGTGGTGCAGATGGCGGCGTCGGGCACATAGGCGTAGCCGTATCCATCCTCGTTGACATAACCCATGAACGGCAGGCCCCATGCATTGTGCTTGGTCAGTTCCGCCTTGAAGTCCTCGACTTGCGCCAGGGCCTCGTCACTGATGCCAAACTCCTTGGCCACTTTGTTCGCGGCGGCGGTTTTGGCGGCGGCGTCTTTGCCAAACATCTCCAGATCCACGGTAATGGTTTTGTTCTCTGCCATGTCTGTTCCTCCTTGGTGCATAAAACGAACATTGATGATGTTCGCAATCAAGCGAACGCAACATCTGTTTTATGCCGGATGTAGTAATGGTGGACGGACGGCGTTGTGTCATCCGTGACCCAGCATAACACGCAATCGGCTTGTTATAGGCAGTTTGCCGCATTCTTTGATGGATTTGCGCCGATTGCGCGGGATATGGGATGTCTTGTTCGATTATTGACTCTCGTGTTTGTTTTGATGGTAAAACGAACATGGGAAATGTGTGCTACGCACCGCGAAGCGAACATCGACGGCGTGTCGCTTTCAGGGGGATATGGAGCTATGTGTTTGGGTGGTATCGTTCTTCGCTAACCCCATTCCGCGGAGGTCGGATGCTGAACACGCCGCAAAATTCGCGGAACTTCGGGGTAATTCAACCCCATTTCGTAAAACCGATGAACTAAGTGCTATTATTAGTCGTTAACGGTTGGATGGATGAGCATCTGTCCGTTGTAAGGAAAGAGAGAAATCTCAAGATTCAATTTCATCGGCGAAAGGAATCTCATGAATAAGTGGACCAAGGTTGTCGGCGCTGTTGCCGCCGCTGCGATGCTGCTCCCGTTGAGCGCCTGCGGTGGGTCCCGCGACACCAGTTCCGGCGACACGAAGGATGCCTCCGAAGTCAACATCGGCATCTCGATGCCGGAGCAGATGCTGGAGCGTTGGAAGATCGACGGCTCCAACCTGAAGAAGCAGCTGGAAGGCTACGGATATAAGGTCACCCTGCAGTATGCCGACGGCAAGACCGATCTGCAGACATCCCAGATTCAGAATATGGCCAACAACGGCATGGATTACGTTGTCGTCGCCTCCATCGACGGCACCTCCACCGGCGCGGCCTGCGAGCAGGCCCAGCAGAACGGCGCCAAGATTATTGCTTACGATCGCCTGATTATGAACACCGATGCCGTGGACTATTACGCCACCTTCTCGCTCGAAGAGGTCGGCAAGATGCAGGGCGAATATATCGAGAAGGCCCTGGGCCTAAAGGACGGCGCAAAGGGTCCGTTCAACGTTGAGCTGATGGCCGGCTCGCCCACCGACAACAACGCCGGTTACTACTTCAAGGGCGCTTGGTCCGTGCTGGGCAAGTATTACGACTCCGGCGTGCTGCAGGCCAAGAGCGGCAAGGTCCCGAAGTCCGCCGACGACTGGCAGTCCATCGGCATCGACAACTGGGATCGTCAGAAGGCCCAGAACGAGATGGAGAACCGCATCAACTCCTTCTACAACGACGGCACCAAGCTTGACGCCGTGCTCGCCCAGAACGACGCCGAGGCCCTCGGCACCGTGAACGCCGTCGAAGGCGCCGGCTGGGATTACTACCCGGTCATCACCGGTCAGGACGCCGAGAAGGCCAACGTTCAGGCCATCGTCAAGGGCAAGCAGTCCATGACGGTCTACAAGGACACCCGCGAGCTGGCGAAGGCCACCGCGCAGATGATCAAGGACTTGGTTGACGGCAAGACGCCCGAGGCGAAGGACACCTTCAACAATGGCACCAAGGACGTTCCGTCCCAGCTGCTGACCCCGGTCTCCGTGGATAAGGACAACCTGGAGAAGATCCTGGTCGACGGTGGTTACATCACCGCCGAGGATGCCGGTCTGTAAATTCGTCCGGATGCAAGATAAGGCGCCGCGTCATTCGTGGCACGGCGCCTTTGTCATGTCCTAACCGAGCACAAATAAGTACAGGAGGTTGCTGTGGCTAGTAATAATGACGTGATTCTTGAAATGCGTCATATCGTCAAGCGTTTCGGCCCGGTCACCGCGTTGAAGGATGTGAATATCACCGTCAAGCGCGGTCAGGTATTCTCCATCTGCGGCGAGAATGGTGCCGGCAAGTCGACCCTGATGAACGTGCTGTCGGGTGTGTACCCGTACGGCACCTATGAGGGCGACATCGTTTATGACGGTGAGACGTGCAAGTTCAAAACGATTCGCGATTCCGAGAGCAAAGGCATCGTGATCATTCACCAGGAACTGGCGTTGGTGCCCTACATGTCGATTCAGGAAAACATCTTCCTGGGCAATCAGATCAAAAAGGGTATCGCCATTGATGCGGATGCGCAGCGCAAGGAAGCGCTTCGCGTGATGAACATGGTGGGTCTGGATGAGAACCCGGACACGCTGATCGCGAACATCGGCGTGGGCAAGCAGCAGCTGGTGGAGATTGCCAAGGCTCTGACCAAAGATGTGAAGCTGTTGATTCTGGACGAGCCGACGGCCGCCCTTAACGACGAGGATTCGTTCAAGTTGCTCGGTCTGATCGACCAGTTGCGTAAAGAGCACGGTATCACCGCGATTATCATTTCGCACAAGCTCAACGAGATCGCGGCTTCCGCGGACGCGGTGCAGGTGATTCGTGATGGCCAGACCATCAGCCATATCGATATCGACAAGGCACACCCGCTTGATCAGGATGCGTTGATTCGCGACATGGTGGGTCGTCCTCTGACGAACCGTTACCCGGAGCATGATCCGCATATCGGCGAGGAGATGTTCCGCATCGAAAACTGGAAGTGCCATCATCCGCTGGACGAGAATCGTCTGGTCTCCAAGAATGTGTGCCTGAACGTGCGCAAGGGGGAGATCGTCGGCATCGCCGGTTTGGTGGGTGCCGGTCGCACCGAGACGATGATGAGCATGTTCGGCCACCAGTACGGCACCCACGCTTCGGGCAAGCTGTACATGGAAGGCAAGGAAGTCAGTTTCCCGAACGTGCGTTCCGCCATTGATCACGGCGTGGCTTACGCCACCGAAGATCGCAAGGTCTACGGCCTGAACCTGATGGATACGATTCGCGGCAACACTTCGCTGGCCAGCCTTAAGGCTCTGAGCAAGCTTGGCGTGATTGACGAGACTCGCGAGAAGCAGGTCGCCGAGAAATATCGCAAGGAGTTCCGCACCAAGTCGCCGACCATCGAGATGCCATCGGGCAATCTGTCGGGCGGCAACCAGCAGAAGGTCGTGCTGGCCAAGTGGGTGGCCACCGGTCCGAAGGTGCTGATTCTGGACGAACCGACCCGAGGCATCGATGTGGGTGCGAAGTACGACATCTACGAGATCATCGACCAGCTTGCGGACGCGGGCTCGGCGGTAATCGTCGTCAGCTCCGAACTGCCCGAGCTGCTCGGTATTTGCGACCGCATCTACACCATGTGCAACGGCACGATCACCAACTGCGTGAATGCCAAGGAGACTGATCAGGAGGAACTCATGCGTTACATGACCTCCGAAACTCCCATCGATTCGGACAAGGTATACGCCTGAGTCGGCCAAATCGACTTACAGGAACGGATTTTTGAAAGGAACGTTTTCAAATGTCAGATACAACCACCACGGCCGTTAAGAAGAACGGCGATGGGGCCGAAACCCAGTCGCTGAAATCCCTGTTGCTGGGCAACGCTCGATCCTACGGCATCTTCTTCGCGCTGATCGTCGTGATCATCGTGTTCCAGATTCTCACCGGCGGCCGTCTGCTCAACCCGAACAACGTGGTCGCGCTGTTCCAGCAGAACGCCTACGTGCTGATCACCGCCATCGGTATGTTGATGGTCATCATCGCCACGCACATTGATCTGTCCGTCGGCTCTGTCGTCGCATTCATCGGCGGCGTGGGTGCCTTCGCCATGAAGAACTGGGGCATGAACTGGCTGCTGGCCATCCTGCTCATGGTCGTCATCGGCTTGGCCATTGGCGCCTGGCACGGCTTCTGGGTCGCCTACGTCGGCGTGCCCGGCTTCGTGACCACTTTGGGCGGCATGCTTATCTTCCGTGGTTTGGCCACCGTCGTGGCCGGCGAATCCATCCCGGTGTCCGACGCGGCCTTCCGCGCCATCAGCAAGGACTATCTGCCCAATTTCCTCGGGTTCTGGGGAGAATACTCCAGTAATGCCATCATCGTTGGCGTTGTTGCCATCGTGCTGGTCGTCTGGCTTCAGCTGCACAAGCGCGCCAATGCCATCAAGAACGGACTGCCTGTCCAGCCGATGAATTTCATCGTGCTGAAGTGCGTGGTTGCGGTTCTGGCCATCGGCTATGTGACTTACCTGCTGGCTCGCTCCGGCAACTCCACTCAGGGCGGTATCCCGATTGTGCTCCTCATCATCGGCGTGCTGATCGGCATCTACTGGTTCGCCTTGAACCGCACCGTCTACGGCCGCAATGTGTATGCCGTCGGCGGCAACCGTAAGGCTGCGATCCTGTCCGGCATCGATACCAAGGCCACCGACTTCAAGATCTTCCTGAACATGGGCTTCCTGACGTCGATCGCCGCGGTCATCACCCTGTCTCGTCTGGCCTCCGCCACCGCGCAGACCGGCATGGAGTTCGAAATGGACGCCATCGCCGCCTGCTTCATCGGCGGCACCGCCGTCACCGGTGGTATCGGCACCATCCCCGGTGCCATGGTCGGCGCTCTGATCATGGGTGTGCTGAACCAAGGCCTGTCCATCATGGGTGTGGACGCCGCTTGGGTCAAGACCATCAAGGGTCTCGTCGTTATCGCCGCCGTGGCCTACGATCTGCTCTCCAAGCGCAAGAAGGGCTGATCCTTCAGCCTGAACTGAACGGCAAATGGGGCATCGCTTCAACGGCGATGCCCCATTTTCGTATGAATTAGGTTGAAAATTTAACGCTTGTTGCGCTGGTTTTTATTTTTGGGAGCGGCGGGCTTGAAAAAATCCCACTTGTCAACAAAAAAAGAATGAACCGGAGGAATCTTGGCGATGATGAATCCAAAAATCACCCCGCCAAGAATGGTCCACGTGCTCAAATCCTGCTTGAGCAGCATGAACACGATGTAGATGATGGCGATCACGAACCCCACCATCGATGAGATTCTGCCCTGCTTCTCGGTCATTTCGCTGCCGCGGGAGGGCAACGCGCCGAGAAACAGCCCTACGGCCAGGGAGATAACGCCCATCACCACGGCGATGGCGATAACGATGCCTGATGTCTGCATGATGAATCACTGCTCCTTCGTGTGATCGTCGGTGTCAGAGGTGCTGGGCTCTTCGGTTTCTTCGTCCGAACGTTTGCCTTCTTTGAGCCACAGCTGAACGGCACTGAAGCCTGTGTATAGTATCGCAACGCTGATGCAGACGATAAGAATGATGCTCGGTGCGGTGGCTAGAGCGCCATCTTTGATGTCTTGCGAAACGGATTGGACGAGCCATGCGATGCACGCGACACAGGTTAGCGCATACAGTCTCATGCGGAAGCCGTCGTTCATTGTTCACTCGATTCTTAAGTATTGAGACGAAATAGCCGAAGCGCTATCTGTCTATAGGATAGTCGCTTCGGCTATTGTATATGGCTGTAAGCCCTGATTCAGCCGCGAGCCTTGGCGTAGGCCTCGTAGACGGCGGGCGTCGGCTCGCCGCTTTCGGTGCCCTCGATGGTGAGCTGCCATGCCGGCGGTTCGGCCTCGCCCGAAAGCACCCAGGCGGCCTGACGCGCGGCGCCGATGGCCACATATTCATCGGTGGCCGGGCGGGTCACATCCATGCCCAAAATCGAGGGAGCCAACGTGCGGATGGCCACGGACTTCGCTCCGCCGCCGATCAGCAGGATGCGCTTGATGTCCGCACCGAGGGAGCGAATCAGCTCAAGGCAGTCGCGCTGCGAGCACAGCAGGCCCTCCACGAAGGCGCGCGCCAGATTTTCCTTGGTGGTGTTGTGCAAGGTCATGCCCGTCAGCGAGGCCTTGGCATCCGGACGGTTCGGCGTGCGCTCGCCGTCGAAATACGGCACCAGCGTGATGCCGCCGGCACCCGGCTCGGAGGCGAAGGCCAGCTTGGCCAGCTCGTCGTAATCCACACCCAACGCGGCGCGGCCGGCATCGAGAATGCGCGAACCGTTGATGGTGCAGGCCAGCGGCAGATAGTGGCCGGTGCAGTCGGCGAAGCCGGAGACGGCACCCGTCAGATCATAGGTGGGGTTTTCGGAGATGGCCGCGGCCACGCCGGAGGTGCCCAGCGACACGGACACATCGCCCACGCCCATGCCCAGGCCGAGTGAGGCCATGGCGTTGTCTCCGCCGCCGGGCGCCAGAATGCAGCCGCCTTCAACGTCTTTGCCGGCAATGGCCGC
Organism: Bifidobacterium panos; assembly: GCF_012932445.1. Classification (GTDB taxonomy): domain Bacteria; phylum Actinomycetota; class Actinomycetes; order Actinomycetales; family Bifidobacteriaceae; genus Bifidobacterium; species Bifidobacterium panos. The sequence goes on from NZ_JAAIIJ010000015.1 coordinate 34,913, forward strand.
ACTGGCCTTCACCGAAGCGGCGTCACGCGGCCCCAACACTTCGGGCAGCACGATCGAATCGGCGTGCGCCTTGGCCGCGTCCGCGCCCTCGGCGGCCTCAAGCACCATGGCGATCAGATCGCGGCGGTATTCGTTCGAGGCGGCATCGAAATAGATGGTGCCGGAAGCGTCGGAACGGTCGGTGAACAGAGCGTCGAGGTGCGCGTCCTCGCCTTCGGCGACCGGGCCGTAACCGGCAATGCGCCAGCTCAGCCAGTCGTGCGGCAGGCAGACGGCGGCGATACGCTTGGCGTTGTCCGGCTCGTTCTCGGCCACCCAAGCCACCTTGGTCAGCGTGTAGGAGGCGACGGGGGAGGAGCCTACGGCCTTGACCCAGCGCTCAACGCCGCGGGCCGTCACGTCGTCAGGTTCGCCGGCCTCGGCGGGGGCGGCACCCAGCTTGTCGATCAGTGCGGCGGCTTGCGGGGCGGAGCTGGTGTCATTCCATAGCATGGCGTCGCGGATGACGCGTCCCTGCTTGTCGAGAATCACCATGCCGTGCTGCTGGCCGCCGACGGCCAGTGCAGCCACGTCGTCAAGCCCACCGGCTTGCTCGGCAGCGCTTTGGAACGCCTCCCACCAGTATTCGGGATTGACGCTGGTGCCGTCGGGGTGCTTGGCTTGGCCGAAGCGCACCAGTTCGCCGGTTTCGGCATCGGTGACGCGCACCTTGGTCGACTGGGTGGACGTATCGACGCCTGCCACGAGAATTCGGGTCATGATAGCTCCTTCGCGTTGACGATGACCTGTGCTGCTGGAGACACGCAGCAAAACAGCCAGTAAGTAAAACGGTTAAACTAATAATAGTGCAACCTATAAACTTCAGTATTAACACTGGTGTTTCTTGGAAATAGTGAGGAAGTGACGGCATATGGCGGTGCTACGCAGCATCAATCAGGACGGCTTGCGAAGTCATAACCTGTCCGTCATGCTCGACACCATGTTGCGCGCCCGCAAGCCAATGAGCCGTGCCGACCTCGCCAAGGAGACCGGGCTGACCAAAGCCACCATGTCGCTGTTGGCGTCAATGCTGATCGCAAACGGCATTGCCGAAGAGGGCAAGCCCCAGAGTTCCGCCAATTACGGCCGTCCCTCGACGCCGCTGGTGGTGCGCGGCGGGCGCATTTGCGGGCTCGGACTGCAGATCAACACCGATGGCTATGGTTGCCTGGCGCTCGATATCAGCGGGGACACGCTGGGTCGCGAGTGGATAAGCGCCGACATGACCGGCAGCGACCCGGACGACATCTTCGCCAAGCTCGATGGGATGGTGAAATCGCTTGAGAAGCAGCTCAAGCGGCGCGGCTGCGAAATCGTGGGTTCCGGGCTGGCGTTGCCGGGCGTCGTGACCGAAGGCAAGTGCCTGCTGATGGCCCGCAACCTCGGCTGGGAGAATGTGGATCTTGGCCGCTTCGACGTGGTGAGGCGTCTTGATGCCGCGCCCGGCAACGAAGCGAAAATGGCCGCTCTTGCGCAGATTCCGGGATATGCCACCGTGCGCGCGGATTTCCTCGATGTGGTCGATCGCACCGATTCCTTCATCTATCTGTCCACCGACATCGGCATCGGCGGCGCGGTGGTGCGCGACGGGGAAGTGGTGCCCGGCTCGCACGGGTTCGCCGGCGAGATCGGCCACTTGTCGATTTCGATGAACGGCCCGGTGTGCCGTTGCGGGCGCCGAGGTTGCCTGGAGGCATTCGCGGGTCGGTTGGCGCTGATCGAGGCCGCGGGGATTGCCAGAGGCGATCAGGCCTCGTCCGCCGAGGCGCTTGAACGCTTCCTGCAGGGGTGGCATCACAGGGAGCATGCCGTGGTGGAGTCGGTGGAGCAGGCCACGGCGGCGCTGGCTTCGGCCATTATTTCGGCGGTGAACCTCATCGATGTGGACACCGTGCTGCTGGGCGGAGCCTGGACCAATTTCGGCAACGAGCTGACCGACGAACTCACCAAGAGACTGCGCGCGCATATTCTGGTGCACTCGGCCATGCAGGTGAGCGTATTCTTGCCGCCGGTGTCCGATCACCCCTCGCTGTACGGTGCGGCCGAAATCGGCCTCCGTCGCTTCATCGACGACCCGATGCGCTTCATCACGGCGTAAAATCGCCCGGTACCGACCGGCTGCCCTCAGTCGTGCGCGTTGACGAAGGTCTGTTGTTCGACGGAGCCTTGGGTGCCATAGCGTTTGAAAGCCCACAGCAGCAACAGCGACTTGGCGTATGCCACCCACGCCACGCCGAACAGCAGGGCGAGCACGCGGATGAACGGCACGAACCAGGCTATGGCCAGCGCAATCACATCGATGGCCAGCAGAGCCAATGTCGCAGGCCATGCGCGCCACGGGAACATCGCGGCCAGTTTCCATTGCCGTGGAATAGGGTTTTCAAACCGCGCCTGAATGGGGAAGAGGTATTCGGCGATCAGCGTCACCACCACGGCCGCGATGATCAGCGCAATCAGCGGGCCATACGAGAGATCGGTGTCATAAGTCTTCCAGAAGGCCATTCCGAAGATGATCAACGCCGCGAGCGCCACCAGAATGAGCCCGGAGACAAGTCCCTGTTTGAACTCGCGTTTGAAGCGCTTGCAGTATTCACGCACCAAGGGGATGTCATCATGCTCGTCGTAGGCGAACATGGTCGAATACAGCGCTGCGCGTGCGGGTCCGATGGTGACGATGGGGACCATGCTGAGCAGATACACGATGTTCAGCGCGGTGAAGTGCAGCAATGTATCCATGAAACGCCAGAATGGTGCGTTGATATTGAAATGCATGATCCTCCTGGATTGTCCGTGACGTATCAGTGCATCACGTTCTTCTGGATTGCCTTAAGTGACCTTGGGGGCGAGTTGTTACCAGCTTGCCACGGTGTTACGACACGCCCCGTACGTCGCGTCATTGGCAACATCAAGACCTAATATTTGTTGCAATTCCGCGGATTGTATTCTGCCTCACCATATTTGCCCCCTTTGTCAAGCGAAATGACGATTTGACGAGATAAGCGCTTATTTATAAACTAATAAATAACAGATTCGGAGTTAAGAGAGAACCCCTTTGGGGTGTCCCCTCCTGGCTTCGGCCCGCAGTTACCTGCATCTGCAGTCATCTGCATCTTTCAAAGGAGACAAGATGGAGTCCACAACAACCACATCGGGCGGGAATGCGCTCGCCGACGGTGTTGGCGGAACGACAGAGACCGAACCTGCGCCAAGGACAGCCAAGGATCGTCGTGCCGCCAATAAGGCCAAGAAGATGGCCGGCAATATTGATTACAACAAGAGGCATGGCATTCGGCTGTTCCTGCTGATCGCCCCGCTGCTGATCATGGTGGTGCTGTTCAGCTACCTGCCGCTGTTCGGCTGGCTATATGCCTTCTTCGATTATCAGCCGCCGATTCCGCTGTCAGAAAGCAAGTTCGTCGGCCTGCAGTGGTTCAAGATGATGGTGCAGAATCCGGCCCAGCTGCAAACCATCGGCCAGGTGCTCATCAACACCTTCGCCATGTCCGGCCTGAACATTCTGACGTCGTTCTTCCCGCTGTTCTTCGCCATCGCGCTCAATGAGATTCGCGCCAAGCGCTTCAGGAACCTCATCCAGACGCTGACCACGCTGCCGAACTTCATCTCTTGGGTTCTGGTCTACGCGGTGGCCTTCGCCATGTTCTCCACCACCGGTATGTTCAACGAGCTGCTGCAGAACCTGCATATCATCAGCGAGCCAATCAAGTTCCTCGATTCGAGCGACCACACTTGGCTCAAGATGCTGCTGTGGAGCCTGTGGAAGGGCCTGGGCTGGGGGTCGATCATGTACCTCGCGGGCATCGCCGGCATCGACCAGGAGCTGTATGAAGCCGCTCAGGTGGACGGCGCAAACCGCTTCCAGCAGATCATCCACGTGACGATTCCGCAGCTGCTGCCCACGTACTTCGTGCTGTTGATGCTTTCGATCTCCAACTTCCTGAACAACGGCATGGATCAGTACTTCGTGTTCCAGAACGCCTTCAACCTCAAGTACATCCAGGTGCTTGACCTGTACGTGTACAACGTCGGTATGGGCAACAACTCCCTGTCGTACGCAACCGCAATCTCCATGCTGAAGTCGCTCGTCAGCGTCGGCTTGCTGATTGCCGTGAACTGGCTGTCCAAGCGCACCCGTGGCGTGTCGATCGTCTGATGAGGAAAGAGTAGGGAAGCAATCATGGCAAAGAAAATCAAGCAGGGCGTCTCTCCGGCTATGCGCCGCACCAAGGGCGAGAAAGTCTATAATGTCTTCAACATTATCTTCTTCCTCTTGTTCGCGTTCATCTGTGTTTATCCGTTCTATTACCTGATCGTCAACTCGTTCTCCGACAACAACGCTTCGGCGGCCGGCGAGGTGATGTGGTGGTTCAAGGGCTTCCATCTGGAGAACTACAAGAACGTTCTGGCTTTGGACGGCTTGGCCACCGCCGCGTGGATCTCCGTGGCCCGAACCGTCATCGGCACCGTGCTCACGGTGCTGGCCAGCGCCTATCTCGGCTTCATGTTCACCCAGCAGAAGATGTGGCACCGCGCGTTCTGGTATCGCTTCGTGGTTATCACTATGTACTTCAACGCGGGCCTGATCCCGATGTTCATCACGATGAAGAACCTGCACCTGACCAATAACTTCTGGGTCTATATCCTGCCGGCCGTCGTGCAGCCGTTCAACATCATCCTGGTGAAGACCTTCATCGAATCGATCCCCCCCTCGTTGCAGGAAGCCGCTGAGATGGACGGTGCGGGCACGTTGACGGTGTTCACACGAATCGTGCTGCCGATGTGCACGCCGATTCTGGCCACTGTCGGCATCTTCTCCGCGGTCGGCCAGTGGAACTCCTTCCAGGACACGCTGATCTACATGACGGATTCCAAGCTCTACTCGCTGCAGTACGTGCTGTACACCTACATCAACCAGGCGAACGCGCTGGCTGCTTCGGTGCGAGCCAGCACGGGTAGCGCCGTGAATGTGGCGGCTCTCGCAACACAACAGACCCCCACTTCGATTCGTATGACGGTCTCCGTGATCGTGGTGCTCCCGATTCTGTTCGTCTACCCGTTCTTCCAGCGCTTCTTCGTCAAGGGCATGATGCTTGGCGCGGTCAAGGGCTGAGCCCCGTCGTTTTTTCTCATAACTGAATAACAAAAGAAAGGAATACAAGGAGGTTTCCAATTATGGAATTCAAGACAGCACTCACCCGAGTGTTCGCGGTCGGCGTGGCCGCGACTATGCTCTTCTCGTCGGCCGCTTGCGGTAACAGCAGCGCCAGTGACGAGGATGACAACTCCCTGATGACCGTTGAGGTTTTTGACGGTCTGGCGAACTACCAAGGCGAACAGAAGGGCTGGTTCGCCAAGATCATCAAGGACAAGTTCAACATCAAGCTCAACATCGTGGCGCCGAACGTCGCGGGTGGCGGCAGCACCCTGTTCGATACCCGTGCCGCTGCCGGCAACTTGGGCGACATCGTGATCTACGGTTATGACACCGGCAAAGGCTCCAAGCTCGTCAAGTCCGGCCTGATCGAGGACATGACCCCGTATCTTCAGGACACGGAGTACATCAGCAAGTACAAGGAAGCCACCGATTACGTCAATGAACAGATCGGTCAGGAGTCCGGCGTGTGGGGCATCCCGTCGGCCGTGGTCGAAAACCTGACCCCTGACGAGCCGTCCGAAGGCCTCGAACCGACTTTCGGCCCGTACCTGCGTTGGGATCTGTACAAGGAGGTTGGCTACCCGGAGATCAACACCCTCGAGGATCTCGTCTCGGTGCTCAAGCAGATGCAGGACAAGGCTCGTGAAGAGTCCGGCAGCGACGACATCTACGCTATGTCCCTGTTCAAGGATTGGGATAGCAACATGATGAACAACGCCAAGCAGCCGACCTGCTTCTATGGCTATGACGAAGTCGGCTTCGTGCTGGCCAAGGGCGACGGCTCCGATTTCGAGTCCATCACCGAGGAAGACGGCATCTATGAGCGCACGATTAAGTTCTTCAATGCAGCCTACCGTGCCGGCATCGTCGATCCGGAATCCACCACCCAGAACTACGACACCATGAACTCCAAGTACAAGAACGGCAAGGTGCTCTTCTCCTTCTGGCCGTGGCTTGGACAGGCCGCTTACAACACCAACGAGAATAAGGCCGCGGGCAAGGGCTTCATGCTGGCGCCGCTCAAGGACATGAAGATCTTCTCCTACGGTGCCACTCCCCGTGGCGACAAGACCATGATCGCTTTGGGCTCCAAGGCCAAGAACAAGCAGCGTCTGGTCAAGTTCATCGACTGGCTGTACTCCCCGGAGGGCGTCTATGCCTCCTCCAACCAGACTGGCGGTTCCGCCGGCGTTCAAGGCCTGACTTGGGAAGTCAAGGACGGCAAGCCGGTCCTGACCGACTTCGGCTCCGCGGTGCTTTCCGGCGAATCCAAGAACGTGCCGGATGAGTGGGGTGGCGGTTCGTACTCCGACGGTATCTCCGCTCTGAATTTCACCACCGTGAACGTCAATGATATCGATCCGAACACCGGCTACACCTATAACCCGGTCATGTGGCCGAGCGAAATCGAAAAGGCCAACGAGAATCCGCTGAATAAGGATTGGCAGGAGCATATGGGTGCCTCCACCACCATGGAGTATCTGAAGAACAACAACATGCTGCTTGTCGGCGCCGGCTCCAGTTACGTCCAGCCGGAGGAGGACTCTCAGATCTCCACCCTGCGCGGCTCCATCAAGACCGAAATCGTCAACTCCTCTTGGAAGGCGTCCTTCGCCGATTCCGAGTCCGAGTGCGAGAAGATCTTCAGTGATATGATCAAGACCGTTCAGGGTCTGGACATTGATTCCGTGCTGGAAGTGGATATGAAGAACGCCAAGGACCAGGACCAGTCTCGTAAGGATATCCTGAAGGAGTATCAGAACAAGAAGTCCTCCAGCTCCGAGTCTTCCGAGTCCTCCGAGTGATGAGGTGTCCATCCTCGTCGCACAATCCATATAACTGAAAGCGGTGGGGTGCCAGATGTGACGAACCGGTATCTGGCACCCCACCTTTCTTCGTATAACACCCGCAAATCCTCGCTCATAGGAGCCGAGTACCGCTATAACACCGCATGACGCAAAGGAATCACAGTTGATTTTTGAAAAGCATTCTCGCATTGTTTTCATAGGCGATTCCATCACGGACGCCGACCGCGACCGCACCGCCATCCCCGGAGGCTGGGGCTATGGGCATGGGTATGTCAACACGCTGCATAATCTTCTTACGGCCGTATATCCCGATAAGGCGTTGTGCACCATCAACGAGGGCATTAACGGCAACGATATTGTCGACATGTCCTCACGCTGGCAAAGCGACGTTATCGACATGAATCCCGATTACGTATCCGTCATGATCGGCGTGAACGACGCTTGGCGCTATTTCGACGGCCCGCTGTGGCAGGCCCGCCTCAACACGGTGGAGACGTACGAGCGCATCTACGACGAGCTCATCGAGCGCACGAAGCGTGATGCGCCGAATCTTAAAGGCATCATCATCATGCGTCCGTTCATGTTCGAGCCGAACCCGCAGGACGCCATGCGCGCCAAAGTCGAGGAGTTCGCGGCCGCATCCAAGCGCGTGGCCGAACGTCACGGCGCGATTTTCGTCGACACGCAGGCGGCCGTGGACCATTGGCTCACCCAACTGCACGGATGCCTGGCGAGCCAGGATCGCGTGCATCCGTACGAACGCGGCGCCATGATCATCGCCCGCGCGTGGTGCCAAGCCGTAGGCTTCGATTGGAACAGGAGCACATTCGATGATTGATATGAAGACAATCGAGGCGGTTATCGCCTCCGGCCCCTACACCGACACGTGGGAATCCCTGAGCCAAGCCCCCGTTCCGGCCTGGTTCCCGGACGCGAAGTTCGGCATCTTCACGCATTGGGGGCTGTATACCGTTCCCGAATACCGCAACGAGTGGTATTCGCGCAACATGTACATCGAAGGCTACCCGGAGTTCGAGCATCATGTGAAGACCTACGGCCCGCAGAAGGAGTTCGGTTACAAGGACTTCATCGGCATGTTCACCGCTGCGGGCTTCGATGCGAACGAATGGCTCGACCTGTTCAAGGCGAGCGGCGCGCAATATTACTTCCCGGTCAGCGAGCATCACGACGGCTACCAGATGTACCGCAGCGAACTGTCGCATTGGAACACTTGGGAAACCGGCCCGCACCGCGACATCATCGGTGAACTGCGCGAAGCCACGCTGAAGCACGGCATGCACTTCGCCACCTCGAACCACCGCGCCGAGCACTGGTGGTTCATGGGGCACGGCAAGGAGTTCGATTCCGACGTCAAGGAACCGCTCAAGAAAGGCGATTTCTATTGGCCGTCCACACAGCCCGAGCCGCACGAGTCCGATATCGCCAGCGAGCCCGCGCCGACGGCCGAATACCTTGAGGATTGGCTGTTGCGCGTGTGCGAGATTATCGACAACTACCGCCCCGAGCTGCTGTATTTCGACTGGTGGGTGCAGCACCAGGCATTCAAGCCGTATATGAAGAAGCTCGCCGCCTTCTATTACAACCGCGGCATCGAGTGGGGAACGCCCGTTTCGATTTGCTACAAGCATGATGGACTGGCGTGGGGTGCCGGCATCGTGGACGTGGAGCGCGGCGGCTTCGGGGTGCCCACGCCGTTCGTCTGGCAGACCGACACGGCCATCGCGCGCAATTCGTGGTGTTATACCGATTCGCTGGAATATAAGTCGCTGGCCGAGTTGATTGTCACGCTCGTCGACACGGTGAGCAAGAACGGCAACCTGCTGCTCAACGTGGGGCCTCGCGCGGACGGCTCGATCGCCGAACATGACCGCGAGCTGCTGGCCGGCATCGGCACTTGGATGAAAGCGAACGGCGAAGGCATCTACGGCACCCGTCCCTGGCACATCACCGGGGAAGGCCCCACCAAGCCCGAGGGCGGCATGTTCTCCGAAAAACTCATCGAGTGGACGGCTCAGGATTGGCGGTTCACCACCAAGAATGGCGCAATCTATGCGTTCTGCCTCAATCCGGCAGGCCAAAGCGAGCTGAAGCTCTCCACATTCGCCCGGTATCACGACCGCATCAAACCGCCATTCAACGGGCTCGTGACTTCGGTGGAGCAACTGGGCGCAGGGGAAGTGTCTTACGAGCGCACGGATGATGGGATGACCATTCGTCCCATTGCCCGCGAAGGCGAGCAAAGCGCGCTGCCCATCGGGTTCAAAATCAATGTCGGATAATCAAACAATGCAAGAAAGAGTGATCAGCAATGACCGCCATCACTGAACACAACAAGGCTGTTGCCAGGGAACTGCTGGGCAAGCTCACGCTGGACGAGAAAATCGCCATCGTGCACGCCGCCGGCCTGTTCAAAAGCGGCGACGCGTCTCGCGTGGGCATCCCGTCGTTCAAGATGGACGACGGCCCGATGGGCGTGCGTGCCGAACTTCACAATGACAACTGGGCGCCGCTGTACAACACGCGCGACTACGTGACCTACCTGCCCTCCGGTTCCGCCGTCGCCTCCACATGGAACCCCGACCTTGCCCGCGCCACCGGCGAGGTGCTGGGTGCCGAGGCGCGCGGCCGCGGCAAAGACGTGATCCTGGGGCCGTCCATCAACATCAAGCGCGGCCCCTTATGTGGCCGCAACTTCGAATACATGAGCGAGGACCCGGTGCTGACGGCCGCCCAGGGCGTCGCCTACATCCAAGGCGTGCAGAAGAGCGACGTGGCCGCATGTGCCAAGCACTACGCCGCCAACAGCCAGGAAACCGACCGCTTGGACGTCGACGAAACCATCAGCGAGCGGGCCCTGCGCGAGATCTACCTGCCGGCCTTCGAAGCTGCCGTCAAGGAGGGCGGGGTGCTGTCCATCATGGGTGCCTACAACCTCGTCAACGGCGAGCAGTGCTGCGAATCGAAGAAGCTGCTTGACGACATTCTGCGCGACGAATACGGCTTCGAAGGCTTCGTTGTTTCCGATTGGAGCGCCGTCAAGCGCACCAAGGAAAGCGCCGAAGTCGGCCTCGACGTCGAGATGTCCGTCACGCCGAACTTCGACGAATACTATTTCGCGCAGCCACTGAAGAAGGCCGTCGAAGCCGGGGAAGTCAAGGAAAGCGACATTGACAAGAAAGTACTCAACGTGCTGGCCGTCATGGACGCGCTGCACATGCTGGGCGACGATAGGAAAAGCCGCAAGGCTGGTTCATACGCCACGCTCGACCATGCACGCACGGTGCTTGACATCGCCCGCGAATCCATCGTGCTGCTCAAGAACGACGGCAATCTGCTGCCGCTCGACGAGCATAAGATGAGCAGACTGCTGGTCGTCGGCGCCAACGCCGACCGCATCCATTCCAACGGCGGCGGTTCGGCCGTGATCAAGGCGCTGCACGAGGTTTCGCCGCTGCTGGGACTGAACGGCACGTTGGGCGGCAATGTCGAGATCGAATACGTCGAAGGCTATGAGGCGCAGCAAGTCAACCAGGATGAAAGCTGGCAGGAGGAAAGCCTCGAAAACTCCACGGGCTCGGATGCCAACGACGCCGAGCGCGCGCGTGCGTTGCGCGACGAGGCCGTGGCCAAGGCGCGCGAATACGCGAAGCTTGGTGACCCGGTGCTGTTCATCGGAGGCCTCGACCACGAGCACGACTTGGAAGGGCGCGACCGCACCGACATGCGCCTGCCCTACGGCCAGGACGAGCTGATCGAGGCACTGCTCGACGCTGCGCCGAACACCATTCTCGCCTTCGTGGCCGGCTCGCCAATTGAGATGCCGTGGGCCGCCAAGGCCAAGGCCATCGTGTGGAACTGGTACGCCGGGTGCGAATCGGGCACTGCGCTGGCCGAAGTGCTGCTGGGGCACGTCAATCCAAGCGGGCACCTGCCCGAGACCTTCCCCGTCGCGCTCGCCGACGAACCGGCCCACGCGATTGGCACGTTCGGGCTCAAAGGCCACGTCGATTACCAGGAAGACATCTATGTAGGGTACCGCTATTTCGTCACCAAGCAGGTGCCTGTGCTTTTCCCGTTCGGACATGGCCTGAGCTACACGAGCTTCGAATACTCCGACTTCGCGGTGAAGCGTGAAGGCGACATTATCCGCGTGACCTTCACCGCCGCCAACACCGGCGATCGCGCTGGCAAGACCGTCGCCCAGGTGTATCTCGGGCTTGAAGGAACCGGCGAAGACCGCCCCGCCAAGGAGCTGAAAGGCTTCGCCAAGGTGGAGCTTGCCGCCGGTGAGCGCCGCGAGGTCACCATCGACATGCCCGCCGACAAGGCGCTGCGCTATTGGTCGAACAAGGCCAATGCCTATGCGCTCGCCCCCGAGGCGGAGGTGTTCGTCGGAAAATCCGTCGAAGAAGTCACCCATGCCGGTCGTGTCGCCTGACGCTTATCTATAAACTATTAAATAACCCAAATAAGCAAGCAAACACAAAGGATTGCATATGAAGTTTCTCAATGGCGGTTGGCTCATCAAGGACGGTTTCGACGTCAAATATGCGGCCAACATCTACACCGCGAATGTCGAGCCCAAGAAGCTCACCCTGTTCTGCCCCTTCGGCAGCCCCATCTACAACCCGGGCATGACCCTGGGCGGCGGCATCCTCACCATCGAGGTCACTTCCCCGCGCCCCGACATCATCACCACCAGGCTCATCAACCTGCGCAAGGATCGCAGCAACTGCCCGAAGTTTGCCCTGAACGAAACCGATCCGGACGTTCAAATCAGCGAAGACGACGACAAGTGGACCTTCACCTCCGGCCGCCTCACCCTCGAAATCGCCAAGGGCGAAACCATCGATTTCAAATACCTGTATGACGGCAAGGAAATCGCGCACTCCGGCTGGCGCGCCAAGGGCCTGGTGACCGACCCCGAAGGCCAGTTGCACGTCACCGAGCAGCTCGACCTCGGCGTGGGCGAGAAGATCTACGGCCTGGGCGAACGCTTCACCAACTTCATCAAGAACGGCCAGACGGTCGACATCTGGAACGAGGACGGCGGCACCGGCACCGAGCAGGCATACAAGAACATCCCGTTCTACCTGTCCAACAGGAAGTACGGCCTGTTCGTCGACAACCCGGGCAAGGTGAGTTTCGAGGTCGGCTCCGAGAAGGTTTCGCGTGTGCAGTTCTCCGTGCCGGGCGAGGAGATGAGCTATTCCGTCATCGGCGGCGAGGACTTGAAGTCCATCCTCAACACCTACACCGACCTGACGGGCAAGCCGCCGCTGGTGCCGGATTGGAGCTACGGCCTGTGGCTGTCCACCTCCTTCACCACCGATTACGACGAGAAAACCGTGCTCGACTTCGTCGACGGCATGGCCGAGCGCAACATCCCGCTGAGCGTCTTCCACTTCGACTGCCGTTGGATGAAGGAGCTCGAATGGTGCAACTTCGAGTGGGACGAGTCCAAGTTCCCCGACCCCGAAGGGCTGCTCAAGAAGCTGCACGACCGCGGCTTGAAGATCTGCGTGTGGATCAACCCCTATATCGGCCAGAAGTCCCCGCTGTTCGAGGAAGGCGCCAAGAAGGGCTACTTCATCAAGAACGAGGACGGCTCGGCGTGGCAGTGGGACTTGTGGCAGGCCGGCATGGCCATCGTCGACTTCACCAACCCCGAGGCCACCAAGTGGTATCAGGATCACCTGAAGCGCCTGGTCGCCATGGGCGTCGACTGCTTCAAGACCGACTTCGGCGAGCGCATCCCCACCAAGGGCGTGAAGTATTACGACGGTTCCGACCCGGAGCTGATGCACAACTACTACACCCAGCTGTATAACGAGGCCGTCTATGACGTGCTGGTGGAGACCAAGGGCGCGGATCAGGCCATTCTGTTCGCGCGTTCCGCCACCGTCGGCGGCCAGCAGTTCCCGGTGCACTGGGGCGGCGATTGCTCGTCCAACTATCCGTCGATGGCCGAGTCGCTGCGTGCGGGCCTGAGCTTCGGCATGTCCGGCTTCGGCTATTGGAGCCACGACATTGCCGGCTTCGAAGATCAGGCCACGCCGGATCTGTACAAGCGTTGGACGCAGTTCGGCCTGCTCAGCTCGCATTCGCGCTACCACGGTTCCACCGCCTACAAGGTGCCGTGGCTGTATGGCGACGAAGCGGTGGATGTGTCCCGTGAGTTCACCGACTTGAAGCTCCAGCTCAAGCCGTACTTGGAGAAGATGGCGCAGGAAACCCACGAGACCGGCGTGCCGATGATGCGTGCCATGGTGCTTGAGTTCCCCGACGACCCGACCTGCGAGGACATCGACACCCAGTACATGCTGGGCGACGATGTGCTGGTGGCCCCGGTGTTCCGCGAGGATGGCGTGGCGCGCTTCTACGTGCCGGATGATGGCTCCGGCCAGGCGTGGACGAACATCATCACCAAGAAACCTTACGAGCCGGGCAAGTGGTACACCGAGCAGTACGATTACCACACCCTGCCGGTGCTGGCGCGCCCGGGCAGCGATCCGCTGCACGCGTAAATCCCCATGTGCGCCTTTGGCGCATGTCTGATACCAGGCTCCCGTCGGCCACGGCGCCGGCGGGAGCCTGGTACGCACAGCCGCGATAATATACAACCTTCAACGAAGAAAGTTTTTCATACATGACCCTTTTCAACGTCACCGAGGCCAAGCGCGTCGCGTCAGGCTTCTACCCGGACCCGACCATCTGCGAAACTCCTCAAGGCACGTATTACATGGTCAACAGCTCTTTCGAATTCTTTCCGGGGCTGCCTGTGTTCGAAAGCGCCGATGGCGAGCATTGGCAGCGCGTTGGCGACGCGATGGACAGGGAAATCCAGTTCCCCTATGAATCCATGGATAACAGCCAAGGCATCTACGCGCCGACGTTGCGCTACCATGACGGCCGATACTATCTGATCGTCACCAACGTCAACAAAGGCAATATGATCCTCACCACCGACGATCCGCATAACGGTTGGTCCGACCCGATTTGGGTGGAAGGGTGGCCGGGCATCGACCCCAGTCTGTTTTTTGACGACGACGGCTCGGTCTACATTTGCGGCAACGAGGGCGGCGAGCCCGACGACAACGGCGAACGCGAAGAGCCCGGGATTTACCTGTCGCGCATCGACGTCTCCACCGGAACCGTGCTGACCAAGCGACAGCGCATTTGCGGAGGCATCACCGGCTCGAACCCGGAAGGGCCGCATATGTACAAGCGAGACGGCACATATTACCTCATGTGGGCCGAAGGTGGCACGGAATCCGGCCATATGGAGAACATCGCCCGTGCCTCCAGCCCGACCGGGCCCTATGAGATGTATCCGGGCAATCCGCTGATCACCAATCGCAGCACACACCTGACCCTGCAAGCCGTTGGTCATTGCGATTGCGCCCATTTCGAAGCCGACCGAACCTTGATGGTGTTCCACGGCACGCGCAACAACGACGAATATCCCGCCCAAGGTTGGCTTGGCCGCGAGCCGTATGCCGTGTGGTTCACATGGAAGGATGGTTGGCCCGACTTGGCCGACCAGTCCTATAATTGCCCGCTCAACGGTTGCGGTGATGCCTTGGAGCAGCAGGTCGCATGGATCACGCCGGGCATCGACGAGGCGAGGCGCTTTGCGGTGGATGACGCCGGTTCCCATATCCGCGTGACGGCCGCGCAGCAGGATTTCGGTTTGGCAGCCGGTGCACCACTGATCGGCACGCGGCAGACTGATTTTTGCTGCACGTTCACGGCGACCATATCCGACCCGACGCAACTTGTTTCAGGAACGGCCGGCATCGTGGTCTATGCGAACGCCAATCACTACATGGCTGTCACAATGCATGCCGCCGAAGCCGGCACGGTCATGATCGACGCCACCGTGCACAACGCGGGGCTGGTCTCGCAGGTCGGCGGCACACAGATGCCAGCGGACAAGCCGGTGAGGCTGACAGTCCAAGGCGACGATTACGGCTACACCTTCGCAGTCGGCGATTCCGGCGAGGAAACCCCGCTCGGCAAGGCCGTCGGCAAGGTGCTCAGTTTCACCAACGCCGGAGGATTCACGGGAATACTGCTCGGCGTCTACGCGCATGGCAGCGGCACGGTTGACTTCAGCGGGGTGCGCTACCAGACAGGTTCCGATGCGGCCAGCGAATGATGGCGGATGCGCCAAATAAAGGCCCGCGAAACTTACTTTTAAACTTTTAAAACTGAACGGGCACGGTGCCCAAAGAAGGAGAATACGATGAAGCCGACGTATAACAGCTTCCTGTTCGGTGGCGATTGGAACCCGGAACAATGGCCGGAGGAAACATGGGAGCATGACATCGAGATGCTCGAAGACGCCCATGTCAACGAAGTCACCATCAATGTGTTTTCGTGGGCGCTGCTGCAGCCCGCCGAGGACCGCTACGACTTCACCATGCTCGACAAGATCGTCGCGCTGCTCGTCAAGCATGATTTCAACATCGTGATGGCCACGGGCACCGCGGCACTGCCTGGATGGATGGTGCGTGAGCATCCGGAAGTGATTCGTACCGAACAGAACGGCACCCGCCACGTATTCGGCGGCCGGCACAACTTCTGCCCGACCTCTCCGTATTTCCGCAACGTGTCTCGCGCGCTCGCCGCACATGTAGCCGAACGCTATACCGGCACTCCCGGTCTGGTGAATTGGCATGTGTGCAATGAGTACGGCGGAGGCGGCGGTTTGTGCTACTGCGAGCAGTGCGCGCAATCCTTCCGCGAATGGCTCAAGGCCAAGTACGGTACCGTGGAAGCGCTCAACCAGGCGTGGTGTGCGAACTTCTGGAGCCATACCATCACCGATTGGGCTGATGTGGTGCCGCCCGTCAGCTACGGCGACGGCATCGGCGAGGCCAAATGCGTGGTCTCCGGCCTGCAAATGGACTACCGCCGTTTCCAAAGCCAGGCTCAGCTCGAATGCTACAAAAACGAGCGCGACGCGATTCGCGAATATGATGCCACCACACCCGTCACCACCAACCTGATGGGCACGTTCAAAGACCTCGATTACTTCGAGTGGGCCAAGGAAATGGACGTGGTCAGCTGGGACAACTACCCGGGCATGGATACTCCGCCCAGCTTCACCGCCATGTGCCATGACCTGATGCGTGGCATCGGCGGCAACAAGCCGTTCATGCTTATGGAGCAGACCCCGAACCAGCAGAACTGGTTCCCGTTCTGCAAGGTCAAGCGCCCTGGGGAGGTGCGCAAGCTCAGCTGGCAGGCCGTGGCCCACGGCGCCGACACCGTGCAGTTCTTCCAAATGAAGCAGTCCATCGGCGGTTGCGAACGGTTCCATGGCGCGATCATCGGGCACGACGGCACCGAGAACTCCCGCGTGTTCAAGGAGACGGCGGCCCTGGGCGAGGAACTGGCTCGCGTTGGCAAGCGCATCATGGGCTCGACGCCCAAGGCGCGCGTCGCCATCATGTTCGATTGGCAGAGCTACTGGTCGCTCGAAGGCTGCGTGGGCCCCACCGCCGGCTTCTCATACCCCGACGAGGTACACCGCTTCTACCGTGCGCTGTGGCGGCGCAACGTGCCGGTTGACTTCATCGAAAGCACCGTTCCGCTCGACACGCTCAAGCAATACGACCTGATCATCGCCCCGGCGCTGATTTGTGTGCTGCCCGGCGTGGCCGAGAACCTCGAAGCCTATGTGACGGGCGGCGGCAACTTCGTGACGGGCTATATGGCGGGCATCCACGACGAGAACGACTTGGTGGTGCCCGGCGGCTACCCGGGCAAGCTGCGTCGACTGATGGGCATTTGGGTTGAGGAGATCGACGCGCTTGCGCCCGACGAGACGATTGATGTTCGTGGAGAGGTGGTTGATGGTGTTGATGCCAAGGGTGAAATCGTGGCGAGCATCATTCACTGCGAGGCCGCGAGAGCCTTAAGCACCTATGGCGGCGACGAGTTCTATAGCGGCCATCCAGCGCTCACCGTCAACGATTTCGGCCAAGGCAAGGCCTATTTCGTCGGCACGCCGCTCGACAGAGCCGGCATGGGTGCCTTCATCTCCTCACTGGTCAACACGCTCGGCTTGAACGCCATCGATACGCCGGACGACGTGGGGCTGTCGATTCGCGAGGCCGACGACGGCACGAAGTACGCCTTCCTCATCAACTCGTCCAACACGGCCAAGCAGATGCGCGTGCCGGAGCTGGATGGCGGCAAGGATCTGCTCACCGACGAAGTGATCGATGGGCTGATTGAGATGAAACCGTTCGGCGTGGCCGTGGTGGAGTTGCACTAGCTCCACGGCTGTATTCGAGGCATTGCTCCGCCTTGCCTACAATGGAAGGCGGGGTGATGCCACAATCAAGGTCGGTGAAAGAGGATGGGTGTGATGAAGCGCGTTCTGTCATTTGAAATAGGAACGCTGTTCACGCGATATGCGCTGTTCGTGGACGGCAAGATGGGCATTCCCGGCACCATCGCCACCCCCACGGATGACATCGATTCCTTTTACGATGCGCTCGTCCACGTCGTCGAGCGTCAGGATGGCGGCATCGATGGCATCGACGGCATTGCCATGAGCGTTCCCGGCTTCATCGACACCGAACGGCAACTGGCCATCACGGCGGGGGCCTTGCGCATACTGTACAAGCACGAGATTGGCAAGGAGCTGCAAGAACGGCTCAAACGCAAGGTGCCCATGTGGATGGAAAACGACGCGAACTGCGCGGCCATGGCCGAGAAACTCAACGGCAACGCCGTCACATTCAACGATTTCGCGCTCATCACCATCGACACAGGTGTGGGCGGGGCGCTGTTCCTCGATGGTAAGATTCGACGCGGCAAAGATTGGCGCGCGGGCGAGTTGGGCATGATGGTGCCCAATTACGAGAAGGGCAAGTTTCTCACCCTGCAGAATTATCTATCCACCATCATGCTGGCCGAGCGGTACGCGCAGGTCTTCGATGTGCCGGTGGGCAGTATCGTGCCGGCCTCGCTGTTCAGGCGTCTTGACGAGCCGGGTGTGTTCGCCATCGTGCAGGAGTGGATTGATTACCTCGCCATCGCCGTGTTCAACACGGTCACGGCTCTCGACCCCGAATGCGTGTTGCTGGGCGGCGGCATCTGCCGCGAGCAGGCGGTGCTGCCGATGGTGAATGAGTCGCTGAATCGCATGCCCCCTTGGAACGACTTCCGCACCACGGTCAGAAAGTGCCGTCACACCAGCAATGCCGGGCTTCTCGGTGCCTATTATGCGCTGATGACGGAGGTCTGGGGAATCAACCCCGTGCCGACAAAGTAAGTGGCAGCAAACAGCGCTGATTCGATGGGTCATATTCCGAGGGGTCGGTGAATCCGCGCCACTGGGCTTCGGGGAAGATGATCTCGGAAACGCTGATCCACTGCTCCAGCAGGCTCATCGAATCGTCGCTCAGCCAGCGGTATTGCAATCCGTCCATCGCGCTCATAGCCAGCGTATACAAATCGTAGAACTGATCTTCGTTGATGCCGGGCGGCAGCAGCCAGTTCATCGAGCAAATCATCTCCCATTGGCGCAGGTGACGTCCGATGAAAAAACTGTGCGCAGGGTGAGCTGGGCTGAGCGCTTCCCCGTTGAGCACGGAATACAGTTGCACCAATTCGGGGCGCTGCAGATTGTACAACACGATGTTCAGGCAATAGCGCGGATAGTAGTAGGCTCGATGTCCATCCGCGTCGACAGCCGCGGCGGTGACGGCGTTGTACTCGTCCGCGTCGGGGGTATCATAGCATTCGGAGAGCACCATGTTGATCAAATCATCTTTCGAAGAGATATAGTGGTAGAGCGCCGCCTCGGTGATGCCCAGCTCGTCGGAAACGTCTTGCAGGGACATGCCCCAAAACCCTTTGACGGCAATGACTTTCACCGCCGCCTGTAGAATTTGCCAACGGCGTTCCTCTCGGCTCATGCGCTTGCGCTTGACGAATGTGGTGTCCGCCAAGGTGTCGCGGGCCGTCGTCGTGTGATTGTTGGAATCTTCGGTGCGTGAGGCGACGGGCCAACTGTCCTGTTCCTCTAGGAAGGAATCCCACGCCGCGATGCTCATCGTCGCCCCCCGTCCACCATAATGAAGCGAACCTTATTTACAATTACATAAATAATATACCGAAGGCGCGCTGAGTGGCGTTATTGCGGGACGGGTGAGCTGCACCGTAGTCTTCAGGCGGAAGACGGGCGCGCGATTTAGGGAGTGGTTGGATAGCCAATTCTTCTGTTCAGAAGGGTGCAATCCGCGGGGGCTGTGGCGATGCGCTGTATTTGCATGCGAATCATCTCCATCTCCAGCTCCATGTATTGCATGGTCTTGTTGAAGTCCACGCCATATTGGACGAGCTGCTCCAGCGACCCGGGCAATGCCGCGCGTTCCGCCGTCTCTTCCCACGTGTAATTCGGCATGTTCGACCATCCTTATTGTTTCCTTGATGTTTCTCGGTGATGGAACCGACGATAGCGGCTTTGCGCATGTGCCGCTCACACCCGTATGGAGGTTCCCCGGACGAACAGCCCGGTGGGCTGTTCGTTTCGATATCAACGTGCGGCACCGTTTGGCGGTAATAGTCCGTCCCGTGTCCTCTGTGGACCCATGCCGACGCAGCGAACTCGTTCCTTGCGTGCTTGAGTCGCAGTGTCCATTGGTATTGTTTTCGGTCTGTTTTAAGTCGCAGTGCTATTGCTGTCGTTCTTGGTTTGTTTTGGGTTATAGTGCTCGTTTTCCCGTTCTCAGTGTGCGTTTCGTCAGGTTCTCGTGTTGTTTTGATCGATTCCGGTGTCTGCGGCGGATGTTGCCGTGTTCGACGTGGTTTCCTGTTGGTTGGCGGTATGCCTACTGGGAACGGGATTGGTGGCACCGCAATTCAGAGTGTGCCAAGCACGACGTTGTTACGCCGGCGCAATGGCGCGGAGGCCACGGGATTGTCTGGTTTCGTTATATGGCGTTGTCGCTGATGATCGATACGCACAGCCCACTGGGCTGTGCGTCCCACACGTCAACATCCGCCTAAGCCATTCTGGCGTAGCCGGTTTGTCCCGCCTTGGCGGGCCCCCGCTGGGTGAAGAGCCCAGTGGGCTCTTCGCAGCAGCGAGCAGCGGTAGCGTCGCGAGCGTCGCACAAGACGTCGGGGGCTGTCACGCGGATGCGCGACTGGGGGTGGTCACATTAAGCACGTGTCTGGTGAGACCACCCTCAGTCAGCCTGACGCCTGACAGCTCCCGCCAGCGGGAGCCCTAGGCTGGCTCCTTGTCATTTCGAGCGGAGCGTAGCGGAGTCGAGAAATCTTGCCCCGTAAGGGGCGGTGCGCGTGTTGCCGGTGTGTGCTGCTGCGGGGCTGTATACCCCCCCTTGTTTTGTCGTGGGTGTTGTGTTTTGCGCGGTGTGTTCAGCCCTGCAATTCCGGCTTTTTCGGGAGTCGTATCAGTCTCGGCAAGTCGGCTGGGACTCGTTCTAAGGGGGGATTGTCGGGGGGGGGATTGCATAGAAGCTGATTATTTCGGAAGTTCCCGCGAACGTGGGTTTGCGGGGGGATTTGTGTGTAAGGGAAGCGAGAAAAGACATGCGCGTGAGTGGGATGAGGGCGTTGGCTGGCGTGCGTTGGCTAGCGGCCGCGTTGGCGGCGTTGCTCGTGCTGGCGGTGGCTGTGCCGAGTGCATGGGCGGACGACGACAAGCCGGTGGTGACGCTGAATGAGGATCAGAAAACCCTTGTCAGCATAGGCGACGCGACCACGGGTGCCTCGTACAAGCTGGACAAGGCGACAGTCTCAGGTGTCAGCAGTTCGTATATCGTGGTGCAGGTTGATTCGGGCTATTTCACTCCGAGCTTGAAGGCTCCGGCGGGTGCGACGCCGGTGGACGCGTTGAACGATAGCGGCGCGTATGTGGCCGGTTCGAAGGTGGTTGCCGGTGGGAAGTATTCGTATATCACGTTCAAGTCGTCGGACGGCAATGCGAGCATCACCCCGGCGAATCTGCAGACGTATTTGCAGGGTTTGACGTTCACCACGAGCGGCGACACGAAGCAGAACGTGACCGTCAACGCCGTAGTCGAGACACTGAAGGCGAAGAACTTGGACGGCAGCGACACGAGCTATAACGTGACCTTGTACGACGGTCATGCGTACACGTTCGTCCCGACTGTCGAGGATTGGGATGAGGCGTATGCTGATGCGAAAAGCCTGGCGGTCCTTGGTGCGAAAGGTCATTTGCTGACTATCGAGTCGGCTGAGGAACATAACCTGATTTACAAGTCGTTCAACAACAAGCCTGGTTGGATAGGTGCGACCCGTTTCACGTCTGCGGCTCATGCGGGTGATGATCCCGATGCGTTCGATATCAGCAATAACGGGGATGAGGATTGGGGTATGGCTTGGTATTGGGTGACGGGTTCAAGCAAGGGAACGATGATCTGGGACGGCCGCAACCGGCAGACCGGAAAAGCCACTGCGGCATATAACAACTTTGCCTCTGGTGAACCCTCCGGTCCTGGACTCGTCGTCACGTCTGAAGGTTGTGGTCAGTATGGTTATGGCACTGCTGGTCAGTGGAATGATATTCTGAATACCAATCACAGCGCCTCCTATAATCAGGGTTTTTATGTTGAGTTTGAGGGTTTTGATCTTGAAGAGGCTGGTACCACAGCGTCTGCTGCGGTGCAGCGTGTGAACGTGTCGTATGACTTGGACGACAACAAGGTCACGAGCACTACGACTGACACGAAGGTGTTGGCGAATAATGCCGATTATTCGACGACGTTGGCTGCGGCTGCGGATCGTACGTTGGATGCGTCGTCGGTGAAGGTCACGGTGGGTGGCAATGAGCTTGCCGCCGCGGATTACACGTTTGAGTCGTCCACGGGCCTGTTGAAGATTCCCGCGGATAAGGTGACTGGTGATGTGGTGGTGTCGGCGAAGGTGATGCGCCAGGTGACGTTCGATGTCGGCGATGGCGGCAAGATGAAGGATGCGACCGCTCCTTTGTCTTTGTCGGTGGCGTATGGGGCGAAGGTGTCTTCTGGCAAGAGTTCTTCTGGCGCGAGTTTTGTGCAGCCGGATGTTACGGCGAATGAGGGTAAGCGGTTTACGGGTTGGCTGGCGAGTGTGGATGGCGTGGAGGACCAGATGCGTCAGCCTTCTGGGGTTGGTGATGTGGAGGTGACGTCGGATATGACGTTCACCGCGCAGTATAAGGATTTGGTGACGGTCACCTTCAAGTACGACGGCGGCAAGGACAAGAACGGCAAGGATTCCGTGTCGATGTCCGGCGTGAAGGACGAGGAGTACGACATCCCGCAGGAAGCGGATCTGTCGCGTGACGGTTACACGTTCAAGCAGTGGGATTCCGAGCCGTCGGGCACGTATGGTGATTCGGATGAGACGTTCACGGCCCAGTGGGACGCGAACACTAATACCGCGTATAAGGTTGAGCATTATCTGCAGAACGTGGACGACGACAAGTATCCTGCCACGCCCGATGCCACTGATTCGAAGACTGGTACGACGGATACCAAGACGGCCGCCGAGGCGAAGACGACGTATACGGGTTTCACCGCCAAGTCGTTCGACCAGGAGAATATTGCCGGTGACGGCAAGACTGTCGTGAAGATCTATTACACGCGCGACAAGCACGATGTGACCTTCAACGCGAAGGGTCACGGCACTACGCCTGATAAGCAGGAGTCTGTCAAGTATGGTGCGAAGGTCGCGAATCCGGGTGACCTGTCCGAGGACGGGTACACGTTCGGTGGCTGGTACGAGGATCAGGCGTGCACCGACAAGAAGTGGGATTTCGCCAAGAACACGATGCCGGCCGAGAACCTGACGCTGTACGCGAAGTGGACGGCGAACACGAACACCGCGTACAAGGTCGAGCATTACCTGCAGAACGTGGACGACGACCTGTATCCCGCCAAGCCCGATGCCACTGATCCGATGACGGGTACGACGGATCAGGATACGGCCGCGGCGGCGAAGACGACCTATACGGGTTTCACCGCCGGCACGGTCACGCAGCAGAAGATCAGGGGCGACGGCACGACGGTGGTGAAGATCTACTACGAGCGTGACAAGCATGATGTGACCTTCAATGCGAAGGGTCACGGCACTACGCCCGATAAGCAGGAGTCCGTCAAGTACGGTGCGAAGGTTACGAATCCTGGTGATCTGTCCGAGGATGGTTACACGTTTGGTGGCTGGTACACGGATGAGTCGTTCGCTGGCAACACGAAGTGGGATTTCACTAAGAGCACGATGCCGGCCAATGATCTGACCCTGTACGCCAAGTGGACGGCGAATACGGACACGAAGTACACGGTCGAGCATTACCTGCAGAACGTGGACGACGACCTGTACCCGGCCACGCCTAAGGACGTTGTCCCGATGACGGGCACGACGGATACCAAGACGGCCGCGAAGGCGAATGAGTACGAGGGTTTCACCCCCGTTGACTTCGCTCAGGAGAATATCGCCGGTGACGGTAAGACGGTGGTGAAGATTTACTACACGCGTGACAAGCACAATGTGACGTTCGACGCGAAGGGCCACGGCACCACGCCCGATAAGCAGGAGTCCGTCAAGTACGGTGCGAAGGTCGCGAATCCGGGTGACCTGTCCGAGGACGGTTACACGTTCGGCGGCTGGTACACGGATGCTTCGTTTGCCGACGAGAAGAAGTGGGATTTCTCCAAGAGCACGATGCCGGCCAATGATCTGACGCTGTACGCCAAGTGGACCGCGAACACGGATACGAAGTACACGGTTGAGCATTACCTGCAGAACGTGGACGACGACCTGTACCCGGCCACGCCTAAGGACGTTGTCCCGATGACGGGCACGACGGACACCAAGACCGCCGCGAAGGCAAACGAGTACGAGGGTTTCACCCCCGTCGACTTCGCCCAGGAGAATATTTCCGGTGACGGCAAGACGGTGGTGGAGATTTACTACACGCGTGACAAGCACAATGTGACGTTCGACGCGAAGGGTCACGGCACCACGCCCGATAAGCAGGAGTCCGTCAAGTACGGTGCGAAGGTCGCGAACCCTGGTGACCTGTCCGTTGACGGGTACACGTTTGGTGGCTGGTACGAGGATCAGGCGTGCACCGACAAGAAGTGGGATTTCGACGCGTCCACGATGCCGGCCAACAATCTGACCCTGTACGCCAAGTGGACGGCGAACACGGACACGAAGTACACGGTCGAGCATTATTTGCAGAACGTGGACGACGACGAGTACACGCTCCAGTCCGGTGACACGGAGACGAAGCAGGGTACGACGGATACCGAGACGAAGGCTGAGGCGAAGACGACGTATACGGGTTTCACTGCCAAGGAGTTCTCCCAGGAGAATATCGCCGGTGACGGCACGACTGTCGTGAAGATCTATTACGAGCGTGACAAGCATGATGTGACCTTTGACGCGAAGGGTCACGGCACTACGCCTGACAAGCAGGAGGCTGTCAAGTACGGTGCGAAGGTCGCGAACCCTGGTGACCTGTCCCAGGCTGGTTACGCGTTCGGTGGCTGGTATACGGACGCTTCGTTTGCCGACGGCACGAAGTGGGATTTTGACGCGTCCACGATGCCGGCTAATGATCTGACGCTGTTTGCGAAGTGGACCGCGAACACGGACACCGCGTACACGGTCGAGCATTATCTGCAGAACGTGGATAACGACGAGTACACGCTCCAGTCCGGTGACACGGAGACGAAGCAGGGTACGACGGACACCAAGACCGCTGCCGAGGCGAAGTCCTATACGGGTTTCACCCCCGTTGACTTCGCCCAGGGGAATATCGCCGGTGACGGCACGACGGTGGTGAAGATCTATTACGAGCGCGACAAGCACGACGTGACGTTCGACGCGAAGGGTCACGGCACTACGCCTGACAAGCTGACGGGTGTGAAGTATGGTGCCAAGGTTACGAACCCGGGCGCTCTGTCCCAGGCTGGTTACGCGTTCGGTGGCTGGTATACGGACGCTTCGTTTGCCGACGGCACGAAGTGGGATTTTGACGCGTCCACGATGCCGGCCGAGGACGTAACTCTGTATGCGAAGTGGACCGCCAACGAGTACGGCATTACGTACGACCCCAACGACGGCACGCTGCCCGAGGACGCTCCGAAGACCCACACGTATGGCCAGGAGACGAAGCTGCCCACCCCGACGAAGGACGGTTACACCTTCGACGGCTGGTACGACGAGGCCGGTAACAAGGTCGACACCGTCCCCGCCGACGCGCAGGATATGAAGATCACCGCGAAGTGGAAGGGCAACGAGTACAACATCACGTACGGCCCCAATGACGGCACGCTGCCCGAGGACGCTCCGAAGACCCACACGTATGGCCAGGAGACGAAGCTGCCCACCCCGACGAAGGACGGTTACACGTTCGACGGCTGGTACGACGAGAACGGCAATAAGCTCGATACCATTCCCGCCAACGCGCAGGACCTGAAGATCACTGCCAAGTGGACCGCGGACGAGTACGACATCACGTACGACCCGAATGACGGCACGCTTCCCGAGGGCGCTCCGAGGACCCACACGTACGGTGAGGAGACCGAGCTTCCGACTCCGACTCGTGACGGTTACACCTTCGACGGTTGGTATGACGAAAACGGTACCAAGGTCGATACCATCCCTGCCAACGGGAAGGACCTGAAGATTACCGCGAAGTGGACGGGCAACGAGTACGACATCACGTACGACTTGGACGGCGGCACGCTACCGGCTGACGCTCCCAAGACCCACACGTATGGTGAGGAAACGAAGCTGCCTATTCCGACGAAGGACGGTTATACGTTCGACGGTTGGTATGACGAAGACGGCAACAAGGTCGATACCATCCCTGCCAACGGGAAGGACCTGAAGATCACCGCGAAGTGGAAGGGCGACGAGTACGACATTACGTACGACTTGGACGGTGGCACGTTGCCGGCCGATGCTCCGAAGACTCACACGTATGGTGAGGAGACGAAGCTGCCCACCCCGACTCGTGACGGCTACACCTTCGACGGTTGGTATGACGAGGCTGGTAATAAGCTCGACACTATCCCCGCCGACGCGCAGGACATGAAGATCACGGCCAAGTGGACTAAGAACGCCGACAACGGTGGCAACAACACCGACGCCACTGGCGACAACGGTGGCACCAAGTATGATCCGAATGGCGGTTCCATGCCGGAGGGTTGGACTGGTGCGGATGGCAAGTTGCCGGTGCCGACTCGTGAGGGTTACAAGTTCGATGGCTGGTATGACGACGAGGGCAACCTGGTCACCAGCCTGAAGGACGCCGCGGGCAAGACGCTGCACGCCAGGTGGACCAAGCTGAACACTCTGGCCTCCACCGGCGCTACTGGCTTGGCCGCTGGCCTGACCGCACTGGCCTTGGCCGCAGCCGGCCTGACGGTCGGCATCCTGCGCCGCAAGCGCTCGCGCTGATTACGCTCCCGCTGATTTGAACTGCCTCCCATTTTCTTGGACAACGAGAAATGGGAGGCAGCTCATATTTGGGGTGGATATCGGTTTCCTTGTGGAGTGTATTGGAGAGGTGGGTGGCGCTCATATCATTTTTCTGCCAAATAGTATGTGGCGGCTTAAAGAGGAGGGCGGCTATGGAACAGAGGAAACGCAATCCCCAGTTGGGGTTGCGCAGACTTGTCCCGGTGCTCGTCGCCGCCGTCATGATGGTGCCCACGGTGGCCGTGGGTGTGGAAGCGAGTGCTGAGGAGCCAGGGAAAGCGGTTGTTGCGTCGGGGGCTCCGGTGCATAGGAAGTATGTTAAGGACAATGGGGACGGCACCTATGATCTGACGTTGAGCGTGACTGGTGATTCGCCTGATTCGGTGGGCAAGAAGCGTCGTCCTGTGGACGTGGTGTTGGTCTTGGACAGATCCAGTTCAATGCTGGAGCGCGTCGACAAGAACAAAACCCGCTGGGATATGGCGAAAGAGGCGGCGACGTCACTGACGCAACGGCTGTTGACGTCTGAAAACGCGAAGCGGGATCCCTCGGAACAGGCTCGGATGGCTCTGGTCACATTTGACACTTGGGCGCTGACTGCACTTTTGGGAACCTCCCAGTGGACGACTTCGGCTCAAAGTCTCACTGGCTTCATCTCGGCCGATAGCCGTAAACCCAAGCCAGGCAAGGGCTCTAACTGGGAAAGCGCTTTCCAGCGGGCCAATGAGCTGCTGAATGGGACGGGATCTCGGCGCAATGTTGATCAATACATTGTTTTCCTGACCAGCAGTGCGCCCACAATGCGCGTCTCTGCCATGGAATACAGAGGGAAGCCACCTGACAATGCCCCCGACGTCGATAGGGTGTGGACGGGCGAGAATACCGAAAACAGGCCCGTCTATGGTGGCGGCAATTGCGATGTTGGTTTGCGCTGTTATCGAGCGGCTGCCAACGAAGCGAAAAAGCGCGGCGCGACGAAGCTCTTTGCGGTGGGGGCCGGTGGCAAGGAAGCGAACGAGGCTGTGAAGAAGTTGGCAGAAGAGGCGAAGGGCGATTTTTATGACGCAGGTACTCCTGAGAAGCTGTATCAGGCGATTGATGAGATTCTTGTACGACTCCTCGGAATCACCCGCCAGTATTGGAGGGTGAGTCTCAACGACGAGTTGTCCGAATATGTGACGCCCGTCGAAGACAAGGATGGCGATGAGTTCAGCCCACGCTTGGAGTTCGGCGCGTTTGACGCCTCGAACGGCTCCGTTAAGGAAACGGACCCGGCGGGGGCGAACATGGAAGCTCGCTATGACAGGGAACGCAGAACGCTGACCCTTGGCTTCAAAGATGATTCCAAACTCACCCCCGGTGCGACGTATTGGGCGACGCTCACCATCAAGCCGACGCGCAAGGCTCAGGAGGATTACGTCAAGCGCGGCGGCATGTATTCCGATGTGGGCGATCCCAATACCGATGCGGATGGCAGGAGCACCAGTTCGGGCAAGCGGGGCTTGCGCTCCAATGCCGAAGGCAAGGCGAGTCTCACCTACGAGATGATCACCTGGACGAATGGGAACAGGGAGCCTGCCGAGGGGCAGACGGTGCCGTTGCCCCAACCGGTTATCCAACTCAAACCCACGACGCTGACGCTGGTGGCCAGAGTTGATAACACGCATGCGGGCAATCATGGGGCCAGCCCTTCCGATTGGAGTTTGTCGGCGCTGAACAGGGACAACGCGGGCGTCCATCCCACTGTGCCGGCCAAGTCGATGGCGCTGGCACCGGGCGAATCGGGCACTGACAAGATGGCGACGAAGCCCACGCTGGTGGTTCCCGGCACCTACAAGCTTCGGCAGGAAGCGAACCCCTCAAGCCAATACCCGTACTTCCCCGGCTATGCGGTGGGTAAGTGGTTCTGCGTCGATAACAAGGGCAGCAAGCTCAATTCGACGAATCCGTCGGTGAGAGACGAGATTGTTGTCGGAGCGGGGCAGAATGTCACTTGTCTGGTGACCTATACGGCCAAGCCGGGCGGTGTCTCCTGGAGCAAGGTTGATGAGCACGGCGGTCTGCTCGGCGGGTCGAATTGGTCGCTGGCCGGTGCGGATGGGCGGCCCGGCCTTGTGGCCGACAATGGCGGGCATGACACCGATAAGACGCCGGGCGGCTTCGCTGTTACCGGCCTCAAGTGGGGCGGATACAGGCTCGGCGAGACCAAGGCGCCCGACGGCCATCAGCTGTTGCCCACTCCGCTTACGGTCAGTGTGTTCCCGGTGAGTGATGCGGTGCAGGAGCCTTCCTCCTTCATGGTGAAAGCCGGCGACGACGGCAAGATTGTTAATCGCAAGCTCAGTGAGGGGGCGGCAGTGAAAACCGCCCAACAGTCGGCGAAATCGGCGGGGCTGGCCAAGACAGGCGCCCGGATCGCGGCAGTGGTTGCCGTGGTGCTGTTTGGTGCCGTGCTCGCAGGCGGGGTTCAGTTGGCACGCAGGGGATTCATGCGCTGACGGGCATTGTTTTTTTTGAGGAGGCTGGGCCTGACGGCGGGTTTGAGGGGGCAAGGGGCACATGTTGCCGGGTTGACAACGGTTTCAAGCCTTTAGGGGTGCGGTCGGCGTTCTTGTGGAGTGTATGGGCGGCGGCTTTGATGCCCATAGCATCTTGCATGCCCATATAAGTTGTTGGCCTTTATGGCGCAGAAGGAGAATGGATATGGAACGGAGCGGGCATAGCCCTCGCGTGGGGATTGCGCCGGTGCACAAGCTGTGGCCGGTTTGCGTTGCCTTGTTTGCCGTCATCGTGATGGTGGTGCCCTTGGTGGCTGGCGGTGTGCGTGCGGCTGCTGCAGAATCGTCGAGTCGAAGTCGTGAGGTGCCGTCGCCAGTAGGTGTTTCAGGGCTGATAGCGCCCGCGCATCAGAAATATGTCAAGAGCAATGGGGATGGCACCTACGATTTGACCTTGAATGTGAGGGGCGATGTGGCTGAGTCGGCGCGAACAGTGCATCAGCCTGTGGATGTGGTGCTGATTTTGGATAAGTCTGGCTCGATGAGGGAGAACGGAGGCGTCAAGGGGAAGACCCGCTGGGAAGTGGTGAAAGAGGCGGCGACGGTGTTGACACGTCGACTATTGACGCCCGAGAATAGTCGATTGCCTCATGCCTTGCAGACGCGGATGTCGGCGGTGTTCTTCGATAACACCGCTTATTGCGGCAAATTCCCCTTAGGGAGATGGTCTGTCTCCGCTGAAGAGCTTATTAGCACTTTTGGCCAGATTGAGGAGAATAGGAGCACCAACTGGGAAGACGGTTTGAGGCTGGGCAACGAGCAAGTCAAAAAGGGGCGTGCCGGAGTTCCCAAGCATATCGTTCTTCTGACGGATGGGATGCCTACGTTCCGAAATACGCCGATGGGTTATGAAGGCATCGTGCCCACTCTCCAAGAGAAGCCCTCTTCTTTCCCCAACCATCCTGACTATAAGAACAACGATGGCGCGAGAAGATTGCTGAGAGGCGGCCAACTAGTTTACGGCAATGGTGCTCTTGACTATAAAGATCGTTGTTATCGAGCTGCCGTGGATGAAGCGCAGAGGCGCGCTGGCGATGCAAGGCTGTTCGCGGTGAGCGCGGGCGGTGACGTTTCAAACGAAAAGATGCAGCTGTTTGCAGAAGAGGTCGGCGGCCAGTTCTTCGATGGGAGTAATCCTGACAAACTCCGTGAGGCGTTCGATGATATCGTTCGGCAGATTGTCACCACCTCTTGGCGCTATCGGAGGGTTGAGATTTCGGATGAGCTGTCTGAATATGTGATTCATGTTGACGAGGGGAGTGGGGCAAAATACACATGGGGCGCGATTGACAGTCGCGGCAATCATGTCTCAGCGGAAGCCGATTCTGCGCTTAAGTCTATGAATGTGTCGTATGATCCGACATCAAAGAGATTCAAGATCGGCTTTGACGACGGTGTCATGCTCACAGGTGGCACCACATATTGGGCGAAGATTACGGTCAAGCCGACGGATGTGGCTCATAAACATTACGTCACACACGGTGGGAAATATCCGCACACCGGTGAAGATGGCACCGACGCGCCAGGCAGTCGCACCAGTTCAAATCAACCGGGCTTCCATTCCAACAAGGGCCGAGCGACGCTCACCTACATGGTCGTCTCGTTGACCGGCGGCAAAGAACTGGCCGGTGATCAGCAGACCACGGAATATCCGCATCCGGTTGTTCAGATTCGGCCGGCCACGCTGACGCTGGCGGGCAAAGTGGACAACACCTATGCGGGCAAGCGTGGCGCCCGCGCCTCCCACTGGAAGCTGTCTGCGCTGGACAAGAGTGGTGCGGGCATCGCTTTGACGGCGCCGAGTGAATCGGTGGGCGCGTCCGGCATGGATCAGATGGCGACGCGGGGCATGCTGGTGGTTCCCGGCACGTATACGTTGCGTCAGCAAGCCGACTCGGCAAGTAAGTACCAGCATTTCTCGGGCTACTCGGAGGATGGATGGTTATGCGCCGACGACAAGGGCGAGACGTCGGACTTGCTGGAGAACGGCCAAGTCACCGTTGGCGCGGGGCAGAACGTCACTTGCACGGCGAACTTCAGGGCCAAGCCGGGCGGGATTGCATGGAGCAAGGTTGACGAGCGCGATACGACGAAGCTTCTGCGCGGGTCGCAATGGTCGCTGTTCAGCACGGACGTGCCTGGCTTCGAAGGCAGGAAGGTGAGCGACAATGGTGAACATGACGCCGATAGCGCGGACGGCAGGCTTGCAGTTGCAGACCTTGCGTGGGGCGAATACGAACTTACCGAGACCCAGGCGCCTGAGGGCTATCAGCGGCTGGACGGGGCGCTGAAGGTCAAGGTGCTCCCCGAGGCTGGCGAAATGACGCAAGAGTCGTTCACGGTGAAGGCTGGCGATGGCGGCAAGGTGGCCAATCACAAGGTTGCTGTGAAGCCGAAGCCGGCTCCTGCTAAGCCAGTCGTGCCAGTCAAGCCGACTAAGCCCGACGAAGCGCCCAAACCAGCCGAACCTCCCAAGCGGGCTGAGCCGGCCAAGCCGACCGAGCCTGCCAAGCCGGCGGAGGCACTTGCTCCCACCGGCGCATGGGTGACGGGCGGCGTGGCTGTGATTGCGTTTGGCCTCGCGGCCGCCCTCGCCGTGCGGCTGGTGCGTAAGTGGATCATGCTCTGACAGACAGAGGGGTAGGGGCTTGGCTTAGCTGGGCCCGAGATGAGGGCCGGCCGATTGAAGCGATTCGATCGGCCGGCCTTCTGCAAGCTCAAGCGTTTGGCGAAGCGAGCTTTTCTACCTATCGCCAAGAGAGCGAAAGAGGGGCGTCAGCGTTGCAATCGCAACGGTTTTGCCTGAATGGGGGTGAGCCGTGGCTTCCCCGTGGAGTGTACCGATGCCGTTCACAATGCCCATAACATCGGCTCTGCCAATACAGTTCAACTTTTCTGGCGCTCTAGAAGGAGAATGTGATATGGAACATAAGAATTCCATTGCGGGAATCCGAAGACTCCCGCTGGTTGTCGCCATTGTCGTCGCGTTGGCGACAGCGGCGATTGCCGATGTGCATGCGACCGCTCAGGAGGCGCAGCAGCGGGTTGGTGGTACTATGTCAGAAGCTACCCTCTCTCTGCCGGCTCCCGGGCACAGGAAATACGTCACGAGCAATGGGGATGGCACATACGGTTTGACGTTGAGCGTGACGGGCAATTCAGAATCCAAAGCATCCACGGTCATGAGAGATCGCGAGCCTGCGGATATCGTGCTGGTGGTGGATGGCTCCAGGTCAATGCGTAACGGGCATGTAAGCCCGACGCGGACTCGCTGGCAAGAGGTAAGAGACACGGCAAAAACATTTGCTGAAGGTATTCTGTCCGAACCCAGAGTCAATGCGAGACAGTCAAAAACGCAAAAACCGCCAAAACCGCCAAAACCGCCGGAGCGAGTTCAGCTCGCGGCAGTCGTCTTTGGAAGCCAATCCTTGTTTAGCGCGGATCTTGGATCTTCCGCCACAACAATTTACGAATTGTTCTTCAATAAACAGCCTGACGACTCGGGAAACTCCAGCATGGGAGCTGCCTTAAACAAGGCCAACGAAATGCTTAGAGGAGGTCGCTCCGATGCTGCGAAATATATTGTTTTGATAACGGATGGATCTTCCACAACTCCTTCGAATGACGCGGTCTTGGCTGCAGCGAACCAGCGCCCTGAAAAGACGAAGCTGTTTGTGGTGAATATGGGTGATCCGGGCGGTACAGAGGCCACACAACTGAAACAGCTTGCTCAAGGGGCTGGCGGGTTGTTCCATGATGGTAGAGGACTTGGTGGAGTTGATGCAGCATTCCGCAAGATCATACTGGAGGCCACCATTAAGAATCTTTCGTATACCGGTGTGACGGTTACGGATCACCTGTCCGAGTATGTCAAGCCCGTCGGAGACGGATCCAACCCGCAGCTTACTCTCGAGGCGGTCGATGGAAGCGGCAATTCCGTGAAAGGCACCGACAAAGCGGCCAATCGGATGACAGCCAATTATGACACGGTCACGAGAACGTTGACGCTTGGCTTCGAGCCGGGTACTAAGCTCACGAAAGGTGTCACCTATCGAGTGATGACGACGATTGAACCGTCGGATATGGCTCATCAGGAATATGCCAGGACGAATGGGCAATACCCGCATAAGGGTGACAGTGACACTGATGCGCCAAACAAGAATACCAGCTCGGGTAAGGAAGGCTTCTATTCCAACAAGGATGCGGCGACGCTCACTTACAGCACGGTGCTGTGGACCGACGCTAGGGACACGGTCGTTGATTCGCAACAGAGCGTGACCTACGGAAGGCCGGTTATTCAGGTGAAGCCCACCACGCTGACACTGGTGGCCCAAGTGGACAACACCTTTGCCGGCAGGTACGGCGCGAAGCCGTCCCACTGGAATTTGTCTGCGATGAATGGGCAAGGTGCTCGCAATCCGATGACGCCGACCAGGCAGGTGATACCGGCGGGAAGCAACGAACCCGACGCGACCCGGATGGCGACGCAGACCACGCTGATTGCTCCCGGTTCGTATAGCTTGGGATATCAGAAGGGCTTGGCCGATTATCTCTATTACGAGGGTTATGACGCCACTTGGATCTGCGTTGACGCGAGGGCCGGGGGAACCGGTCTAGTCGGTTCGTCGGGTTCGTCGGATCCGGGACAGCACGAGATGCCGCTGCCTGACCCGAGCGGCGAGCCGCCGATTCCGTTCAATCCTGATGACTTCCACTTCCCCAGCCACTCTGACACACTCCCGTTCGATGGCGACTTGTCTCCGGGGCCGTTCAGTCCGCCTCGGCCGGATCCGGTAGCGCCTGATCCAGGTCCAGGCAATAATCTGGTCCTGAACACGGTGGACAACCCGCAAATCACCGTCAAGCCCGGGCAGAACGCCGTCTGCACGGTGACCTTCAAGGCCAAGCCGGGCAAGCTGACTTGGCATAAGGTCGATGAGCACAACGCTCTGCTCGGCGGGTCGCACTGGTCGCTGACCAGCACGAATGTGGATGGCTTCGCCCCGAAGGCCATTGGCGACAACGGCAACGAAGATGAGGACAAGACGGCTGGCAAGTTTGGCGTTAAGGACCTTATCTGGGGCGACTACAGGCTCGTTGAGACCAAGGCGCCTGACGGCTACACCCTGGGTAAGCCGCTTGCAGTCAGCGTGCTGCCGGTGGACGGCGTGATGCAGGAGGGCTCCTTCTTCACGGTGCATGCCGGTAGTGCCGTCAACCACAAGACCACTGCCGCGGATGCGAAGCCCGGCAAGCCCGGCAAGCCTGACAGGCCCAGCAAGCCCGGCAAGCCCGGACTTGCCGCCACCGGTGCTTGGGTGACAGGCGGTGTGACTGTGATGATGCTCACTCTTGCAGCCGCAGGTGCCGTGCTGTTGGTGCGCAGGAAGTTCATGCACTGACGGCACATCTGGGCCTGATTTAGCCCAGAACCACAGTAAGGCCGGCCGGTCGAATCAAACAACTGATTCGATCGGCTGGCCTTTCTTATATCCGCAATAATCCAAACAGCCCAAGGCCGAGTGACTTTCGCGCTCAGGGGGGTGTGCGCACCCAGACCGGCCTCATTATTCTTACTGCTCAACAGGGGTGACATCACACCTGCAAGATGCGCGGCAGACATGTTCCGCGCCAGACCACAAGCACATACAGTAACGACCGAAGGGGGCGATATGGCAAGTGGTGGAGGAATGTTCAGCTTGGAGGAAGTAGCCTACTTGAAGGAACTTCCTGCCGTTGCCGAGGCAACACCAAGACGAATCATCTATGCGGAAGATTTCAAGGTGCGGTGTATGCAACGATACAAGAACGGCGAATCTCCGGTGAAGCTGTTCCGTGAGGCGGGACTTGACCCGGCTCTGATTGGATACAAGCGCATCGAACGGTGCTTTTCCAGGTGGAAGAGTTCCGATTTCTATAGGGATGATCGCCAGAGAACCTATACCAGCACATCACTGTCCGGGGGATTGTCTGAGATAGCGGACAAGTCGAGCTCCCTCTCTGGCGAGATGCACCCGCGTGCGATAGCCTTCCCGACCTCTTCACGAAGCGGAGCCATCGATATGCGTGATCTGCTCATCTATCAGCAGGTGCGGCGCATCGATGAATTGGAACAGCAAGTCGACCGTTTACAGGCGAAAGCGCAGGCATGCGAAAGCCAGACGGCGCAACAGGACGGCGGCAACTACGAAAGCCCCGACCGAATGGCCGATTCTTTTGAAATGAATACGTGAGCGAGCACATAGAGTCGGCATAGAACCGGCCCGGCGCGGCGCGTGAACAGTTGCGCCATTTACAATCTATGGGCAAGCGAGAATTAGACGAAAGTGCGTTCAATCCATTGGAAAGCGAGTTGGGGCCAGGATTGGACGCACTTTTCTATGCCATCGGTTCCGTGCCACGCGGTCTCTTCGGTGCCGAGCGCCAACCCGTGGCCGCCTTGGGGGAAGAGATGCGCCTCCACGCTGACGCCCGCCGCCTTGCAGGCTTGAATGAGCATCAGCGTGTTGTCGACGGGCACGCAATCGTCCGGCATGGTGTGCCAGACGAATACGGGCGGTGTTGCGGCGTCGATGTGCTTCTCGATGGAAACGGCGTCCAAGGCTTGCTGGTCCGCTTTCTTGTCGCCCAGCAGATGATCGAAACTGCCGCGGTGGGCGAGCGGGCCGGAAGTGATGACCGGATAGGCGAGCATCAGGGCGTTGGGGCGCACGGCATCCGGGGCGTAGCCGTGTTCGCGCATCACGTCGTCCGAGGCGCTGGTGGCCAGGTTCGCCGCCAGATGGCCGCCCGCCGAGAAGCCGAGCACGGCGATATGGTTCGGGTTGACATGCCATTGGGCTGCGTTCTGGCGAATCTGCCTCATCGCTTCGGCGGCTTCAAGCAGGGCGGTGGGGAACACGGACGGCCACACCGAATAACGCAGAACGAACGCATTGAAGCCGGCGGAGAGGAACCGTATGGCGATGGGTTCGGCCTCGCGATCCGAGGTCATTTCGTAGCCGCCGCCGGGAATGACGAGCACGGCGGGACGTGTGCGC
Source organism: Bifidobacterium panos (assembly GCF_012932445.1). Taxonomy (GTDB): domain Bacteria; phylum Actinomycetota; class Actinomycetes; order Actinomycetales; family Bifidobacteriaceae; genus Bifidobacterium; species Bifidobacterium panos. The sequence continues at coordinate 71,040 of NZ_JAAIIJ010000015.1, forward strand.
TCCGGGTCGACTTCCTCACTGTTGTCCAAGCAATATCCCACAAACTTGGCAACACTACCGTCAATACCTTCAATTTCGCGTTCAAAATACTGCATGTTTCCCACCTTACCGTGATGTTCTGTTTTGTAAAAATGTGCGAAATGTCTTGCCGTGACGCGCGTGGCGAACCCTGTTGGGTACGATGGTGCATTGGCAATACAACTTGACATTGGCAATACAACTTGAGATAGCGAGGCGTTCAGACTTATGCCACGTATGTTCGGAACCGACGGTGTCCGCGGATTGGCGAATAGGGACTTAACCGCGCAGTTGGCGCTCGATTTGGGAGACGCCGCCGTGCGCGTGCTGGGGGACAGTCGCACGAAAGACGATCAGCCCGAGGGGCGTCGCCGTGCGCTGGTGGGGCGAGACACCCGCGTGTCCGGCGATTTCCTGGCTTCGGCGTTGGCCGCCGGCATGAGCGCGGGCGGGTTCGATGTGATCGACGCGGGCATCATTCCCACTCCCGGCGTTGCATATCTGACCTCCGTGCTCAACGTGGAGATGGGCGCGGTGATTTCCGCTTCCCACAATCCCATGCCCGACAACGGCATCAAGTTCTTCGCTCGCGGCGGTTTCAAACTGCCGGACGCGAAGGAGGATGAGATTGAAACCGTGCTCGGGGGCGATTGGGAGCGCCCGACTGGCGCGGGTGTGGGGCGCGTGAGCCACGACACCGTGACGGCCACCAATCTGTACATCGACCATCTGGTGTCGTCGATCGCCCCGCTCGATGCCGACAAAACGCAGTCCACGCCGTTGAAAGGCTTGAAAATCGTGGCCGATTGCGCCAATGGTGCCACATCCGTGGTGGCTCCCGAAGCGTTGCGTCGCGCCGGTGCGGACGTGATCGTGATCAACGCCTCGCCGGACGGATACAACATCAACAAGAACGCCGGCTCCACGCACCCCGAGCAGTTGCAGGCCATGGTCAAGGCCTCCGATGCCGCGATGGGCGTGGCCTTCGACGGCGATGCCGACCGGTGTTTGGCGGTGGACGAGGACGGCAACATGGTCAACGGCGATCAGATCATGGGCATTCTGGCGCGCGCCAAGCAGCGCGAAGGCAAGCTCGCCCACAACACGCTCGTCGTCACCGTGATGAGCAATCTCGGCCTGAAACTCGCCCTGAAAGACATGGGCATCACCGCCGTGCAGACAAGCGTGGGCGACCGCTACGTGCTTGAGGAGATGCTCAAGGGCGGCTATTCGCTTGGCGGCGAGCAGTCCGGGCATGTGATCAACCGCGAATTCGCCACCACCGGCGACGGCACGCTGACGGCGCTGACCCTGTGCAACGAGGTGATGCGCTCGGGCAAGAGCCTGAAGGAACTCGCCGCCGACTTCCCGCAGTTGCCGCAGACGCTGGTCAATGTGCCGAACGTCGACAAGATGGCCGCCAAGACGAACGCCGCCGTGCTGAAGGCCGTCGAAAAGGAAGAGGCGCTGTTGGGCGAGACGGGTCGCGTGCTGTTGCGCCCCTCCGGCACCGAGCCGCTGGTGCGCGTGATGGCCGAAGCCGCCACCCAGGAGCAGGCCGACGAAGTGTGCGACCGCCTGGCCAAAGTCGTCGCCAGCGAACTCGCGCTGTAGGGCACGCTGTAGGAGAGACAATGTTCGCGCATAATTCCAAAGTCGATCTTGAACTGAACCGCGCTGTCGAACGGCTCATCAAAACCGGCGGCAAAGACAAACTCCTGCCCATCGTGCAGGCGGGCGAGCCGGTGCTGCGCCAACAGACGGCCCGATACACCGGCCAGCTGTCCAAGCGCACACTGTCCAAACTCATCGATGCCATGCACACCACCATGCTCGAAGCGCCCGGCGTGGGGCTTGCGGCCACCCAAATCGGTCTCGGCCTCGCCTTGGCCGTGCTCGAAGACCACGTGCGCGACGACGCCGACGACCCGCGCGAAATCGCGGAGTTGCCGTTCCATGTCATCATCAACCCCTCCTACAAGCCCGTGGGCGATGAAACCCGCAGCTTCTACGAGGGATGCCTGAGCTTCGACGGCTATCAGGCCGTGCGCCGCCGCTGGCTCGACATCGAGGCCGAATGGGACGACGAAAGCGGCAAGCATCACAAGGAGCGCATGCACGGCTGGCCGGCGCGCATCTTCCAGCATGAGACCGACCACTTAAGCGGCGAACTCTACATCGACAAGGCCGAGATTCGATCCCTGGCCACCTACGAGAACCTCGAAGACTACTGGTGCAACGATCCCGTCCCCACCGAGGCCGCCGCCGAACTCGGGTTCGACCTGTAGGGCGGTTGGGCGAAGCTGTCCGGTTGTGTATGGTGCAGATAGTCAACATGCAGTGAAAGGAACGTCAGGCGTATGGGCTGGCAGGACGAAGCGAAGAACGACATCGAACAGTGGAAACTTGTCATGCCCAAGGACGCCGATAACAACCCCATCGACTGGGATTGGGTGCGCGGGCTGGACTTGGCCGGCGGCATCGGCTCGCTCGCATCGGCTGTGACGACTGCCGAGGCGAGCCACCCGCAATCCGCGCCGGGTGATCCCGCCGCGCTCACCCCGCAGCAACTCCACGACGCCCTCAAAGCCGATTACGCCACCCGCGAGCGGCTTGAAGCCATCATCGCCCAGTGCAACACCGCATTCATGATGGACTTCGACCGTCTCGTCGATTCATATCGCCTCCCGCGCGCGCTCGCCTATGCGAACCGCCGCCTGAACGACGAAATCAGCCTGTTGATCGACGAAGGTCAGGCGCGGGGTTTGTGGAACGTGACGTACAAGCGCCAGGGCAAGGGGACGGCCGCCGTGCTCAGCGCACCGCGGGGTGCTGCTTCTCGCGCCAACCCCGACCAAGGCACGCTGGATGTCGATTCGGATGCCGGCTTGGATGCCTTGGCCAGTGTGAACCTCGACGATCTCAAAGACCGCACCGCCCAGATTCTCGTCGCGCGCGCCGAACGCCGCAAAACCGAGCGTCGTCAGCGCCACGACACCGAGAACCTTGTGGCGCGGGCGAATCTTTCCGGTGCCACCGCGCCCGGCTCCGAGCGGTCGCGTCAACCGGCGGGCGAGGCGGACGGCCCCAAGGCCGATTGGCGCAGCGTCTACCTGCCCGGCCGCGATATCGACACCGTCATGGGCATCGACATCGAAACCAGCGGCACCGACCCGGCGCGCGTCTACATCATCGATGTGGGGTTTGAATATATGAACATGGCCTCGCCCAAGCCGGCCAACGCGCCCGCGAGTTGCGGCTACGAACAGTCGGATTACGAGCCCGGCGACGCTTACGGCCAGTCGCGCCTGAGCTTCGGCGTGCCCGAGGCGAACGCCCGCCACGGCAACCCGTTCATCCTCGACCTGACGGGCATCGACGTGCGCGAACGCGGGCCGCGCAGCGGTTTGAAGCCGTTCGACGAGTGGGCGGAGGCTCAGTCCGGTTTGCTGCAACGCTTGGTGCGCCAGCCGTATGTGGCGCATAATGCCGCTTTCGAGCACGGCTTCTTCATGCTCAACGTGGCCGGATATGCGGAGGCATATCGCGCCGGCAACATCACCATCGTGGACACCATGCCGATGAGCCGCCAGTGGGATTCGGGCTCGAAGTCGAGCGCGGCGCACCCCTTCGGTGACAATACGCTTGACGCCTACGCCAAGCGGCAGGGCGCGTTGGCGCCGTCCCAGTCCGAGCGGCACCTGGGGCTGGAGGACGCGCATATCATGCTGGTGGCGATGAAGCATCACCTGCACACGTTGCGCGAAGAAGGCCGCGGCCCCTGGGGTCCGTCCGGTCAGCCGGGCGTCGGCGGCAAACGCTGCGGGCGGCGATAACCACTTGGCGCCCGCTGCAGACAACCGACCGGCGTACCATAAGTCCCATGAGAGAACAGAGCCGGGAGAAAACAACCGACCGCCCATTGGTGATCGCCCTGGTGGTGGACACCGTGGGCAATCAAGGCAATGGCACCTCGAACTCGGCGTTGCAGTGGGCCGCCGAGCTGCGCAGGCAAGGTCACACGGTGCGGCTGGTGGGCATCGGTTCCGCCGAATACCCGGCGCGCGTGCGCAGGGTGCCGCTCGTCTCGTGGGTGGCGGCCAAACAGCAGATGCAATTCGCCGAGCCCAGCGACACGCTGTTTCGCAAGGCCTTCGAGGGTGCGGACGTGGTGCATATCTACACGCCGTTCGCGTTCGGGCGGCGTGCGGCTCATGTTGCGCGAACGATGGGCGTCCCCGTCACCGCCGGCTACCATGTGCAGCCCGAAAATGTGCTGTATTCGGCAGGTCCCCTGCGTCTCATTCCGGGTGCGCAACGTTTCATCTACTGGCTGTTCAACAGGTGGCTGTATCACGACATCGCGCATATCCACACGCCCACCGAAATGACGGCCAGCCTGTTGCGCGAGCATGGGTATCGGGCGAAACTGCACGTCATCTCGAACGGCTACGCGCCGCGGTTCACCGCCCGCGAGACTTCCGAGCCTCAAGCCGATGTTCAAGCCGAACCGCACGTGCCGTTCCGCATCATCGCCTCTGGCAGGCTCGCCCACGAGAAGGATCACATCACGCTGATCAAGGCCGTTGCGATGAGCCGCCACGCCGGCGATATCCAGCTGATCATCGCGGGCACCGGCCCGCTGAAGCGCTATCTGACGTTCCGCGCGAACCGTCTGCTCGCTCGCAAGGCCGATATCGGTTTCCATCCCAATGCCGAGATGCCGGAGTTGCTGCGTTCGTGCGATTTGTTCGTGCACTGTTCCATCGCCGACATCGAATCGATCAGCGTCATCGAAGCGATGGCGTGCGGCCTGGTGCCGGTGATCGCCACCTCGGAGCTATCCGCCGCCAGCCAGTTCGCGCTGTTGGACGAGTCGCTGTTCGGCGTGCGCGATGTCGCAATGCTCGCCCGCCGCATCGATTGGTGGATTGACCACCCGTGCGAACTCGCCGAATGGGGTGCCCGCTATGCGGCCCACACCCGTGAGCACTATTCCGTTGCCTCCTCTGTCCGCCAATTCGTCCAAATGGAGCGCGAAGCCGCATCTTGAAACAGGCATAAACGAGTCGGGGACTTAGCGCGTGTTGCGGGCGTAGATGGCGGCCATGCCTTTGAAGATGAGGTCGGGGTCGTAGATGTCGATTTCGTCGGTGTCATCCGCGAAGATGCGCCCCAACCCGCCGGTGGCGATCACTTGGAACGGTTCGTCGATTTCCTCCCTGAACTGGCGGATCGAACGCTCCAAACCGCCCAGGAAAGTGTAATACAGCCCCGCCTGCATGGCCGTGCGCGTGTTCGTCGCCAGAATGGAATCAGGCTTGACGATCTCCACTTCCGGCAACTGGGCGGTCTGCCCCCACAAAGCCTCCGCGCCCGTGCGAATGCCGGTGGTGATGTATCCCGAACGAATTGTGCCCGCGCCATCCACGTAATTGAACGTGGTGGCCGTGCCGAAATCCGCCACCAGCACCGGCCCGCCGTAAGTGTGATAGGCGCCCGCGCAATCGGCCAGGCAATCCGAGCCGAGCGTTTTGGGATCGTCGATACGCACGTTGATGCCGGTTTTGACGCCGGGACCGACCACCATCGGCTCCAGCCCCAAAAACTTGATGATTGACGCGCGGAACGAATGCATGACCTTCGGCACCACCGAGCAGACGATCACATCGTCCACGTCGTCGATTGCGTAATGGCTCAAAGCCAGAAACTGTGTGAGCATCAGCCCGTATTCGTCCGAGGTGTGCGCCGCCTTGGTGGTGATGCGGTATGAACCGACGATGCGCTCGCCTTCGAGCAATCCGATGATAATGTTCGTGTTCCCGATATCGACGGCCATCAGCATGGTTCCAGCCCCTCTTCACGCGCTTGCTTGCAATCTTGTTTTCTTGTTTTCCTGCTTTCTTGTAATCCTACAATCATGCTTTCAGACAATCACGCAATCTTGCAATCACGCTCCCTAATAGTCGTGCAATCTTAACACTCATGCTTTCATCTCAACGGCTCATGCGCCCCTCGTAATACTTCGTCTCCTTCAGCGTGCCGGCAATGGTCTGCTTGAAATGCTCCTCATGCGACTGCACGGATGGCGACCCCAAGTCGGAGGCATTCTGATAAGCGGCCTGATGGTATTTCAGCCAGTGGCTGAGCTCGTAGTTTTCGGAAGAGCCCTGCACGGGCGCGGCCTCATAGGTCGGCGTGCTGGATTCCTCTGTTTCATCGGGGCCAGAGGAGACGGTGCCGCGCACGGTGAGCCAGTTTTCGGTGGAGGGGTTCTGCGTGCCGTCGAGCGCCGCCACCAGCTCGTCCTCGATTTCGATGCTGGTCACCCAGGTCTTGGAGGGAATCGGATGGTTGGCCACGGGGGAGCCAGCCGTCACCACATGCTGAATGTTGTATTGCTCCGACTGGTCGGCCGCAATCTCGGCCGCCACAATGCCGCCCTGCGAATGCCCGATAAGAGCCACCGGCTCGTCGGAGGAGATGCCCGCCTGCTTCATCGCCTCGACCACCATGCGCGCGCTGTCGGCTTTCTTGCGTTGCTCGGCGTCGCCACTCATCAGCTCCACGTTCTGCTCCCAGTCGAACGGCGAATCGCTTTGCCCATCCGTGCCGGGGATGGTGACCAGCCACGCATTCGTCCCGTCGTCCCGCTCATAACGCTGTATCGCGATGGTGGCGTAGTTCAACCCGGAGTTGAGCTCGATGGTACCGAGCCGTTCCTCACCCAGCCGCCGCAGATTCTCCAACGACTGCGCAACCGAGGTGGACGAACCCACCACTTCCGTTTTCGATTCGACTTGCCGCACGGTGAGCTTGTTGCCTTGAGTGGCGTTTTTCACCGGCCCCGACACGCCGCTGATGTTGCCCGCCGCCTTGTTCACCTCGTCGGTGCGCAGCGCGCCCAGGCCAAGCGGCAGCCCCGACAGCAGCGAGCCGATGCCCGACATATACCCTTCCTGAAACGGCGCCGTCGCCCGTGAGGCGGCGGCCGGGTTCACCTTGCCTTCTTGCATCCAACTGCCAATCAGACCGCCCACGGCCACCGACCCCAAGAACAGCGTCGCCCAGCCGGGTTTGAACTGCGTGGCGGCCTGCGCCACTTCGTTGAATATTTTGCGGCTGCGCAATTCCGCCTCGCTGTACAGGCCATGCGCGCGAACGAGCAGATCGGACAGGTCGCTAATCTGATTTCCCACGCTTTCGCATGATGCCGCCCTGTCGTTGCATGTGGTGACCAGCTGATCGTAGGGGAGCGTGACGTGTTCGCCGCTCGTCGAATAGGGGAGTCCCGACTGCAACTTGGGGCAGGACGGCACGCTCAAACGGCTCTGTTCCAAGTCGGATACGGACTGCTGCCACAGCTTGCCGCGTGCGCGCAAGGCTCTCCCGATGTCGTTGAGCGTATTGACGGCGGCGCGGTATTCCTCTTGCGTGGCGGGAGACGACTGCTTGCCGCCGTAGACGTGTGCGGTTACTTGCCAACTCATGATGCGCCTCCTTGCGCCAGTCGCGCGGCGGTCGTCGCGTCGCAGTCATAGGCGTCCATTGCCGCCGCGAAGGTTTGCAAACGCTTGCGGTACATGTCCGCCGCGTTGCCGCTCCAATCGATTTGCTGCGCTTGTGCCAGTGAGGTACGCGCGATGTTGTTCAGATCCTTGTCACTGCGCGCCAGTGCGGTGATGGCGACGCGGTCGTTTTCCACGACGGTGTGGCACGCGCAAGCGCTGTAGCTCCCGGTGTCGCAGGTCAAAGCGCTCCCGCCGCTGGCGTTCTGCGGTATGAAAAGCCGTATGCGGCTTCGTGTTTGTAATAGTGATGTAGTGTTCATACCTTTCATTGAACGAAAGGCGGGTGGGACTTGTCCAGCCGAAACGGGGTATGTGGTCGAAGCCCTCCGCGTTCATCACATTTTCATCACATTTGTCTGTGGGCTCACCACGGTTTGGAGGTCTGGTTGTTCTTGGTATCGCTATTGTTCTCGTCGTTCTGTTCGGTCGAATCGGACGGGGTGGATTGCTGATTCGCCTTGAGCAGATCCTCGACCTGCTTCTTCTGCTCATCGCTTAAGGCTCCGCCACTCTTGGCATCGGCGTTCTCGCCGTTGTCGGAGGTGGTTTGCTCCCCATTGCTTTGCGCAAGACCCTTCTGCTCGACTATCTGCTGTCGGGTTCGCTCGGAAAGCTGGCGGGAGACTTCCGCGTTCGTTTCGATGGATTGCCTGAGTTGGGGCAGCAGCAGGAAACCGAAGGTGCCGGCGTTTTGGAATTGCGCGTCCGTCTGTTGCTGGGCCGCGCTCAACGCGTCGAGATCCGCGTCCTCCTTGCTCGCGGAGGCGAGGTTCAAGTTCAATGCCGCCGTTGCCTGATTGAACCGCGTGGCGGCGAGCAGATTCCATCCGGTGACTGCCGCCATGCACAACGCCACCACAGCCAGCACCACCAAGGTGATGCGCACGGCAAGCGAGGCGCGCGGGCGAACGCCTCCGCCATGCGCATTATCGCGGGCATTCCTGATGTTCCTGCCAATAGGAGGATTATCCATAGCACTCATAGCAGCCTCCTGGACAATACAGCCCCCGCGCCAATCTCCCATGCGAGCAGCACTGTCAAGGCGATGGCCAGCGGCCAGATTACCGGGGTCAGACGGGTGCGCTGCTTGGTGGTGACGGTCACCTTCCACTTGTTCGACGCTTGGGCGGAACGCCCGTTCGCCAACGTGTCGCTTTGCGAAACGAACAGCGCAGTGCCGCCCATTTCGTCGGCGAGATCCTTGATGTTGTCCTCGTCCATTGCGGAAACGCCCGGCTGGCCGGTGTCGGGATCGGTGACCCACTGCTCTTCGGTCGTCCCGTCTTTACCGGAAATGCCGTCCTGAATCAGCGGGATCTTGCCGCCCTTGGTGGAGCCGACACCCACCGCGAAAGCGTCGTTCAAGTAGCTGCGCAAGGTGGAGAAGGAACGCCGCGCCTTCGAAGATGTCTGCTCGCCATCGGTAATCAGATACAGCACGATGGCATGCTCGGGGTGCGCCTCTCGAATGGACTTGAGTGTGGTCACCAGCTGGTCGAGCGGCGCGTCCAAGGACGAGCCGGACGATACGCTTGTCGCCTCGGGCGTCAGGGTGCTCGCCCAATTGTTGATGGCCGCCTCGTCGGGCGTCAACGGCACATCCAGCGTGCCGGAAGCGCCGAAACGCAAAGCCGCAAAGCTTGAATCGGCATAGGCTTCAGTCAGGTCTTGCACCGCCTGCTTGGCCGCCTGCAATCGGGTAACCGTTTGCGCGGAACCATATTGCGCATCGGTGACGGCCATCGAGCCGGTGACATCCACGGCCACCACCACGTCGGTGTTGTTCACCGCGCGGCTCGTCGTCGCCGACGCCACGCTGGGAGTCAGTGCCATCGCGCCGATAATCAGGCAGATCAGCGTGCGCCGAACACATGACATCACGGTCTCGTCGCCGCCCTTGCCGCACGCATGGCGAACCACCGACACCACGGCGAACAGCAGCATGACGGCGGCAATCGCGCCGCCGGCCGGCCAACCCAGCGAGGGGGAGAGTGTGAATGAACTCATCGCTTCAACCTCCAAGTCAGCACCAGCCAAACCGCCGCAATCAAAGCCAGGACAGGAACCCACCATGTGGGATCGTCCACCATCGCGGCCCGGGAGGTTTGGTGGCTTTCCTTGTCGCGCCGTTTGTCGATGTTGCGCACCAACTCGCTGACACTGCCGCCGTCCGACTGGGTGAGAAACACGCCCTGATGCGCCTCGATGAGTTCGCGCATATTCGTGGTGGTCTCCTCGCTTTCGCTCACCTTCGGGCCGGAGAACAGGCCGTCCACGGTGATGTCGGCGGCGCTCGTCAGGTCAAGCGCCTGCTCGAGCGTGTAGGTGGGCGTGCCCGACACCACATTGTCGGTGGCGAGCACGATGGACGCCGCGCGGGTGCGCTGCCCGTTCGTCTCGTCCGCGGAGCCGTAGGTGAATCCGGGCAGCATCGCCGCGCAGGACACCGCACCGTCGCCAATCAGCGAAGTGGTGTCCTTGCGATTCTGCGTGCCCTCCAGCCAGTTGGCGATACGCTGGTAATCCTTGTCGCTCATCTTGTCGATGCTGTCCTGCGATTCAACGCCGGCCAGCGCATTGCTCGCCTCTTCAAGCTGCTTGGAGACCAGCTCATAGTCATCGGTCAGCGGGAATATGGTGCGCGAAGTGGAATTGAAGATGCTCATGCCGATGCGCTCGCCTTGGAAGTGGGACACCAAGCTGCGGTACGTGTCGATCACCTGACGGTCATACGGCAGAGTGGAGCCGGAAACATCAAGGCACAGCACGATGTCGCGACTCGTCGAATGTTCCTCGCTCTGATCCACTGTGGCGGGGCGCGCCATCAGTGAAATCGCCAACGCCAGCGCCACCACGAGGAGCGCAACCGCCAGCCGGTTCAGCCAGCGCCAGCGGCGAAACAGATGCGAGGCGTGTTCGGTGCCAAGATCATCATCCAGCGAGAACACGAGCAGCGCATCGTCGGGTTTGCGCCTGTTGGCCAGCGCGAGCGTCAATATGACGATTGCCAGAGCGCCCAGCACGCCGCCCAACGCCGCCCAAGGCCATTGCCAACTCAGTTGCATCAGCGTCCCCACCTTTCCACCAGCGTGGACACCCAGCCGGCCGCGTCTTCGACGCTCGCCTGGCTCGCGTGCGCATTCACCGTGCGATCCGCGAACTCGGGCGGATATAGGGCCTCGATGGTGACACGCAACAGGTCAAGTCCACTGCGAGTCGAGGGGTTTCTTGGTTCCAGGCGAATGTCGGTGAGCGTGTGCGCGCTCATATCCTGCCCGATATTCACGGACGCGAAATCGCGGCAGATGGCGGCCAGTTCGGTGAACGCCTGTTCGCTTGTCAATCCGCTGGCCTTATGGCGCAACAGCACGTCGTCGATGCGGCGTTGCCATCTTGCCCTGTCCTTATTGGGCACATGGGCGGCGTGCAGCTGGGGCTTGCTGCGGCGGGGACGGGCGAGTATGACAGCGCACGCGATCAGCGCCATCGCGGCCAGCACGCAGACGGTTAGCACGATGGTCAGGTCAGTGGTGATGTCAATCTGTTCAACAGGCTTCAGGTCGTCTGATTCCACGGCCAGTGTTGCGATTGTCGTTATGGTCATGCCGCACCTGCCTGGGTTGGAATTGGTGGGGCGGAGGCCGGGCGCACCAGATTGCGGCTTGTTCCAGCCAGTGCGCGCGACACCAGTCGCACGAACGCATCGAACACCGCTTCGGACGAATCGGCATGAATCATATGGCTTCCCGCACGCAACAACTCATGATCCAACGCCGTGGCCATATAGGCGCGATGCGTGGCGACCTCGTCGGCGGCGCGCTTGTTTGCGAAGAATGCCGGCAGACGGCGCGAACTGGTGCCATCGAACACGGCGCGCGAGCGGCATGCCTCGAAGGGATTGACCGTCGCCACGTCGATCAGCACCATCGGATGCGTGCGCGCGATAAGCCGAATCTGTTGCAAATGCTTCTTGTTCAACGCGTGCTCGTCGGTGGCCAGCACAATCAGTGTTTCGTGATCTTTGATGCGTCGAGCATAATCAAGCAATGCGTCGATATTGCGCTTATGTTCCCAGTCGCGATTCAGCGCCTTGTCCAACGTGCGCTCGAACTGGCCGAACCCGCCGTTGAACGGCACACGCGTGATACTCGACTCGTCGGCCAGCACCAGTGAAATCGTGTCGGAACGGCGCAACGACAGCACCGCGAACATGCGCAGCGCATTCGCGGCCACCTGCCACGCCGGCTCACCCGAAACGCACGAGCCGGTCATCTCACGACCCACATCAAGCAACAGCCACACGCGCGAAGTGGCCAAACGCTCACGGCGAACCACCATCGGACGGCCTTGGCGGGCGCTGGTCTTCCATTCGATCAGGCGCGCGTCGTCGCCGGGCTCATAGGCGCTCACGTCCATCAGCTCGTCGGATCCACCGGCGCGACGAGACGTATGTTCGCCCTCGATCACGCCCAGTGCCTTGGCTACAGTCGGAAGGTTCAGGCGGGTGCCCAGCACTTCGATCCTAGCCTTGATCGGATCGTCGATCATGGAACGGGAACCGCCTTGACGATACGATCAATCACTTGATCGGCGGTGACGCCATCGGCCATCGCCTCGAACGTGAGCACCAAACGATGGCGCAGCACATCGCCCACCACGGCCTTCATATCTTCGGGAACGACGTAATCGCGGCCCTTGAGCAACGCATTCGCCTGACCGATGCGCACCAGCGCAATCGAGGCGCGCGGGGAAGCGCCCAAACGCACCAGAGAGCTCAGGCCCTGCACCGGGTGCGAACCCGCACCGCGGGACGTGGCCGCAAGATCCACCGCATAACGCATGATCGCCTCGGAAACATGCACGCGCTTGGCGGCGGCGCGCAGGAACTCCACGTCACGAATCGAAATGCGCCCCTCGTTCAGTTGAGCCGGGTCGAACACGTCCGAGCCGCGGCCGGCGAGCAGGGCCAGCATGCGCTTCTCCTCATCGGCGTTCGGATAGGTCATCACGGCCTTCATCATGAAACGATCCATTTGGGCTTCGGGCAGCGTGAACGTGCCCTCTTCCTCGATGGGGTTCTGGGTGGCGATCACCATGAACGGCTTGGGCAGGGCGATGCGCTCGCCGCCGATGGTGGTGGCGCCTTCGGCCATCGCCTCAAGCATGGCCGACTGTGTTTTCGCATTGGAACGGTTGATCTCGTCGAGCAGCACGAAGTTGGCGTGGATGGGGCCGAGCCGCGTGGCGAATTTCTGCGTGGCGAAATCGAAGACCTGTGTGCCCACCAGATCGGACGGCATCAGGTCGGGCGTGCACTGCACGCGCTTGAACGTGCCGGACACCGAGGTGGCCAGCGTCTGGGCGGCGGTGGTTTTGGCCAGGCCCGGTACGGACTCGATGAGAATATGGCCGCCGGCCACCAGTGTGAGAATCAGTGCCTCGCGCAGATTGTCCTGCCCGACGAGCGTCTGGGCGAAACGCGCACGAATGCGGTCGGCCAGCGCGGCGGCCTGCTTGACGTCCTCTGCGGCCAGCGCACTTGCGGGCACGGTCAGGCGCATCGGCTCGGAAGTCGATTGAGGTTGCGCAGGCTGTTGTGATTGAGGTGGAAAAATAGCCATGCGCCCCACTCTAGCCAATCGCAATGACGCACAGCCCACTGCGCTATGCGAGCCGATGATCGGTTGCGAAACTTATCATGCGAACGCCGATAAATCCTATGGATAACCCTGTTCTTAATTGCGAATCCGCAGATTTCGTTTCCATGATAGACTTGCATTTATGCAAGCCGATGAGATATTGAAGGAATTGATGCGCTCGACGGGGCTGAGCGCCGCCGCCTTGGCGCGTGCCGCGAATCTTGACGAGTCCGTCGTGTCCAGGGCGTTGAACGGCAAGACGGTGCCCTCATTCAATAAAATCAGCCAAGCGGCTCGTTCGCTGGGTTATGAACTCACGCTTTCGCCCGTGGAAGAAGCCACGTTGCGTCTGATCGGTTCGTCCATGCAGGGGCTTGTGGATACGATCAATCGCTATTCCGGTTCCGCCGACCAATGGACCCACATTTCGGCGAGCATGCGGAATCTGCTGGAGTTTCCGGACAAACAGGCTTCTGATTTCGCCATGGTCACCAATGGCATGGATGCCAACTGGAGCGCGTTTCTGGCGGGGCTTTATGACTATCAGCATTGGGACAAGGGGAGGGCATCGGAGCGCGGGTTGCGTCTCGAAGAGCCATGGACGCCACTGCGCAAGATATGTCGTTCCATGACCGAGCCGGCTGAAGAGTTCGCTCGATACAACGTCATTGTGCCTGTCGGGGAGCTGTCATGGAAATGAACCGCACACAAATCATGGAATTGCTGGACGACCTCATCGAGGAGTGCTTGGGGCGCGGCATCACAGGCACGATTGCCATCTATGGCGGGACCGCCATGGCATATCACAGTCCCGGTCTGCGCACCACGCAAGATGTCGATTCCATGTTCAGACCCTACGAGACGATTCGCGATGCGGCACAATGCGTGGCGCAATGTCATCAGGTTCCCGCCGATTGGCTGAATATGCAGATTCATGACATCATGCCGCCGGTAGCGGATGACGATCCGCAGGTTTACTTCGATCGGGATGGGTTGCGTGTCACTTTTGCTTCCAAACCCTATTTGCTGGCTATGAAGGCCATGTCGGATAGGAGATCTCAGAAGGATCTTGACGATGCAGCCGAGCTGTTCAATCTTCTTGGGCTGGATAGTTGGATGGGTATTGACGAGCTTGTCCATCGGTATTATGGAAGGGGTTCAGCCGGGGCGCAGGAGCTGTTCTTTGAGGACATCGAGGATCGCGCCTTGGAAATGAGGAGAGAGGCTTCTTCTGGACGGCAGTGAGGGACTTTGGATTGTTGTGAAACTGAAACCCGTCACCGGCAGTCAATTCCGGTGACGGGTTTCAATCCTTATGTCGGTGGGTTTAAGGGGATTAGCGCTTGGTGTTGTAGATTTCGCGGTTGATTTCGGTGGCGAAGACGCGGTTGACGGCGGGACGCACCACTTTCAGGGAAGGTGTCAGGCATTTGTTGTCCTGTGTGAACTGCTCGGGCAGCACTGCGAACTTGCGCACCGATTCGGCGCGGGACACCGTGGCGTTGGCCTTGCTCACATAAGCCTGGATTTCCAGTAGCACCGCCTCATTCGTCGTCAGCTGCTGCACCGGGGTGTCGGCGGGCAGACCGTGCGCAGGCAGCCACACGGCCAATGCCTCCGGGTCAAGCGTCACCAGCGCGCCGATGAACGGGCGCTGGTCGCCCACCACCACGGCATGTTCGACGATGGGGCACTTGGAGATCTCCTCCTCCAACGGAATGGGCGAAACGTTCTTGCCGCCCGCGGTGATGATGATGTCCTTGCTGCGCCCGGTGATGGTGATGCGACCCGCGTCGTCGATGCTCGCCAGATCTCCGGTTTTGAGCCACCCGTCCTGAGTGAATGCCTCGGCCGTCTGCTCGGGCAGATTGTGATAGCCCCGGAACACGTTCGGCCCCTTGACCTGCAATTCGCCGGCGTCGTCGATGCGCACCGACGAGCCGGGCGCGGGCTGGCCCACGGTGCCGATCACATTGTCCCCCACACGCGTGGCCGCGAACGGGGCGGCGGTTTCCGTCATGCCATACCCCTGAATCATCGGCAGACCGATGCCATTATAGAAATGCGCCAAATCAAGCGACAGCGGGGCGCCGCCACACGCCACAAACCGAATCTTCGGGCCTAAAGCCCCGCGCACCGCGCGATACACCAGAGCATCATATTTCGCATGATCCGCAATCTGCGCGAACGTATGTTTCTTGCCGGCCTGCTCCTCGCGACTCCAAACGCGCGCGGCTTCGGCGGCCTTGAGGAACAAGCGACCCTTGAAGCCCATGCCGGCCTTGTGTGAGGCGGCGTTATAGACCTTCTCGAACACGCGCGGCACGCCCAGCAAATACGTCGGCTCGAAACTGCGCAGATCAGGCAACAGCGACTTGGTGTCGGGCAGATAACCCACCACGCCGTCGTCGGAGGCAATCGAAGCGTATTGGATGAACCGTGCGAAACAATGGGCGAGCGGCAGGAACAGCAGCAAACGAGGGTGATCATCGAGAATCACCTCATGCAGCGCCTGACTGGCCGCGAGAGTGATGCTCACGAAATTGCGGTGGGTGAGCTCCACGCCTTTCGGATTGCCGGTGGAACCAGAAGTATAGACGATGGTGGCCAAATCCTCGATGCCCACCGAAGCGATGCGCTCATGCAACTCCTCGTCCGAGACGACCACGCCAAGCCCTTCGAGCGCGCCCAAAGCGTTGCCGTCGATCATCAGGATTTGCTTGAGCGCGGGGCAACGGTCCTTGACCGAATCAAGGCGGTCGTAGCGTTCGCGGTTGTCGGCGAAGGCGAGTTTGACGGATGCGTCGTTCAGGATGCGTTGCGCCTGGGATGCCGAATCGGTGTCGTAAATCGGCACACTGACGGCACCGATGGCAGCCAGAGCGAAATCGATCACGCCCCATTCGATGCGCGTGGCTGAAAACAGCGTCACCGCTTCGCCTTTGGCGATACCCAGCGCAATCAGACCTTTCGCAGCCACGATGACTTGGCGGTGGAACTGGCCTGCGGTCACGTTCTGCCAACGGCCCGGGCCGAGCTTCTTCGCGGCGATTACCGTATCTTCGCCGGTGCGGGCGATGCGGTCGTTGAGCAGGGAATAAATGGTTTGGCTGCACTCAAGTTCGATGGAGGAGCCGGGCGTGGTGTATTCGGTCAGCATGAGATCCGTATTCTTTCGTTGCGTTTGACTTATTGGGTGGCACCCATCGGGCACGCCGTTTCCAAAATTACGCCAACGCGAGGAAAGGGACATTGTGGGCCGCGTCAAAATCGGAGCCGTGATTTTGTGCGCGGCGCGCAAAACCGGTATTCGCGCGCGTTTGAACCGGTGATAGAGTTTCGCTATTGCCGCCGCGAACTACAATGTGGTCGTGGCGCATGTTGCGGGGTGTCGTGCCCGTAGCATGGTGGAAGGTAATCATTCGCACAGGAATTGTGAGGAACGACAAGTGGCCGAGAATCGTAATGAGCTGAACAAGAATCTTGCCCAGATGCTCAAGGGCGGTGTCATCATGGACGTGACGACACCCGAGCAGGCGCATATCGCCGAAGACGCGGGCGCGTGCGCGGTGATGGCATTGGAGCGTATTCCCGCCGACATTCGTGCGGCCGGCGGCGTCAGCCGCATGAGCGATCCGGCTATGATTCGCGGCATTCAGGAGGCTGTGTCCATTCCGGTGATGGCGAAGGTGCGTATCGGCCATATCGCTGAGGCTCGCATTCTGCAGGCCATCGACATCGACTATATCGACGAATCCGAAGTGCTTTCGCCAGCGGACGATGTGTATCACATCAACAAGAACCAGTTCGACGTGCCGTTCGTGTGCGGCGCGAAGAACCTGGGCGAGGCGCTGCGCCGCATCGCCGAAGGCGCGGCCATGATCCGCACCAAGGGCGAGCCGGGCACTGGTGACGTGATTCAGGCCGTGCGCCACATGCGTACGATGAACAAGCAGATCCGCGAACTTCAGGCCTTGCGCGACGACGAGGTGTATGAGGCGGCCAAGCAGCTGGCCGTGCCTTACGACTTGGCCAAATACGTGCACGACAACGGCCGCTTGCCTGTGGTGAACTTCGCCGCCGGCGGCGTGGCCACCCCGGCCGATGCCGCGTTGATGATGGAACTGGGTGCCGAGGGCGTGTTCGTCGGCTCGGGCATCTTCAAGTCCGGCGACCCGGCCAAGCGCGCCGCCGCCATCGTCAAAGCCACCGCCAACTGGCAGGACGCCGACCTGCTGGCCGAGCTGTCCGCCAACCTGGGCGAGGCCATGGTCGGCATCAACGAGGACGAAATCGAAACCATCATGGCCGCGCGCGGTGAGTGACCTATGGTTGTTGCCGTCCAATACATTTCCAAGGAACATTCCGAGGACGTCGAGGCCGCACGCCATGGCGTGACGGGCATTCTCGCCGTGCAGGGTGCCTTCGCGGAGCATGCCGCCATGCTCGACAAGCTCGGCGCGCCATGGAAGCTGTTGCGCGCCGCCGAGGACTTCGACGAATCCGTCGACCGCGTGATCCTGCCCGGTGGCGAATCCACCACCCAAGGCAAGCTCCTGCGCTCCACTGGCTTGTTCGAGCCGATCACCGCGCATATCGCCGCCGGCAAGCCGGTGCTCGGCACCTGCGCTGGCATGATCCTCTTGGCCAGTAAGCTTGACAACGACCCCAATGTGTATTTCGGCGCGCTCGACGCCGTGGTGCGCCGTAACGCCTATGGCCGCCAGCTCGGCAGTTTCGCCGCCACCGCCGATTTCGGTCAGAGCATCAAAGACTTCCCGCTGGTGTTCATCCGCGGGCCGTTCGTTGTGTCGGTGGGAGCCAAGGCCAGCGTCGAAACCGAGGTGAACGGCCATGCGGTCGGGTTGCGCCAAGGCAACATCCTCGCCACCGCGTTCCACCCCGAACTCACCGACGACTCCCGCATCCACGAGCTGTTTTTGGGTCTATAACCCTACCGCTTATCGATCCCGTTGTGCCCCCACAGTGGTAGGTTTGGCCGTCGGTAACTGTTGAGCCAGCCGAATCGGGAAGGTGTTGTCGTGACAAGCGCAGCAAGCAATGAGCGCAAAGCGTCCACGCGGCGCTTTCGCCACGCCACCATGCGCGATTTGGCGCAGATACAGGCGAATTACCAGCGTGCCCGTGAGCTGATGGCCGCCAATGGCAATCCGACCCAGTGGGGGCATGAGTTCCCGCGTGAAGCGGTGGTGCGCGACGACATCGCCAATCAACGCACCATGCTGCTTGTCGATACCAAGGACGGTCGGGAACGCATCTTGGCCCAATTCGCGGTGTGCCCCGGTGAAGATCCCACATATCAGACCATCGACGGGGCGTGGCTCGACAACGACGGCTACGTGACGATCCACCGCATCGCCTCATCCGGTTTGGTGCGCCACGCCGCGCGCGAATGCATCAAGTGGGCGCTGCAGCATTACGGCAACGTGCGCGCCGACACCCATCCCAACAACAAAGCCATGCAGCATGTGCTCGAATCGAGCGGGTTCGCCCGCTGCGGGCTGATTGAGCTGATCGACCGCCCGACGGACACCACGCGCATCGCCTACCAGCGCCACGAATGGTAGGTTTTTGGCCGCGATTTGCGTCGATGCACGGCGATTCACAGCCCGTTCGTCACAATCGCGCGCGACAATAGGTGCCTATGAGCATGAACGCAGCACCGGACATCGACTTCTCATCCGAACAAGGCAAAGCCAACTATGAGGCCGCGCGTCGCCAATACCCAGCGCAGGCCATCGTCGATTTGAGGGCGCTGCGCGACAACATGCGCCACCTTGTCGACATGGTTGGCGGCTCTGATTCGCCCACCGCTGTGATGGGTGTGGTGAAGGCCGACGCCTATGGGCATGGCTTGTTACCCGCGGCGCTCGCGGCCTTGGCCGGCGGCGCGACTTGGCTGGGCACCGCCCAATCGCATGAGGCGCTGTTGTTGCGCCGCCTTGGCATTGGGGCTGATCGTTGCCGCATACTGACGTGGGTGTACAACGGCACCGCCGCGCCGTTCGACGAGCTGATCGACAACGACATCGATGTGTCAGTCGGCTCCCTGCCTGGCATCGACGCCGTGGCCGCGGCGGCTCGTGAACTGGGCAAGCCGGCGCGCGTGCATGTCAAAGTCGACTCCGGCTTCGGGCGCAACGGTTTCACTCCTGAAGGTTTTGAGGCCGCACTCGCCAAACTCGTTGCGCTGGGGAAGGAGGGCACCATCGAAATCGTCGGCCAATGGAGCCATCTGGCGGTAGCCGACAGCCCCGACGTCCCCGAGTTCGTGGCCTCCACCCAGCGGCAGATCGACAATTTCAATGAATTCACCAAGCGTATGGAACAGGCCGGCATTCCGCCCAAGATTCGCCACCTGGCCAACACCGCCGCCACACTCGACCGCCCCGAAATTCATTTCGACCTCACCCGCCCGGGCATCGGGCTGTATGGATACGAACCGGATCCGGCGATGGGCACGCCGTCCAAATACGGCCTCAAACCGGCCATGCGTCTGGTGGCGCAGTTGGGCACTGTCAAGGGTGTCGAAGTCGGCCACGGCATTTCCTATGGGCGCACCTATCTGACCGAGGAAGGCACCTCCACGGCCATCGTGCCGCTCGGTTACGCCGACGGCATCCACCGCTCCGCCTCCGGCTTCAACATCGACGGCGCCAAGCATGTCAGCAAGCCCGGTGGCCCGGTGCGTGTGATGACCAAGCAGGGACCGAAGGTATTCCATGTGTCGGGGCGCGTGTGCATGGATCAGTTCATTCTCGACCTGCACGGCTCGGCCGCCGAACTTGGCGTTGCTGAAGGCGATACCGTGCTGCTGTTCGGTCCCGGGCGCGGCGAAGAGTTCGGCGAGCCGACCGCCGATGATTGGGCAAGAGCCGCCGGCACCATCAGTTATGAAGTCTTCACCTGTCTGCGCAACCGCATCCCGCGCCTGTACGAGCACGCCCCCGAAGTGCTGGATGCCAGCGACTTGGCCAAACTCGACCCGGCAAGTGTGTTGTAAGGCCGTTGCAGGTAGGTAAGCTGAAAGCATGGAAACCACGCGCGACGGCGAGATCGTATTGAGTTCTCAAGGATATAGTTCCCTCGACGAGGAGCGTTGGGCACCCGAACCTCCCAAATCCAAGACTCGCACCGCGTTCGAGCGTGACCGCGCCCGGCTCATCCACTCGTCGGCGTTGCGCAGGCTCGGTGCCAAAAGCCAAGTGTTGGTCGCCGGCACCGACGATTTTGCGCGAACCCGCCTCACCCACACACTGGAAGTCGCGCAGATCGGCCGTCAGATTGCCGCCATGCTCGGATGCGACCCGGACGTGGTCGACTGCGCCTGCCTCGCCCACGACCTCGGGCACCCGCCGTTCGGGCACAACGGCGAGAAAGCGCTGGCCGGCATCGCCGCCAATATCGGAGGGTTCGAGGGCAATGCGCAAACCCTGCGCATCCTGACCCGTTTGGAACCGAAGGTGTTCTTTTCCGACGGGCGTTCCGCCGGCGTGAACCTCACGCGCGCCTCGCTGGACGCGGCCGTCAAATACCCGTGGACCAAGGCCGAAGCCGTACGGTATCCCAAAGGGGCGAACGGCAAGAAGTTCTGCGTTTATCCGGACGACGAGCCGGTGTTCCGCTGGCTGAAGGTCGGCTGCACCGCCGAGACCAGCGCCACCAAGCCGATGGAATGCCAAATCATGGATCTGTCCGACGACATCGCCTATTCGGTGCATGATGTGGAGGATTCCATCGCCACCGGCGCATTCGATCCGATGGTGCTCGCCGACCCGCGCATCATCGACGGGCTGGTGGAGATAACCCGCCAATGGTATGGCGCGGCATGGGATGCTGACGAACTGGTGTCCACCTATGAGCGCATGCGCCGCGAGCGTCTGTTCCCCGAGCATTTCAACGGTTCGAGGCAAGCGCTGGCACAGTTGAAGAACATCACATCCGATCTGATCGGACGCTTCTGCAGGTCGGTGGAGACCGCCACGCGCGAGCGGTATGGTTCCGGCCCGCTGACGCGATACAGCGCCAGCATTGTCGTTCCCGAGCGGACGGGCTATGAGATCGTGGCGTTGAAGGGCATCGCCACCTATTTCGTCATGGTGCCGCGCGAGCGTGAGCCGCTGCATCAGGAGGAGCTCAAGATCGTCGAGGACTTGGTCGACGTGTTCATGGCCAATAGTCCTGCTCCCTCCGATGCGCTGGAAAGCCAGTTCTTGGCCGATTGGAACGAATGCACCAACGACGACGAGCGTCTGCGCGTCGCCATCGACCAGGTTGCGTCCCTGACCGACGGTTCCGCCTTGGCTCTCCACTCCATCCTGTGCTGATTGATGCTGATTGACCTTGGGGCAATGCCGACATGGTGCCGGTATGCCGTCGGTGCCAAGGTTCGTGCGACCTGTCCATATACTCTGCGTGCGCGGCCGGCGCGAGGCGGCTGAATGTGAACAACATTGTGGACGACACGCCGGGGTGTGCATAACCCACCGGGGCTCTGTACACATTGCCCGTTCCGCCTTGCGCCTTGGTATTACTGCGTTTCATCATGGTGACGAGCCGTTCGACGATGAGCGAATCGCCCCGATTCCCATCCCAAGCAGCAAAGGATATTGATTAAGTATGTATAATAGCAATACAGCAACAACTACAGATGAGATCCGCTTCGCGTGGGATCCATGGAAAGCCGAGAGGAACGTTGCCAAACATTGCATCGACTTCGAGGAATCCAGCACGGTGTTCTACGACCCGCACGCCAAGGTCATCCCAGACCCGGAGCATTCGTGGGACGAGGAGCGGTTCATCATTCTGGGCATGAGCTGGAAGGCGTATCTGTTGGTCGTATGCCACTGCTACCGCGAAAGCGAGGGTGTCATACGCATCATTTCCGCCCGCAAAGCCACGAAAACCGAAAGTCGCATATATAACCAAAGGAGGAATCATGCTTGAGGAATACGATTTCAGCAAGGGCAAGGCCAACCCCTACGAAAAAAAGCTGCGCAAGGCCGTCACCATGCGCCTGGATGTGGACACCATCGACTATTTCAAGGCGTTGGCCGAGCAGACGGGCATTCCATACCAGAACCTGATCAACCTCTATCTTGCGCAATGCGCACGTGAGAAGAAAACATTGGAGTTCGTGTAGATGAAGCTCGGGTGGTCGCGTCGGCGGGCTGATCGGCGCCCGGCCAACCCGCGCGTGTAAGCTGGTGGATTATGCCGGGAATGATTCTGAAAGAGGACGTGGAAAAGGTTCGCGCCGCCGCGGACTTGTATGACATCGTATCCGCGTCCGTCTCTCTCAAGCCCTCCGGCACCGGCACGTTCATGGGACTTTGCCCATTCCACGACGAAAAAACCGGCAGTTTCAACGTGCGCCCGGCACTCGGAGTGTGGCATTGTTTCGGCTGCGGGCTGGGCGGCGACGTGTTCAAATACGTCGAACAGCAGGAGAACATCGACTTTCGCGAGGCCGTGGAACTGCTGGCCGACAAATACCACATCGAGCTGCACTACGAGCAGTCCAGCTCCGGCAAGACAGAGCATTCCGGCTCCAAGCGCGCGCGTCTGCTGGAGGCGAACGAGGAGGCGCAGCGCTTTTTCGTCAGCCAGATCATGACCAAAGAGGCACTTGCCGCACGCAAGCTGCTGGGCGGGCGCACGTTTAGCCAAGCCGATTGCGAACGTTTCGGATGTGGCTACGCACCGCAAGGCTGGGACAATCTGGTGCGCCACTTGGCCTCCAAAGGCTTCACCCAGCAGGAAATGCTCGACGCGGGGCTGGCCCGCCAAGGACAGCGCGGCATTTACGACTATTTCCGCGGGCGCGTGACTTGGCCGATCCGCGATTCGACGGGCCGCACGCTCGGATTCGGCGCGCGAAAGCTCTATGACGACGACCAAATCGCCGCGAAATACATCAACACCCCCGACACGCAGCTGTATCACAAGAACCAGGTGCTCTATGGCATCGACTTGGCCAAAGCCGCCATCGTCAAGAAGCGTCAGGTGGTGATCGTCGAGGGATACACCGACGTGATGGCCATGCACTTGGCCGGCGTTGACACCGCCATTGCGACCTGTGGCACCGCGTTTGGCGCCGAACATGCCAAAATCGTGCGTCGCTTGATTTCCGACGATTCGCTTGGCGCGGTGCAACTGATCGGGCCGCAAAAAGTGAACGGTCAGGCGTTGAGTTCTCGCGTCGTGTTCACATTCGATGGCGATGCCGCCGGTCAAAAGGCCGCGCTCCATGCCTTTGGGCTTGATTCCGCGTTTCTGTCGCAGACCTTCGTCGCCGTGGCGGAAAACAACCTCGACCCGTGCGACTTGAGGATTGAGCGCGGCGATGAGGCGGTGCGTTCGCTGATATTGCGCGCCAAGCCGCTGTATGATTTCGTCATCGACGCGGCGATCAACCGTTTCGACACCTCCTATTCCACCGGCCAGATGGGCGCGGTGAAGGCTGTCGCGCCGCTGATTGCGCAGATCCGCGATCGTTCCCTGTTCGATTTGTACACGCGCAAGGCCACCAGGCGCATCGGCGTCGATCTTGACATCATGCGCCGCGAAGTGAACGCCACGCGCCGCAACCTGCATGTACGTGACGAAGACGCATACGCGCCCAAACGTCGTTTCGCGGTTCCCCAGCACGAAGACAAAGCCGTCGGCCCGGTGGAGCGTCGCGCAATCGAGCGTCGTGACGCCGCCGAACAGACGTATTACAAAATCGACGACGCGGTGTTCATCACCGAGCAGCAGTTCATGGCCACAATGATTCAGATTCCGCGCGCCATCAACCCCGAATGGTACGGGCAACTGGTGCCTGGCCATTTCACGGTACCGGTGTTCCGCACGCTGTTCCAGGCGGTGACGGTTGCCGGGGGCCTGCCTGCCGCCGACACCACGCAGGGGTTGTGGATGCACAACCTCACCAAGGCCGCAGGTCCATTGCTCGAACCCGTGATCAACGAACTCGCCGTCATGCCACTTCCCTTGCCGACTGACGAGCGAAGCAAAGACGACTCCTCGGCGGGCGCCAACGGCAACGGCGGCCAGCCCACGGGCAATCAAAACGCTCAGGTCACCAAGGCCGAGCGGCAATACGCCTCCGAACTGCTCGTCAAACTGCTCGATGTGGGGCTGCTGCGTCGCATCGAGTCCGCCAAACGCCGCATGGCGCAGATGCCGGACGGCGAGGAGAAAATCGCCCAGCTTGGCGAAATCACCAAGATGGAAACCTCGCGCAAGGATTTGCAATCGCGCGTATACGGCAACGCCCTAGGCTGATTGTTGATTGGTTCCGACACAGCGGCGCGCGTGACCCCCCCGTCGCGGCGCGGCCTATCCGCCCTCCACGTAAAATGAAACAGCTGCACAATGAAGAATAACGGTTCGTGGGAGGAGAAGGATGCGACGCTGGCTGCTGAAGCTGCTCAAAAGCGAAACCATCCTTATCGTCGCGTCGGTTCTGGCGCTGGTCTCCTGCTTCATCGTGCCTCCTGACGCCGAATACCGCTCCTACATTCACGTCAACACCATCACCCAGCTATGCTGTCTGATGATCGTGGTGTGCGGTCTGCAACGCATCGGCGTGTTCCGCGTCATCGGCTCGCGCCTGCTACAGCACGCCAGCACGGCGCGCAATCTGGTCATCATTCTGGTGGCGCTCACGTTCTTCTCGGCCATGCTGATCACCAATGACGTGGCGCTGGTCACTTTCGTGCCGTTCGCTGCGGCCGTGCTCATCATGGCGAACATGAGCGAGCGAGTGGTGCTGGTGGTCACGCTGATGACCATCGGTGCGAATGTGGGCAGTATGCTGACCCCCATCGGTAACGCGCACAACCTGTATCTCAAAGCGCTCACCGGCATGTCGAGTCTTGAAATGATTTCCATCATGGCGCCCTACACCACTGCGGCCGCCGTACTGCTGCTGATTGTCATCGCCATTGCATTCGACAAGCGCCCGGTGTCGCAACTTGAGGATTTGGAAGCCGGCGTGCTCGCGCCCGAGCCCGACAAACCCCACCCCGACGAAATCCGCATCACCGGTTACGGCGCGGGCTACGGCGGCTGGCGTACCATCGTCTACGCTTTGCTGTTCATCGTCTGTTTGCTCGCCGTGTCCAATTTCATCCCGCTGTGGGTGATGTGCGTGGTGGTCGTCGTGACGTTCCTGTTCACCGACCGGCGCGTGTTCAAGCATGTCGATTGGGGACTGCCGCTCACGTTCTGCATGTTCTTCATTTTCATCGGCAATATGAAGCGCGTGCCGGAGTTTTACGCGCTCGCCCAGTCGCTGGTCGGCGGACATCCTCTTGAGGTGGCTGTCGCTTCCAGCCAGGTGATCAGCAACGTGCCCACCACGCTTTTGCTGTCCGGTTTTTGCGACCAGTGGAAGCCGCTGATCATCGGCACCAATCTCGGTGGCATGGGCACCCTGATTGCCTCCATGGCCTCGCTGATTTCCTATAAGAACGTCGTGCGTCAGTATCCCGACAAGAAAGGGCGCTATTTGGCCGTATACAGTGCCGTCAACGTGCTGTTCCTCGTGGTGTTGCTGGCGTTGAGCTGGATTATCGGCTGAATCGAGTCGTTTGCGCGGTGTTTGGCAGTCGGTTTGCCTCCTGATCGCCGTTCGCGGGGCTTCTTGTTGTCAGGCGTCCGGGGTATTTTGGTGTATTTGGTTTGCATAGTCGCATTCCTCACATGTCAAGTTTGAGAGAAAGTAGAATCCATCATGACCGCTCCCATGCCTCCTCAGGGTGCCCCTGTTGCGCCTTCCACCGGTGCCGTTGCCGCGGAACCGACCTTGAACCAGCCGTATCTCGGCATTTCCTTCGGCGGCGCAGTCTCCCGTTTCTTCAAGAAGTATGCGACTTTCTCCGGCCGCGCTTCCCGTTCCGAGTTCTGGTGGGCGACGCTGTTCTGCTTCATCGTCGGCGTTGTGCTGAACATCATTATCGGGTTTGCGCCCGCGGTCTCTTTCCTGAGTGGCATTTGGAGTCTTGCGATTCTTATCCCGACGCTTGCGCTGTATGTGCGCCGTCTGCATGATTCCAACAAGTCCGGCGCGCTTATTCTTCTGCCGTACGGCTTGGGCATCGTCAGCAGTATTCTGACCATCGTTGGCGTGATCCAGTTCGCTCAGGGCATCGCGGACGCCTTGGGCGTTGATCTTTCGCAAGTCGTCACGACTACTC
The DNA here is from genome assembly GCF_012932445.1 of Bifidobacterium panos. Taxonomy (GTDB): domain Bacteria; phylum Actinomycetota; class Actinomycetes; order Actinomycetales; family Bifidobacteriaceae; genus Bifidobacterium; species Bifidobacterium panos. The sequence goes on from NZ_JAAIIJ010000015.1 coordinate 97,491, forward strand.
GGCAATTGGGCGAGGGAGAGCTGGAAAACATATTGCATAACCTCATTAATTCCGGTCAGTTCACCAGCAGCGTCGTCCTGCTGGTGATTTCCATTCTGCTGGCCATTGTCGCCTGCATCTTCTGGCTCGTGTTCGCACTGCCCGACAGCAAGCCGGAAGGCGCGCGCTTCGACAAGTGAGTGCCGGCGCGGCCATAAACGATGCAAAGGGTGTGGCTCGTTTCGGCGGGTTGCGCCCTTTTTTACCTACCAGCCACTATGATGGTTCAAGTTTGGCCCCGTAGCTCAGCTGGATAGAGCATGTGACTTCTAATTCCAAGTTCTTTCAATTTGCCATCTCTCGGATGAAAGCCGATTACGCTTACTGTTATAAGGGTTTTGGCGTATCGATAAGACTGTTTCATGGCGTGCGTCAAATGTTGTTTGCCACATATCTGTACCATATTTTTCCGCAGATAATCCAAACCGTATGCAATACTGGCCTATTGCGCCCCGGTAGCTCAGCGGATAGAGCAACATCCTTCTAAGTTGGAGGTCGCCGGTTCGATTCCGGCTCGGGGCACCAGCCGCGATGTGACAGCGGGTGCAAGCCCGCATGCCCACTTGCGGGTCTTCCATTGCGGATCGTTTCTCGGAATCCTGAAGTGTTTTCTCTGATTCAGAGAAAACACGCTGAATCCGGAGAAAGCCCCGCCGAAGCGGGGCTGGTGACACGGGGGCGTGTCGGTTTAAGGCATCGCGCTACAGGCGCATGTGTCTGCGCACGTAGGCCTCGACCTCGGCGTTCTCGTCGGGCGTGCCGATGGTCAGCAGCCAGATCGCGTTGTTGCGTTTCTGGGGGCTGCCCTTGCGCAGGCATTTGATGAGGCCGCTTGCTTCGAGTTTTTTCGCCGTCTGGCTGAGGCGTTGTATCGCCGTGGTTTCTTTTCTTGGCACGCGAGGCTCGTTGCCGATGACTTCGATGTCGGCTGGCGTATCGGGCAATGTCATGCCGAGGTCTTGTGCCATCGCCAGCCATCCGTACTGGTAGACGCGGGGTTGTCTGCCGTCCTTTTCGGCTTGCTTGTCGAGCGGCCAATCATACGAGGATGAGGCCATCTTCATGAGCAGCGTGTACTGCATGGGATCAAAGGTCTTGGCGCTGCCCCACGTGGACAGCAGCCTTCCGTCTCTGGCGAGTTGTTCTACGAGTTTGGTGTTGCGGTATCCCACGAATCTCATCGCTTTCCCTCCATGCCTTGACGTAGAATCGATGCGTGGAGAATCTCGCTGGTTTTCCATTTCGCCCCTGAAGCTCTAGCCAGCCTCGGGGGTTTTTCGTTGTTGGTTATAAACTATAGCATACGCATAGATTAAACCTAAGTGTCTATTGTGGATGTTTGTGTTCTCACGTTATAGTTCAATCTATAAATAAACAATAGATATATACATTAGTGTCATTATTTTTCAATAGGGCGAATCGTGAATTTTCCCGGTGGAGGATAATTTTTCGACCCGGATGTAACATCGTGATTTTTCGCGCTCAAAGATTCTTGGTGGAATATTTTGCACCCGAATGCAACACGCATCGGATTAATTTTCGGGTGGCAAACTCAAACTCGGGCTTGAAACTCAAACTCGGGTTTGGAAGTCAACCCGCAGATTCTTCCCAAGCCGGACTCGACACGGCGAGACCATTTTCCTGATGCCGGGAAAAT
>NZ_JAAIIJ010000016.1 GCF_012932445.1 Bifidobacterium panos
CCGACGGCCCGTTGTCTCAGGATCAGCAGACTCAAGTCAAGACCACGCTGTCGCGCGGCCCGATGTTCTCCGAAGTTCGCTGATTCATGGGCAAAGTCAAGCAACGAACTGGTCTGGGGGCGCTTGCCTCGGCCGGCTCCGACGACGATTTTTCCGTCATCGACGCCATCGGCGGGCCTCGCGGCGTCATCGAATCGATGCTGCCGGGCGTGGTGTTCGTGGTGCTGTTCGTGGCGACCTCGAATCTCAATCTCACCATCGGTGTATCCGCTGTGCTGGCCGTCGTGCAGGTGATCGTCCGGCTCATTCAACGACAGTCCGTCATGGGGGCGCTCAGCGGCCTGCTTGCGGTTGGCATCTGCCTGATTTGGGCATGGCACACGCATCAGGCGCGCGACTACTATATGTTCGGCTTCATCACCAATGCGGTGTATGCGGTGTTGCTGGGTGTTTCCCTGCTTGTCCGCATCCCCGCGCTGGGTGCAATCATCGAGTTCTTCCGTCAGTTGCCCACCGAACATTTCAAGGCATGGCTTGACGGCTGGATGGGTGACAAGGAGCTGAAAAAGGCCTACACCACCATCACATGGCTGTGGCTGGGACTGTTCCTGCTGCGCCTTGCCGTACAGGTGCCGCTGTATGTGACGAACCGTGTGGGTCTGCTTGGAGTGACCCGGTTGCTGATGGGCATTCCGTTCTGGGCGCTGGCCATCTGGGTGAGCTATTTGGTGGTCGCCACGCCAATGCATCGACACAACACGCGCGTTCGCGCCGGTTCCGATGTTTCTGATGACGCCGCCGACGACGACGGCGCGGGGGAGTGAAGTTGTATGCAAGCTGAGGTTCGCATCGAGCGTTATGCCGATCAGGGGCGTTGCGTGGCCCATATCGACGGCCGTGTGGTGTTCGTGCGTTTCGCCCTGCCCGGCGAGTTGGTGCGTATCGCACTCGACGAGCCGCACGACCGCGACGAACGCTTCTGGACGGGCGAAGTCATCGAGGTTCTTGAAGCGAGCGAAGATCGCGTCGAGCCGGCATGGCCTATGGCTGGTCCGGTGGCCTTCGGCGGCGGCGTGGGCGGTGCGGATCTGGTGCATGTCTCGCTGCCGGGGCAAATCAAATGGAAGGCCGTCACCGTCAGCGAACAGATGAGCCGTCTTGGTCACGTGGACGTGACGGTGCCGGTCGAGCGGGTGCCCGGCGACGAGGAGAGTAAAGGCTTCAACTGGCGGACTCGCATCGAGATGATAGCCGACGAGGAGGGGCGACCTTCGATGCGCCGCCGCGGCACGCATGTGCGTGTGCCGATCGACACCATGCCGCTCGCCACGCGCACGCTGCTGGGTGTGGCCGATGCAAACCATGTGTGGAGCGGCGGTTTTGAGCCCGGCTCGCAAATCCGCCTATCGGTCCCTGAACCCCGTTCTTCGGCGCCGAACAATCCCTCCAATTACGCCATTCTCGTCAACGGCGAGATAATCGCCGGTTCACGCCAACTCACCGAGCAAGCCACGGTCGCCGGCCATGAATTCACCTACACGGTCGACGCAAACGGCTTCTGGCAAATGCACCGCGAAGCGCCCGTCATGCTCGCCAACCATGTGATCGACTTGGTGCGCGACGAGCTGCAAGGCGCCGTCTCGGCCGTGATCTGGGATCTGTATTCCGGCTCCGGCCTGTTCACGCTGCCGCTGGCCGCGCTCGCCGCCAAACGCACGCACATGCTGAGCGTGGAAGGCGGCAGCGTCGCAGTCAAAAGCCAGCAGCGCAATCTTCGCGCGCTGGGGCTGAACGACGTGGACGTGCGCTGCTCGGATGTCGCCCGCGCGCTGACCCGCGTCCCGGCGCATCTGTCCCGCCCGGACGTGGTGGTGCTCGACCCGCCCCGCGCCGGCGCACATGCCAAAGTCTGCCGTCAAATCGCAGCCGCCGGCCCGCGTTCGATCATCTATATCGCCTGCGATCCGGCCAGTCTGGCCCGCGACACAGCCACCCTCGCCGAACTCGGCTACACGCTGGCCGACATCCGCGCCTACGACATCTACCCAATGACCCACCACGTCGAGACGGTAGCTTTGTTCCGTCTCGCATAGCCATGTCAGGCGGGCGGAAGTGGCAGCCGCGCGGCTCTCCTGTGTTTCCTGCCTGTCTCGAATTGCGTTGAAACCCGATGCGGCAGATGCTGCAACACCGCCTGAGCCCAATAGCGAGTAGGGGGTAGGGATGGCCGGGAGAGCTGTGGGAGCATATAAGTCCGTATGGAGAATACGGACATTGCAGGTATGTTGTGTATGGTAAGGAGGTAGCAAATGCTGTGGATACAACGCGATGTGTATAAAACGTTAAGGACGGTAAGCGCTGTGACGCTGGCCGCGTTGATGATGGCGGTGGCGGGATGCCATCCGCACGATGTTGCGGTGGGCGACACCCATTCCAATCAGTCGTCTGTTGCCTCAAGCGGAGTGCAACGCGCTGATGTGATGGTAGGCGTGGTTGGCTTGGCTGATGCCACCACTGACAAGTTGCTGCTTGATGCCTACGCGGGCCAGGGTCTCAAAGCCTCGTATGTCTCGACGCGGGATACCGACGATCCGAACCAAACCGCCCAACAGGGCGTGAAGGATCTGGTTGACCGTGTGGTGAGCGCCATCGTCATCGTCGGTTTGGATGCCACTGTCGATGAGCAAGGCTGGAATGAAGCGCTCCAGAAGGCGCGCGATGGCGGTATTCCCGTCATCTTGGTCGAGCCGCTCCACGCGCCTTCGGACGAACGGCTCTATGCCGCCACTTTCACCATTCGTGACGGTTCCATCAATGCGGCTGCTCTCGATAAGGGCACAATGAGTGTTATCAACGATGCCTCCCATAGCCGGCAAATTACGATAAGCGCCAGCTCGTAAATAACCAAATATGGGCGATGCGGTCGGGTGTGCTGTGGTGATAGCGCGCCCGGCCGCATTCGCATTATCGAACCGGAAAGTTCATATGAAGGCGCTAGTGTGGGCAACATGAGCGCAACCGTATCCATGCCCGAAACCGCCGAACAAGGGCTAGACGCCAGCCAAATCGCCGCACGGGTGGAAAGCGGGCGGGTGAACCGCTCGCAAACTTCCACGTCACGCTCGATCAAAGACATCGTCCGCGCGAACGTGTTCACGCTCTTCAACGGGATCATATTCACAGCCATGGTACTGGTGCTTATCACCGGATCATGGAAAGACGCCGTATTCGGCTTCGTCATCCTGGTCAATATGGCCATCGGCATCGTCACCGAGCTCAAGGCCAAGCGCACGCTTGACAGGCTGTCCATTCTCGTCGCGTCGAACTATGTGGTGCGCCGCGAGGGGCGCGACGTCGAAGTCGCGCATAACGACATCGTTCTGGACGATCTGCTGTGGATTCGCTCCGGCGAACAGGTGCCCGCCGACGCGCTGATTGTCGAAACCTGGGGGCTGGAACTCGACGAATCCATGCTCACCGGCGAATCGCGCACCGTGCGCAAAGCTCCCGGAGAGCAGGTGTATTCCGGTTCCACCGCGATTTCAGGCATGGCCCTGGTCAAAGTCATCGCAGTGGGGGAGCACTCGTATGCGGCCACGCTGACGGCTCAGGCCAAGGTATACAAGAAAACCGTCTCCGACCTGAACAAGGGCATCAACACGATTCTGAAATTCATGACCTTCATCGTCGTGCCGCTGTGTGTGCTGCTCGTCTGGTCGCAGGTGCAAACCTTCGGCGGATGGGAGGCGGCGCTCGCCACCGGCAAATGGAGGCAGGCGACGGTTTCCGCCGTGGCCGGCGTGGTGGGCATGATTCCCGAAGGGCTGGTGTTGCTGACCTCGCTGAACTTCGCGGTGGCAGCCATGCGGCTCGCGCGCAAGAACACCTTGGTGCAGGAGTTGGAATCCGTCGAGACGCTCGCGCGCGTCGATTGCCTGAACCTCGACAAGACCGGCACCATCACCGACGGAGGCATTGCGCTGGGGCAGGTAGTGCCGTTGGATGGCAGCAGTGGCGAGACGGCCCAGCGCGCGGCCAAACAGGCATTGTTCGACCTGTCGAACGAGGGCCAACCAAACGGCACCGGCGCGGCCATTCTGGAGGGACTCGGCGAGCAAGGCTTCACTGCCGGTGCGGTGGATGCCCGCATTCCGTTCTCATCGGCGCGCAAATGGAGCTCGATCGTGTGCGGTTCCACCACATGGATCATGGGCGCCCCCGAAGTGATCGTTTCGGCGCTGGACGGCGACCACGCCAGCCTGTTGGAGCAGGTCAATGCATACGCCGACGACGGCAATCGCGTGCTGTTGCTGGTCAAACACGACGGTGAGGTGCCTGGCGACTATGAGACGAACCCGCATCTCGACCCCAGCTCGACCCCTGTGGCGCTGGTGATGTGTTCCGAGCGCATCCGCACCGACGCCGAAGACACGCTCGCGTGGTTCCGCCAGCAGGGCGTGCGATGCCGCGTGATTTCCGGAGACAACCCCGTGACGGTTGGTGCCATCGCCCGCAAGGTCAAACTCACCGGCGAACGCGAGCCGGTGGCGATGGATGCCCGCGAATTGCCCGACGACATCAACGAACTGGCGCGCGTGCTCGAAGGCGTGGACGTGCTCGGTCGCGTATTGCCCAACCAGAAAAAGGCCATCGTCCAGGCTTTGCACACCCAGAACCATGTGGTGGCGATGACGGGCGACGGCGTCAACGACGCCCTGGCCATCAAGGAAGCCGATCTTGGCATCGCCATGGGCAACGCCGCGCCGGCCACCAAGGCCATCGCCCAAGTGGTGCTGGTCGATTCCAAGTTCTCCCACCTGCCCGACGTGGTGGCCCGAGGCCGTCAGGTCATGGCGAATATGGAACGAGTCGCCGGGCTGTTCTTGGTCAAGACGGTGTATTCGGCGCTGATTGCGTTGGGTGTGGTGCTCACGCAGATTCCGTTCCCATACCAGCCTCGCCACATCACCTACATCGGCGCGCTCACCATCGGCATGCCGGCGTTCATTTTGGCCCTGGCGCCGAACACGCGCCGCTATATCCCGGGCTTTTTGAAGCGTGTGATCTATTTCGCCCTGCCAGGCGGCATCGCCACGGGACTGTCGGTGTTGTGCGCCGCATGGTTCCTGCCGGGTGTCATGGGTTGGGATGTGCAGCGTTCGGACGCGCAACTGACCACCTTGCATGGCGTGGTCACCATCATTCTATTCATGATGGGCATCTTCGTGCTGGCCCGCGTTGCCAGCCCGCTCAACAGTTGGCGCGGCATCTTGGTTGCCGCGTTCGCAGCGGCCGGTGTGTTAGGCGCCTGCATCCCGTTCGTGGCGAATTTCTTCGAGCTGATCATTCCCACCGGTGCCGTCCTGATTCCCACGCTGATCGCGCTCGCCGGCTCGGCCGTCTGCTTCGCGGTGTGTCTGGGAATCGCACATTGTCTCATATCGCAATCCGACACGCCAGGGGCGATGTAACCTCCCCGTACCATGTCAAGCGGATAATCACCCACGGACTAACCGCATCACCGTTTCGGAGGAATCATGTCTTTGACGGACAGCCAGCTTGCGACCCTGAATGCCGCCGGCAAGGAATACGACTATTACGCCATAGCGAATCTGCCCGGCATCGACCATCTGCCGTATTCGCTCAAAGTGCTGGTTGAGAATCTGGTGCGTAACATCGACGGCGCGAACATCACCGACGACCACGTCAAGGCGCTGCTCGACTGGGACCCGGCCGCCGAGCCGAGCCATGAAATCCAGTTCACCCCCTCGCGCGTGGTGATGCAGGACTTCACCGGCGTGCCCTGCATCGTCGATCTGGCCACCATGCGCGATGCGGTCAAAGACTTGGGCGGCGATCCTGAGGTCATCAACCCCCAGGTGCAGTCTGACATGGTGATCGACCATTCGGTGCAGATCGACAAATACGGCGTCGCCGATGCCGTCGAACGCAACATGGACATCGAATACCAGCGCAACGGCGAACGCTACCAGTTCCTGCGCTGGGGGCAGCAGGCGTTCAGGAACTTCCGCGTGGTGCCGCCGGGCACCGGCATCATCCATCAGGTCAATATCGAATACCTCGCCAAGGTCGTGATGACCAAGGCTCAGGCCGGCGGCAAGAACTTGGCCTACCTCGATTCCTGCGTCGGCACCGACTCGCACACCACCACTGTCAACGGCCTGGGCGTGCTCGGTTGGGGCGTGGGCGGCATCGAGGCCGAGGCGGCCATGCTCGGCCAGCCCATCTCCATGCTCGTGCCGCGCGTCGTCGGCTTCAAGCTCACCGGCTCCATTCCCGAAGGCGTCACCGCCACCGATGTGGTGCTGACCATCACCGACATGCTTCGTCAGCACGGCGTGGTCGGCAAGTTCGTCGAGTTCTATGGCGAGGGCATTGCCTCCGTGCCGCTGGCCAACCGTGCCACTATCGGCAATATGGGCCCCGAGTTCGGCTCCACCTGCGGCATCTTCCCGATCGACGGCGTTACGCTCGACTATCTGCGTCTGACAGGCCGTTCCGAAGAGCAGGTCGCGCTGGTCGAGGCGTATGCCAAGGCCAACAAGCTCTGGGGTGATACCTCCGATCCGAACTATGTCGAGCCGCAATACTCCGAATATCTCGAATTGGATTTGGGCACGGTCGTGCCGTCCATCGCCGGCCCGAAGCGCCCGCAGGATCGCATCACGCTCGCCGAATCCAAGCAGAAGTTCGCCGAAACGCTGCCGTCGTATGAAACCGACAAAACCGAACAGCAGCCGGTCGCCGTCTCCACCGACTTCCGTGGGGACTTCAACCTGACGAACGGCGACGTGGCTATCGCCTCCATCACCTCCTGCACGAACACCTCCAACCCCTCCGTCATGATCGCCGCCGGGCTTCTCGCGCGCAACGCGCATGCCAAGGGGCTTAGCCCCAAGCCGTGGGTCAAGACCTCGCTGGCACCCGGCTCGCAGGTCGTGGCCGATTATCTGAAAGCCGCCGGCTTGCAGGACGATTTGGATGCGCTTGGCTACCAGTTGGTCGGCTTCGGCTGCGCCACCTGCATCGGCAATTCTGGTCCGTTGCTGCCTGAAATCTCCGAGGCGATCAACGCCAACGACCTGACAGTCACCTCCGTATTGAGCGGCAACCGCAACTTCGAGGGCCGCATCAGCCCGGATGTCAAGATGAACTACCTGGCCTCGCCGCCGTTGGTCATCGCCTACGCGCTCGCCGGCACAATGGACTTCGACTTTGAAACCCAGCCGCTGGGCGTGGGCGCTGACGGCGCTGACGTGTACTTGAAGGACATCTGGCCCACCAACAGCGAGGTCGAAGCCGTGGTGAACGGCACCGTCAGCCGCGAGATGTTCCTGAAGGATTATGCCTCCGTGTTCGACGGCGACCGCCGTTGGAAGGGCCTCGACGTGCCGGAAGGCGAGCTGTTCGCTTGGGACGGGAACTCCACCTACGTGCGCCGCCAGACCTTCTTCGACGGTATGAAGGCGACGCCCGATCCGGTGCAAGACATCCACGGCGCGCGCGTGCTCGCGCTGTTGGGCGATTCGGTGACCACCGACCATATCTCCCCGGCCGGCGCGTTCAAGGCCGACAGCCCCGCGGGCAAATACCTGACGGAGCGAGGCGTCGAGCCGAAGGATTTCAACTCCTACGGCTCCAGGCGCGGCAATCACGAAGTCATGGTGCGCGGCACCTTCGGCAACATCCGCCTGAAGAACCAGCTGCTCGCCTCCGTCGGCGAAGAAGTCACCCCCGGCGGCTTCACCTACGACTTCCTCACGGGCCAGCCCACCACAATCTTCGAGGCGTCGCGTGACTACATTGCCCACGACGTGCCGCTCGTCGTGCTGGCCGGCAAGGAATACGGCACCGGCTCCTCGCGCGACTGGGCCGCCAAAGGCACGCTGATGCTCGGCGTCAAAGCCGTCATCACCGAGAGCTTCGAGCGCATCCACCGTTCCAACCTCATCGGCATGGGCGTCCTCCCGTTGCAGTTCCCCGCTGGCGAATCCTACGAAAGTCTCGGGCTCGACGGCACCGAAGTTTACGACATTTCCGGCATCGATGCCCTCAACAGCGGCACGACCCCCAAGACGGTTCACGTCACCGCCACCCGCGCCGATGGTTCGCTCGTTGACTTTGACGCCATCGTGCGCATCGATACCCCAGGTGAGGCCGACTATTACCGCAACGGAGGGATACTCCAATACGTCCTACGCAACCTCATGAAATAATCGAAGGACGGAGCGTCGGCTGCGTTGCTCCTCGGTCGACGTACCTTCGTACGCCTTCCCTCGGTGCGCCTTGCCGCCGCACGCGTCCTTCGATTATTTAACGGGTTAGGGCGGTGCGCCTTGAAACCGCACGCATCTTTCGGCTATTTGTCAAATAATCGAAAGAAAGATGGAGCGTCGGCTGGGTCGAACCGTTAAGCAGACAGTCCAGTGGACTGTCTGTAGGTGAGGTGAGCGGGCGCGCTATTTTGCGCCCGCGAAGGCTGGCGTAAGCCAGCTCCTCGGTCGGCGTACCTTTGTACGCCTTCCCTCGGTGCGCCTTGCCACCGCACGCGTCCTTCGATTATTTAACGGGTTGGGGTAGTGCGCCTTTTTCTAGTTCCGTTTCAGACCTGCTGTTGCCGATTCCGTTGGATTGAAGGAACCATACGAGACCTCTTCGTATCAAGTCGGCGTAAAATCGAAACTTGAACCGGCGTAAAATCGAAACTCAATCCGGCGTAAAATCGAAAGCGAGGTCATTGTGGGCGCTTTAACCCAGCAAGGATACCGTCCGCGAGTCGTGGATGCGAGGCTTGAAAAGCTATTGCATGCCTTCGGTGCCGTCGAAATCGTAGGACCGAAATGGTGTGGTAAAACATGGACCGCGTTGGCACATGCCGCCAGTGCGGATCGGCTGGATGACGCCGCCACTTACGCCGCTGCGCAGACCGATCCCAATCTTGTGCTCGCTGGTGAGGAACCGCATTTGGTGGACGAGTGGCAGGAGGTGCCCGCGGTATGGGATGCCTCGCGGCGTCATGTGGACGACAATGCCAATCGGAAAGGCCAGCTGATTCTCACTGGCTCAAGCCGACCAAAGGACACGGATCTCATCCATCACAGCGGCACGGGGCGTATCGCCAGACTGCACATGCTGCCCATGAGTTTGGCCGAATCAGGCGACTCCACAGGTGAAGTGAGTCTCAAAGGTCTCTTTGATGGCGAATTCAAACCGGCACGACGGAATACGAGTGTCGCTGATGTGGCCCGCTGGTGTTGCCGAGGCGGGTGGCCGTCAAGCGTGGGGATGGACGACGAATTCGCTCTGGAAACCCCGTCCGACTACATTCGAAGCGTGCTGGAAACCAGCGTTCCTCGCCTCGGCCTCAATCCCGAGATCATGCGTTCACTGATGAAAGCGTTGGCCGTGAACGTTGCGCAATCTCCCTCCTATGAGACCTTGGCGGGAGATATGGCCTATGGTGACGAGAGCCGCACGCCCAGCATTCCGACGGTGAAGAGATACATGGAAGAGCTCGGCCGTCTGTATCTTGTGCATGATTTGAGTGGCTGGGAGCCGCCATTGAGATCCAAAGCGCGTGTGCGCACCAAGCCGAAACGCTATCTGGCCGACCCATCGTTGGCGGCGGCGCTGGTCGGGGCCGCTCCGTCCGTGCTGGAACGCGATACGCAGACGTTGGGAAATCTATTTGAAACGTTGGTGGTGCGCGATCTTTGCGTCTACATGAGCGGCATGTCCGGTGCCGGCAATCGCATCTCATACTATCGCGATGAGAAAGGACTGGAAGTTGATATTATCCTGGAGCTTTCCGACGGGCGTTGGGCTGCCGTTGAAGTCAAGCTCAGCGATTTGAAAGCCACTGACGCGAATGCCGCCAAACTGCTCGCGTTCAAAGACAAGATTTGCGGCAATGCCATGTCCCAGGTTCGTCAGCCGGAGTTCATGGCCTTCGTCGTCGGCCGAGGCGAAATCGCCTATCAGCGCGAGGACGGCATTTTCGTCCTCCCCATCGCAACACTCGGTGCCTAGCAGTGCATATGGCGCGAATACTTGTCACCTGCCTATCCCGAGCTACAGATATTTATTTGGACTAGCTGTAGGCGGCCTTATAGGTTTTAAGCCGCATTTCATCCATTGCAGGGGATATGCTCGTATCATTGTTTTGTGATATGTCCCGTAAAGCTTTGAGGTTGAGAGATGAACGATTCCAACATTGAAGAGTTAAACTTAAACATGTGCAGAACCTCACAACATAACAAAATTTTCGCCTGCGCAGCAGCATTGTTGCTGACTTGCGGTTTGTTCTTGGCAACGCCGATTAAGGCACACGCGACGCAAGTCATAACAAGCATCGACTCAACGATGACAATAACGATGCGACAGTCATCCGATGATGGTTCCACAGACGAAGATGCATCTGGTGACGGATCAACGACCGGTGACTCCACTTCAAGCGATGAAAAAAGTTCAAACGAGAATGTAAAATCATCCGCTGCCTCCTCAAAAAAAGACGGCAGTCTTCCTCGCACAGGCGTCTGTCTCCTTGCAGTCATTGGAATGATTGCATTTTGCGCAGGTTCTGCCTATTGTTTGCTCGAGAGTAAAAAGCGTTCTTTTGTTCAGGGCGCATATGCAAGAAAAACTTCGCGTGGCGTTTACATGCGACCGCAAAACCCAGACGGTGCTAAAAGGCGAGTGATAGTGGTAGCTGTTGCCGCCGTTCTTTTGGCTGGGCTTTGCTTCTGTGCCTTTGTGTTAAAAACAGACGCACTGGCTGAAACAACCGACTCCATGATAAAGTGCGACTCTTCGGTCAAGATTGATGAGTCTGGCAATGTTGTGTCTTCGGGTGTGACTGTCGAAAATAACTCTGCAAAAGTTGTCGGCATCGAAAACGCGGTAGCTCCAACGGAATTGAGCGGCTGGCAAGCAACGTTTGCAAGCCGCACGGTGCCATCAAAGTCAAGCGTGAGTGGCACATGGGACGGAACAACAGTGCCTTCAGACATTGTGGCTGAAGTAAAGTCTAACGGAAGCGCGACGCTTACCTTCCAGCTGGAAGTTACTTATGATAACGAAGACGGCAAAACCGACACCAAGGAGCTTGATTACAGCCTGTTCTCTTTGGAAGAGGGAGAGTGGGTCTATGACAAGACGCAGAAGACTCCAGAAGTCATCTGCACGGGCACGCTCATTAAAGACACAGATTACACTGTTGTCTATGGCGAAAATGTCAACGCTGGCGAAGGCACAGTGACAATCACAGGTATAGGGTCTTATTCTGGGTCAAAAGATTTCAAGTTCACAATCGCAAAAGCGAAATTGACGGTAACAGGTATCAAGGTTAACAGCAAAACCTATGATGGCACAACAAGTGCAACATTTAACTACGATGACATTTCAGTTGCTGGGAAAGTTGCTGGTGACACAGTTTCAGCGACTGCAACAGGCGCTTTCCCGAGTGCAAACGTTGGAACACATGCGCTCGCTTTGACGCTGGCTCCATCGGGAACTGATGCTGGAAATTACGAGATCGACACGACTGCGAGCCAGGCAAGCGCTCAAGGCGTAATTACCCAAAAAACTGTGAAGGTTTCTGGAATTACTGCGTCGAACAAAACTTATGACGGCTCAACTAACGCAACGTTGGATGTCACAGGTTTAACATGGGATGGAATTGAAGAAGGTGACACGCTTTCACTGGTTGCTGCAAATGTGACAGGAGCGTTTGCAAGCAAAAACGCTTCTGATACTGCTCAAACTGTAACAATCGCTTACGGGGAAGGCGCGCTTGGTGGCACAAGTGCCGGGAATTACACCCTTGCAGCAGCGGGCAATGATGGCAGCCAAGAAACAACGAATGCAACAATCAGCAAAGCCGCGCTTACGTTCATATGGGACTACGATGCAACTGTTCCTGAATATGATGGCACGTCACACACGCCCACACTCACTGTGACTGGTGCTGCACCAGGTGAGACCGTTACGCCAACCGTTACATACACCAAGAAAGGTAACACAGCAGCTGTTGCAACACCGAAAGACGCTGCGACCTATGTTGCGACTGCAACAATCACAGCGGCTGAAGAAGTGAATTATTCGCTTCCTGCAAACACAACAGAAGAGTTCGAGATCGCAAAAGCGAAATTGACGGTGAGCGGCATCAAGGTTGACAACAAAACTTACGATGGTACCAAAACGGCAACATTTAATTATGGTGATATGAGTGTCGCTGGAAAGGTTGGCAACGATGAAGTTTCAGCGACTGCAACAGGTGCCTTCCCAAGCGAAAACGTTGGCACACATACGCTCGCTTTGACGCCGGCACTAACAGGAACTGATGCTGGAAATTACGAAATCGACACGACTGCGAGCCAAGCAAGCGCTCAAGGTGAAATCACAAAGGCGACTGTGACGATTGAGTGGAGCAGGACTGATTCGTTTGAATATAACGGAGAAGATCAGAAGCGCGAAGTCACGAAGGTAACAGGTGTAAACAACGAAACGCTTGGCGTTGAGCTTGAAGTTCAGAAGGATGGCGAAGCTGTAAACGAACATAAAAATGTTGGAACGTACGTATCTGTTGCAACTGCTGTTACAGGCGCAACTGCTGTAAATTACGACTTACCAACAGCAGAAACTGCCATTAAACAAAGCTTTGCAATTAACAAAGCAGCCATTACCGTTTCTGGCATTACGGCAAGTAACAAAACCTATGATGGCAACGTAGATGCTAGCCTTGACTACAGCGATGTAGTCCTTGCGGGTTGCGTTGATGCAGACAAGGACAAACTTTTGCTAACAGCTACTGGCGCTTTTGATGACACCGATGGCAAGGGTAAAGACGTTGGCACAAACAAAACGGTCAATATCTCAGGTCTTACCCTATCAGGAGATACAGCAGTTCTTGCAAATTATGAGCTTGCTGCAGCAAGCAGCCAGCAAACAAGCACAAGTGCAAATATCACTGCAAAAGAGGTGACTATAACATGGGAACCAAGTGGTGACGCAAGATATGCATATGACGGCTCGACTCACACCCCAACTGTCACGGTAGGTAACGTTGTTGGTGGTGAAACCATAAGTGCGACGTTTGCCTATAAGGATTCTTCCAGTGTTGCTCTGACTTCTGCTCCCTCAGTAATCGGAGTTTATACTGCCACTGTTACGGGCTTAAGCGGTGCAACCGCTTTTAATTACGCACTTCCTGCAACTGAACTGGAGAAAGAATTTGACATTTTTGAACTCGGCGAATATTGGCTGGCTCCAGCAAACGCACAAGACCCTGAAACGGCCACATGTAAAGGCCAGTCTAAGGTAGATGAGGACATGCAGGTTCTTCACGGAACAATAACTCAAACTTCTACTGGCAAAGACAAAGATGCCGTTACGGCTGAATACACAAACTACATGAATGGTAAAGATGCAGAAGGCAACTCTAAGGAAATGCGCCTCTACACGAAGTGGAATGGCGAAGACGCTGGCAGCGGTGCTAATCAATGGGTTGAATTCCGCATTATCCAAGTGGGCGCACATGACGACGATGGCTCTGCCGTAACTTTTATGGCAACACATTCACTGCCTACCGCTAAGCAGATGAATGACTCTGCAACGAACTCGGGTGGCTGGGCAAGTTCCGCTATGCGCACTTCGGTGTTTGCCGAGGGCGGTTATGTTCAAGCGGGGCTTTCTGGTTTGAAAGACGTTGCCAAAACTATCAACAAAGTGGCTACTTCAGGTAGTCATGGTAGCTGGGTGGAAGGCAGTACTACCCAAGACAAATTCTGGCTCATGTCATATAGCGAGCTTGTTGGTGAAAATACAGCACCAATTACTTCGTATGGTTGGTACAAAAACGAAGGATCACAGTACGACTGGTGCAGGACCAATGCAGTAGCTAACTTTATGACCTCCAACGTTGCTTTTGCGGGTATAGATAAAACTCGTGACGGCAGTTCGTACTCTGTGGGCTACAGCGACGTGGGGTGGTGGTTGCGTTCGCCGAGTGGGATCTTTTCCTACAGCTTCGGTTGCGTGTACACTGACGGCTGCCCGAGCTACTACTCCAGTGCCTCCGACGGTCTTGGCGTTGTCCCTTGCTTTGCTTTGTAAATGTTGAAGTATCATCAATCTTTTTTAGATTGAGTAAAGAGTCGATACAAATCGGCTCTCTCTTTTATGTGGCGGTATTACGGATGCCTGTTTTTAACAGATACGCTAGAAAATAAGTGGAATTAAATAACTTCGAGTGCAGGAAATTCCTGAGAGTCCCAAAACAGCACTAATACTAATCAAAACCACCAAAACTGAATATAACAGCAAAACTAGATTTTAAGGAGGAACAAAATGCCTAAATATGTAAACCCAACAAAAGTAATCACAGGCCCCAATACGCGATGGAGTTATGCGAATGTGTGGGAACCTAAATCTATCATTTAGGTGGCTCGTTCCTATATGTGTACGGCGTTTTCGTTTTGGAGTGGCTTGATTTGGAGTAAGTCCCAAGTGGGGGGGCGCCATCCGTCTGGAGGGGGGCGCCGCTAGGCGTGACTTGGCGACGCTCGTTGCGTAGGGAAGGTTTATGAGACGGAGTGTTGTCCTGAGGTCGTTCGCGGCTATAGTGATGGTGAGAGTACCGACGTGGGAGATATAGATGAACAGGGCATTGATCGTGGTGGATGTGCAGCCGACGTTTTGCGAGGGCGGTGAGCTTGCGGTCGAAGGGGGCAACGCGGTTGCCGAGCGTATCGCGCGATTCGTCGATGCGCATCGTGACGAATATGCGTATATCGCCACCACGCAGGACTGGCATATCAAGCCGGGGTCCCACTGGGCCGCCAATCCCGATTTCGTGGATACGTGGCCTGTGCACGGCAAGGCCGGCACACCGAACGCGAATCTGCATCCCGCCATCGCCCGGTTGGGCATCGAACACCATTTCAAAAAGGGCCAGTATTCGTCGGCCTACTCGGGTTTCGAGGGCATTGAGGACAACACCGACCGCATTCCCACGCGCGAGCAGGTCGAAGCGGATACCTTGGCCGGCAAAACGCTGGCCAACGCGCTGAAAGCCGCCGGCGTGACGCATGTCGACATCATCGGCCTCGCGGAATCCCACTGCGTCAAGGAAACCGCGTTGGACGCAAGAACACTGGGGTTTGAAGCCCGGGTGTTCAAGGATTTGACCGCACCAGTCAGCGAGGAACTGGGCATTGCGGCGCGTCGTGACATGGCACAAGCCGGTGTCGTGCTGGCATAATCGCTCCATGCATCTGAATTGATGTGTTTTACTTGCGAATACAGTGTAGGGGGTCTTGCGCGGCCGACGCCATCGGTGGAAGAATGGGAGCAGGCTCGGAGCCGAGCCGAATCAATCCAACATACGAAGGAGTGTGTCATGCAACCCATTAAGGCTATTCAATTCGGCTGTGGAAAGATGGCGAAATACACGGTTCGTTACATGGTGGAGAACGGCATACAGATTGTCGGTGCCATTGATGTGAACCCCGATGTGGTCGGCATGGATGTCGGCGAATTTGCAGGGGTTGGCACTCTCAATGTGCCGATTCGTTCCGACGCGGAGGCTGTTTTGAACGAATGCGACGCCGATATCGCGGTCGTCACGCTGTTCAGTTTCACTGGCGAAATCGAGAAGATGTGCGAGCAGTGCCTGAGCCGTGGCATCAGTGTCATCACCACCTGCGAGGAGGCCATCTATCCGTGGACCACCGCGCCCGGTGTCACCAATCGCCTTGACGCCATCGCCAAGAGCACCGGTGCCACGATGGTGGGTTCCGGCATGCAGGATATCTTCTGGATCAACATGGTCGCTCAGGTCGCGGCCGGTTGCCATTCCATCACGAAGATTACTGGCGCGGTCAGCTATAACGTCGAGGATTACGGCCTGGCGCTCGCCAAGGCGCACGGCGTCGGCTTGACAGCCGATGAGTTCGAAGCCGAGCTGGCCCATCCCGAAACCATTGTGCCTTCGTATGTCTGGAATTCCAACGAGTCCCTCGCTCAGAAGCTGGGGCTGACCATCAAGAGCCAAACCCAGAAGAGCGTGCCGTACTTCAGCGACGAGGACATGTACAGCGCCACTATGGGCGAGACGGTTCCGGCCGGCAAGTGCATCGGCATGTCCGCGGTCGTGACCACTGAAACCAACCAGGGCATCACGCTGGAAACCGCCTGCATCGGCAAGGTGTACGGCCCCGACGATGGCGACATGTGCGATTGGACGATCGCCGGCGAGCCGAACGTCGAATTCCACGTGGTCAAGCCGGCCACGGTGGAGCATACCTGCGCCACCATCGTCAACCGCATTCCCGACGTGCTCAATGCGCCCGCCGGCTATGTGACGGTCGATCAGCTCGATGAGATCAGCTATATGACCTACCCATCCGCCCTGTACGTCGACTGACGGTAGTCCTAAGCGACAAAGGCCGGCGGTCAAGCCTCATAACGACTTGCCCGCCGGCCTTTACCTGTATTCGTTCATCCGCCCTATTGCATGCCTTGCGTATGTGAGTGTCTACCGCATCTCCCTGTTGAATCCCGCTCATCGATTGCGATATAGCGTTTATGCTATGCTCGGTATATGAAACTCATTGACGAACTCAAAGCCGAGCGTGTCAAGCGCGGGCTGAGCCAGAATACGGTTGCCGAAGCGATGGGCACGACGCAATCCGCGCTTTCGCGCGCCGAACGCAATGGCGGCAACCCCACGCAAGACTTCCTGCAGCGCTACCACAGTGCCCTGCAAGCCATTGGAACCAATGGCAGTGTGCTGGAAATCGCCACGCTGAAAACAATCATTTCCGCTGTTGCCCGTAAATATGGCATCGCGGAGATGTATTTGTACGGTTCGTTCGCCCGTGGTGATGCTCGTCCTGATTCCGACGTGGACTTGCTGTATGTGCTGGAACCGGGGGTGCGGCCCGGAATGATGCACATGCATGATTTCCGGCAGGAACTTGAGCAACAGCTGGGCCGTGAAGTGTCGCTTATCTCCTTGCGATCGTTGGAACGTCATGCGCAAACCAGCCGTGCCAGCCGGCGGTTCTATAACCATATTCAGCCGGATATGGTCAAGGTGGCATGATGAGCGAACATATGCACGCCGATCAGCGATTCCGCGACGACACCAATCTGCTTCGGCTGGCGGAACATCTGCGCAACGCATTGGATGATGCCAGCGAGATGCGTTCGGGTGAGGAACTTGAGATGAACCGGCAGTTGTTCAACTCCGTAAGTATGGAAATGATGCAGGTGCAGGAGTCCGCCCGTCGCCTGTCGGAATCATTCCGTCTCGAACATCCGGAATTGCCCTGGAATGAACTGCGCGCCTTACGCAACGTCATCGTGCATGAATACGATGAAGTCGAAGCCGAGGCGTTATACGAGTCGGCCACTTGCGACACCCGAATCCTGCTCGACAAACTCCAACCCTATGTGGATGCGTTGCGCGATTAGCGAGTGATGCACAAATCGTGTGCACCGCAGCAAAGCGCGTCGGCGTTGGTGCGCTGTTCCTTGATTAGTTCCATGCCGTGAATGGTCAAGCCGGCCACGGTGGAGCATACCTGCGCCACCATCGTCAATCGCATTCCCGACGTACTCAATGCGCCCGCCGGCTATGTGACGGTCGATCAGCTCGATGAGATCAGCTATATGACCTACCCATCCGCCCTGTACGTCGACTGACGGCAGTTGCTTGGGTTTTTAGCGGCAAAGGCCGGTTGCCAAACCATTATGAGGCTCGGCAACCGGCCTTTTATGTATATTCGTTCATCCGCTCACGTGTTTGATGTATGCGAGCGGATGGTGCGTTTCCTTGTTGAGTTTCCACTCATCATTGCGGCATTGGAGCCGAACAACGTCAACGATCTGCTGCGGATCGCGATCGACATGGCGGCGACCGCACTGCCGCTGCCGCTGAAATTGCGTCCTACTGCTCTTAATATGAAGACGGCTGAATAACCTGCGGCATGAAGTGTCTGTCGTCGTAATCCTCGGACCGCGACGACAGACACATAATGCTGCGAAACGGACTATTGACGGGTTACGTTGCGGATCCAACGGTACTTGCGGTAATGAATCAAAGCCGGAACCATCTTGATGCACTCGTCGGTGTTGAGCAGTGCGTATACCGCCAGTACTGGCAGTTTGAATACGAAAGCCGCCAACAGGCCGACCGGTACGACGATGAGCCACATGACAATCGCGTCGCAGACGAGGCCGAATTTCGAATCGCCTCCAGCCGGGAAAATGCCCGCGATGGTCAGGTTGGACATGCACCCGCATGCCGCGTAATACGCGCAGATGAACAGCATGACCGACAGATAATGCGTGGCTTGGGGAGTCAAACCGGCCCACTGCAACACAAGGGGTCGTGCTGCGATGATGAGCAGCCCCGTTCCCACACCGACCAAGGCCACGAGTTTGCAAAACCTGTCGCCCATGATTTTCGCCTCTTTGAACGCATTGCGGCCAAGCAGATTGCCCACCATTATGCCGCCAGCATTGCCCAGGCCGAGACTTAGGCAGACCAGCAGATCCTTGACGATATTGGTGATGGAATTGGCTGCCACTGCGTCCGATCCAAGATGTCCCATGATCACTGTGTACATGGTGAAGCCGCAACCCCACACCAGCTCATTGCCGAGCACGGGGAGGCTATATCGCCAGAAATCCTTTTGCAACGACACATCCGGATGAGTCATCAGTGTCAGTCGCAATCGCGGCCTGCCGTTGCGTGAGGCCACCATGACAGACCATGCCAGTTCGATCGCACGTGAAATCACCGTGGAAATGGCGGCTCCGTAAATCCCAAGTTTCGGCAATCCCAAGTAGCCATAAATCAGTACGGCGTTTAGCGCGACATGTACAATCACACCGACGGTACTCACCATCATGCCGGTTGCGGCGGCACCGACGTTCTTCATCAAACATAGATAAATCTGCGACAAGCCGATGAACAGATAGGAGACCGACGAGATCCTCAGATACTGCGCTCCAATCGTTACCAGCGCGGCATCATTCGTCATGATTGACATCAGCGCGTCCGGCAACAGCAGGGTGGCGGCGAAGAACAGCAACGATAATCCACCGGCGTACAACATGATGAACGCCAGTACTTTTTCCACTGCGTTCGTATTGCCGGCACCCCAGTATTGTGCGATGAGAATGCTCATACCGAGTGTCAGTGCGGCGAGGCACAGACTGAAGATGAACTGGAATTGTGTGGCGAGCGCTACCGCCGACAGTTCGTCTTGCCCGACTCCCGCCAACATCAACGTGTCGGCGCAGGATGAAAGCGCCAGCATGAGCTGCTGGAACGCGATGGGCAGTGCCAACGTCATGGTCTGACGTAGAAAGTCGCGCCAGGTCGCAGTGGTTTGCATGAGGGGCTCCATTGTGGAATATGGCTGGAATATATCTGGGATGTGGTTGGAACGGCATGAAAAAATCGACGCCGGATTGCAATCGTGCCAAGATTGCCGCAATACGGCGTCGAGGATTTAAAGTCGCGGCGTGCGGGAGACGGGCGATTGCTGCCCTTCGCGCCCGGTTAGTCGCCGAGCGAATCCTTCCACGCGCGGTACTCGGCGGCCTTGCCCTCCCAGTATTCGCGGTCGGTGTCCGTGATCTTGCGAATCACATGGCAGGGATTGCCTACCGCCACCGAATGCGAGGGGATGTCTTTGACCACTACGGAACCGGCTCCGATCACCACGTCGTCGCCGATGGTGACGCCGGGGCCGACCACGACATTGCCGCCGAACCAGACGTCGTTGCCGATGGTGATGGGGCGTGCTCCCTCCGGCCCGGAGGAACGTACCGCGGCGTCGATCGGATGGTAAGGCGTGTACAGGCCGATGCGCGGTCCGAAGAACACGCGGTCGCCAATGGTGATCTTCGCCACGTCGAGGAAGATGCAATCCATGTTGGCGTAGAAGTTGTCGCCGATGTAGGTATTGCAACCGTAGTCGCAGTTGAACGGCGGCTCGAGGAAGCAACCCTTACCCATCGATCCAAACAGCTCGCGGAACAAGTCCTCGCGCTCCTTGAATGCGTCGTACTTCGACGTGTTGATGGCCTGCACAAGGCGTCGCTTGCGCATGTTCATCTCCTGCTGCTGCGGATTGTCGGCAACATACAATTCACCGGAAAGCATGCGCTCCCATTCGTCTTTTGCCGGCTGGATGGTGTTCTCTGTCATGATGGTGCTCCTTCTGAGTTGTGCGTCAATCGATTGATTGATGAATGCCGACTACCATTCAATACGCTTATCGTTCGGCGACACCACATTTTGTTGTATTATCGTTCCTAGAATTTGCACTATTTACCAAATTGAGTTGGTGTAGGACAAGATGAAGCGATTGACCCAGTCTGAATGTCTGCCTTACGAATTCATGCCGATCACCGGTTGGGGGCGTTTGCCCAACGGTGCGGAAATAGTGCAATACGATGCTCCAATGTTCTTTTCATTCACCGAACACTCATTGCTGCGCCAATATCCGAATATGCGGGCGGAGTGTCATTGGCATATCGACCTTGAATTCACGCACATCATCCATGGCCATATGTGGTATTTCGTCAATGGTGAGATCGTCCGGCTTGAGGAAGGACAGGCGATTTTCGTCAATTCACGTCAACTGCATTACGGTTTTACCGAAGATGGCACCGACTGCGAATTCTCATGCACGTTGCTCAACCCCGCACGAATGAGCGCGCCCACTGCGGTGTATGAACGATTCGTAATGCCGCTTGTAACGGACGAGACGATGCCCTATGTGGTTCTCAGCCCAGATGATGTCCACGGAAACGGACTGATTGCCCAGATCATGCGATTGCATGATGCGAAATTCGGGCAATTGAAACATGCGACGCTTCCAGCCGCAAGAGGCATGGCATTGGCTAATGACACCGCTTCACTGACTGTGCTCAGCTGCTTCTATGCGATACTGCACGAGCTGACCACGATTGCCCAGGAGCGTGGCGATGGTACGGCTGAACGCATCAAACGGCACCCACACGTCGCAACGCTCGCCATGATGGTCGATTTCGTGCAACAGCATTACGTACATCAGATCACATTGGCGCAAATCGCAGCGGCCGGGTCGGTAGGGCGAACTACATGCGCTGCGATCTTTCGCGAACTGCTCGGTCAGACTCCGATCGAATTCGTCAATGATGTGCGGGTTCGCGCGGCAGCGGAACTATTGGCGACCACTCAATTGCCCGTCTCCGCAATCGCGACGCAGACGGGGTTCTCCTCATCAAGTTTCTTCACACGAACATTCCGCAGACTCATGCATATCACACCGTTGTCCTACCGCAACGGCATGCTCAGCTCCAACAATATGGACAACTCCTGATGTTTGTGATGTCTGTACACGGCATGCCCTGACGCTCGTTTGCCTGAATCTACAAGGATTCCTCTGACAAGTCGGATCGCTCCACCAAGCGCGCCATTTGCACACGCCCCATATCGAGCTTGTCCGCATGCCAGATAGAGGCTTTGGGCTGTTGCAGAGCATCGCGTAGTTGCGCGATTAGTGTTACCACGTTGCCGATGATGGCCGTGCGGATGGTGGCGTTTCGGTTCGAACGGCGGGCAAGGTAAGCGGTCATGGCCATCAGCGTGAGCAGCGGGTCGAATGGGAACACCAGCATCAGGGCGCAGGCAATCCAGAACGTCAGCTCGGGGTACTGGCTGCGAGCCAGCAGAAGAAAACCTGCCGCCACGGCGACGAATGTGCTGAACACGGCCCAGATATACCCCACGGAATCGGGGGCGAAGTTTTGCGCAAAAAATGATGTTTGCGCCAAGCACATGAAGCTGGCAAGCGGCATCATGACAATGGAGCACCATGCACGGGTGGACACGGGCACATCGTCCGAATCGGGCGTCGCCGATGCCGATGATGGCGCATGCCCCGTGATTAAAGAAAGACGATGTGCCTAACGAATACAAGAAGGCATTGGCCCAGGCCAAGACGTATTCCGACACGATGCACATGAGCAAGCAGGGCATCTACGACCAGCTCACATCCGAATATGGGGGCAAGTTCAGCGCCGAAGCCGCGCAATACGCCGTGGATAACCTTCAGGCCGACTATAACCAGAACGCTCTGGAGCAAGCGAAGGATTATGAGAAGAGCATGAACATGTCATCCGAGGCCATCCGAGATCAGCTCACATCCGAATACGGGGGCAAGTTTACGCAAGAGGAAGCCGACTACGCGATACAGCATCTGAACGACTGATCGAGACATCGCCCTATAAGTGACGGGAGCTTTGGGAGTTCGCTCACTTGTAGGGCGCATTTATTTTGCTGTGATTATCTTTCTTGTGCCTGGCTGATCGGGTGCTGGCTTGTCTGTAGTGCAGGTGTGCGTATTGTGTCCATTACGCCCTGGGTGGAGCGCATTCATGGAAATTTCAGGAAGTCTCCTTTATGATGAGACCGTACATTACGCGCTGAAGGAGCGATTATGACATTCGGCCAACAGCCCGGCAGCAACGGGCAATACAACACCCCCGATTACAACGCGGCTCAGGTCCAATACGCCCAAGGATATACGCAAGCCGCGGCGGCCACCATCGATGCGACGGCCGCATATTCCTACGAGCAGGCTCGCCGTGTTTCCGTCACTCGCGCCTACGGCGAAATGACCATCGGCCTGATTGTCACCACCGTGGTCGCCGTGCTCACCCAGGCCACCGACGCACTGCTGAAGTTCCTGAGCGTTACGGGCATGATCGGTCTGATCGCGCTGTGTGTGGTTCCCATTGTCATGGCCGTCGTGCTTGGCGTTCGCATCGCGAAGATGAGCGTGACCACGGCTCGTGTCATGTTCTATCTGTTCGCGGTGATCATGGGATTCGTCCTGAGCGTGATTTTCATGGTGTATGATCTCGGCTCCATCGGGGTCGCTCTGGGCATCACCGCGGCGTTCTTCTTCGCGTTGACGATGTTCGGCATGACCACGAAGTTCAATATGCTCAAGGCCGGTCCGATTCTCATGGTCGCTCTGATCGTACTGATCATCTCGCAAATCGTGCTGATGTTCGTGAATGTGGGAGCCATGACCCAGATCATGTGCGCGGTCGGCTTGGTGCTGTTCGCCGGCATGACCATCTACGACGCGCAGAGCACCCGCGCGCTGTTCACTCAGTACGAGGCGCAGGGGCCGGAGATGATCAAGAAGATCTCCATTCTGTGCGCCCTGAACCTGTATCTCGACTTCGTGAACATGTTCCTGTACATCCTGCAGCTGCTCGGCAGCAAGGACTGAGCGCAACTTTTTGCCGCATCATGCGGCCGCACAAGGCCCGGTCATGAGAATATATGGCCGGGCTTTGCCATGCCGTTACATGGATGCATTAGCGTAGGCCGCATGGGGAAAAGTAAACCGCTGGGCATCGTCTGTCTGTTGCTGTGCGCCATGATTTGGGGTTTCGCGTTCGTGGCGCAGGTGCAGGGCATGGACGTCATGTCGCCGCTGTTCTTCAACGCGGTGCGCTTTGCGTTGGGCGCGCTGTCGCTGGCCCTGCTTCTGTTGGTACGTTCCCGTCGCAAAACGAAGCTGCCCGAGCTCGCAACAAATCAAGCCGATGGTATCGCGTCAATCGCGAAAGAAGACGTTGCGCTTCAGACAACGCCCATGCGTTGGGCGACGCATCCCGTTGCGGTGAGCATCGTCTGCGGTGCGGTGCTGTTTGGTGCCAGCACCTTGCAGCAATATGGCATTCTGTATTGCAAATCGGCCGGGCGCTCCGGGTTTTTGTCCGCTCTGTACATCGTGATGGTGCCGTTGCTCGCCTTCGTGTTTCTGCGTCGGCGCATCAATATCCTCATCGGCGCGGCCGTGGCGCTGGCTGTGGCCGGTTTCTATTGCCTGTGCGTCACCGACGGATTCGGCTCGCTGGGCGTGGCGGACGTGATATTGGTGCTGTCCGCCGTGCTGTTTGCCGCCCATATTCTCATCATTGATACGCTCGGTTCCAGAGTCGATGCGATTGTGCTCTCGTTCGGCCAAATCTGCACCGCAGCGGCGTTGAGTTTCGCGGGGGCTCTGATGGACGGTTCGGTGGATTGGGCGGGCGCGCTCAACTCGTGGGTTCCGCTCGCCTATGCCGGCATCGGCTCGGTTGGTATCGCGTATACGTTGCAGGTCGTCGGTCAGCGGTGGGTGCCGCCGACAAGTGCGAGCCTGTTGATGAGTTTGGAATCACTGTTTTCCGTTGTGGGTGGGGCACTGTTGCTGGGCGAGGTGATGACCCCGCGCGCCTACGTTGGCTGCGCGCTCATTTTCCTGGGCACGTTGCTGGCCCAGATTCGCATTCCCTCGCGCCTCTTCAATGGCCGGGCTTCCTAACGTGTGGTGGGTTTCGGCGTCTCTTCGGCCTGAGGAGCAGTGTTGATGTCACGGTGAATGTGCTGCATCTGAACCTCGACGTTCTGCAGGCTTTTCGCGCAGTCGAGCAGCGTCTGGGAATGTTCGCTGAGTTTGGCGTCGGGCAAATCGCTTTTATAGCGCAGCGCATGTTCGAGGCTCGCCCAGTAATCCATCGCGATGGTGCGGAACTGCACTTCCACCGGCGTGTAATGCGCACCCGAGGAAAGGAACACCGGCACCGCGTAGATTACATGCAGTGAACGATAGCCGTTCTGCTTGGGTTTCTTGATGTAATCCTTGACGCGCAGCACCTGAATGTCCGATTGCGACGACAGGTAGTTGGATACCGAATACACGTCGTCCCGGTAATTGCAGATCACGCGAATGCCGGCCACGTCGAACAGATTGTCCTTGACGGATTTGACTGATATGGGCAGTCCTTTGCGTTCCAGTTTGCCGATAATCGAATCGACCGACTTCAAACGCCGCTCCATGTGATGAATCGGGTCATGGCTGAACCTGACTTGAAACTCGTCGTCGAGCACCTCCAGCTTGGTGCTGATCTCATACATGGCGCCCTCATACACCTGCATTTGGTCGATGAACTCGGGAATCTGCGCGTTGTCGAAATGCTCGTCCGAGATGTCGAACGTCTTCAGACGCGCGCGCAGGTCTGAGGTGTTGAGTCTGTTATGTCTATCAAGTATCACGTCATTCAATATACCTGTTCGCTGTGCGCCAAACTGGGATATGTCTGAGAGCGACCTTATGACTCGACCCGCCGATACAGTGGGGCGTTATGAACGAAGACATGATGAGCGAGGCGGAGCGCGCCTCGGCGAGCGCGACGGCTTTCACCGGGCGGCGTGGCAAGGGGATATTCCATGTTCACACGCTCGGTTGCCAGATGAATGTGCATGATTCCGAGCGCATCGCCGGCGTGCTTGAAGCGGACGGCTACGTGCCCGCCACTGAAGAGCAGGTCGAAGCTCATGACGTCGATCTCATCGTGCTCAACACCTGCGCGGTGCGCGAGAACGCCGCCGAACGCATGTACGGCACCATCGGATTGTGGGCCGAGCTCAAGCGGCAGCACCCGAATCTGCAAATCGCGGTGGGCGGTTGCATGGCTCAGCTCGACCGTCAGAAAATCGCGAAAAAGGCACCGTGGGTGGCGGCCGTTTTCGGCACCAAGAACATCGGCTCGTTGCCGCATCTGCTTGATCAGAACCGCGTGGCCGGCACCCCGCAGGTCGAAGTGGCGGACAAGCTTGAGCTGTTCCCCAGCCAGTTGCCCACCGATCGCGCTTCGAAAGTCAGCTCTTGGGTGTCGATTTCCGTGGGATGCAACAACACCTGCACATTCTGCATCGTGCCCACCACGCGCGGCAGGGAGAAGGACCGCCGCCCCGGCGACGTGCTCGATGAAGTGCGCGCCTGCGTGGCGGGCGGCGCCAAAGAAGTCACGTTGCTTGGGCAGAACGTGAACTCCTATGGGTTCGGCATCGGTGACAGGTATGCCTTCAGCAAGTTGCTGCGTGCGTGCGGGCAGATCGAAGGCCTTGAGCGCGTCAGGTTCACCTCGCCGCACCCGGCCGCCTTCACCGACGATGTGATCGCCGCGATGGCCGAGACGCCGAACGTCATGCACCAACTGCACATGCCCCTGCAATCCGGTTCGGATCGCATCCTGCGCGCCATGCGCCGCTCCTACCGTTCGGCCAGATTCATGGATATCCTGAGCAAGGTGCGTGACGCCATGCCGGACGCGCAAATCTCCACCGACATCATCGTCGGGTTCCCGTCCGAGACGGAAGAGGACTTCCAAGCCACGCTCGACGTGGTGCGTCAGGCGCGCTTTGCCAGCGCCTTCACATTCATCTATTCGCCGCGCCCCGGCACGCCGGCCGCCGAGATGGAACAGTTGCCGCATGACGTGGTGCAGGAGCGTTTTGAGCGTTTGGTGGCCTTGCAGGAAGAAATCACCCAGGAAGATCTCAAGGCCTTTGAGGGTCGCGACGTCGAGGTGATGATCACCGGCACGCAAGGCAGAAAGGATGCCGCGACGCATCGCGTCACCGGGCGCGAGAAAACCGGCGTGTTGGTGCATATCGGTGTCCCCGAGGGGTGCGAGGAGCCGCGCATCGGCGATTTCGTCACCGCCACCGTCACCCACGCCGCCCGTCATAACCTCATCGCCGATCCCGATCCGAAAGCCGGGCAAACCTACCATGTGCGGCACTGAACGAGTCATTTCCATCGTCGGTCCGACGGCCTGCGGCAAAACGGCACTCGGCATCGCCATAGCCAAGCGGCTTGCCGAGCAGGGGGAACGGGCCGAAATCGTCAACGCGGATGCCTACCAGATGTATCGCGGCATGGACGTCGGCACCGCCAAGCCAAGCCTTGAGGAACAGGCCACCGTGCCGCATCATCTCATCGATATCATCGACCCCGACGAGACGATGAGCGTGGCCCGTTTCCAGCAGCTTGCCCGCGAAACGATGGCCGACCTGCAATCGCGCGGCATTCGCCCGATTCTCGTCGGAGGCTCCGGCCTATATGCGCGCGCCGCCATCGACGACATTACCTTTCCCGGCACCGACACCGAAGTGCGTGCGCGTTTGGAGGAACGTGAGCGAGTGGAAGGCGCGGGGGCGCTGTTCGAGGAGCTGAAGGCCAAAGACCCCGAAGCGGCGGCGCGCATGGATCCGCGCAATCCCCGCCGCACGATCCGCGCGCTGGAAGTCATCGAATTGACCGGACGGCCATATTCGGCCAGTCTGCCGCATTATCGCTACGTCATCCCCACCGTGCAAATAGGCCTTGATCTCGACCGTGCCGAACTCGACCGTCGCATCGATATTCGCACCACTCGCATGCGCGAGCAGGGGTTCCTCGACGAAGCGCGCCGTTTGCGCCCAAGCATGGGATTGACAGCCTCCAGGGCGCTGGGCTATCAGCAGATGTTCGATCTTCTCGACGGTTTATGGGACGAGCGGGAAGCATGGGCCGACGTGGCGCAGAAAACCAAGCGGCTGGCACGCAAACAGATGGGATGGTTCGGCCGCGACCCGCGCATCCACTGGTTGCAGGCGACCAACCCCGCCTTGCTCGACAACGCCATGGCCATCATCTCGCACGCAACCCGCGGCGATTACGACGCCATCGACGCGCAGGCCGACGCCTACGCCCAGCATCACTTGGGCGACATCAACCACTGAAAACCATCGGCGGCGGGAACGGGGCGTCTATCAGTGCGCCGGCCCCTGCTCAAACCCGGCGATCAGGAACACGCGTGTCGGGTTGGCCGGGCGCACAATGGCGTCGAACAGCCGCTCGAATGCGCCGGTGTCGCCCCGATACGCCGCTTGTTTGGCGGCTTTATATGATTCGCGCGTGACGCTTGCCCAATCCAGATCCCAGCCCGCATCGTGCGCCAGACGCGCCCCGAACATGCGCAACACCATGGCGTTGCCGCCCTTGAACGGATGCAGATATCCCAGTTCGTCGAAAATATGCACGAACTCGCGCACGAACACATCCCTGTCCAGCGCGTGCAGATTGCGCTTGTCAGCTAGCTCGACGGCGATGTTGTGCGCGCCCGTCTCGATGAGATTCGCGGGGAAGAAGGCTTCGGGATTATGCGCGCGAGTGCTGTCGCTGGACACGGCCCGCGTGGTGTCGGCCGTGCGCAAACGCCCCGCGTCCGCAAACACGCCGTCGAACAGACCGCGGTGGATGGCCACGAGCTCGTCCAAATCCCCGGAAGGTATCCAAGGGCGCTCCGCCAGCAACACGGTGCGCGCGAATATGCCGGGCGCCTTGTCGCTGTGCTTGTCATCAAGACTGCCGTCGGACAGCTTGCTGTTCGCCGCTGTGGCGGCTTGCCCATCCGCTACGTCAATCAAGGCCGCCACATCGATATGCCCAGCCCTGTAGTCGGCGGCGGCGCGCATCGTCGCCTCGCCGGGTGTCATCGCTTCCAATGCGCAGTTCTTCAGCGCGAATGCGACCGCGCTCGCTCGTTCCGCAGGTGTCATATCTCCCTATCGTAAACCAGACGCTTTATACTCGCATCATTACCGGTGCCAGCGACGGCTCGTAGTAGAATCAAACCCGTTATGGCACAATCAGAATCCTCATCAAAATCCTCGTCCCGCCCTCGCAAGAACGGCGGGGCGTCTTCGCACGACGGCAACACCAAGGTTCAGCCAGAGCTTGATATGCCGGCGGAACCCGCGTGGAAAAAAATCCTGTTGGCGATTCCGCGTGCATTCGGCTCCGGCGTGCGCGCCATCACCGGCGTCGGCGAATACGATCCCGCCTATCGCCGTGACGGTCTGTGCTTCCTGATGCTGGTGTTCGCGGTGCTGTTCTGCGCCTCCGAATGGTTTCATGTTCACGGCGTGTTCGGGCAGTTCCTGCATGCCGTGGCTTCCGGCGCGTTCGGCGTGATGAGTGTGGTGCTGCCGGTGTTGCTCGTCGTTGTGGCCGTCCGTCTGATGCGCAACAGCGGCAAGGAATCGAACAATCCCCGTGTGATTACGGGCTGGGTGCTGTTGCTGTGGTCGATCTGCTCGATCATCGATATCGTCGTAGCTTCGAAAAGTGCCGGTTTCGATATCGCCGTGCTGCAAAAAGCAGGCGGATTGCTCGGCTACGTTCTTGGCTCGCCATTGGCGTGGGGGCTTTCCGACGTGTTCGCGATCATTGTCTTTGTCGTCATCGCGCTGTTCGCCATGCTGCTGATTTCAAGGCTTCATGTCACTGATTTGCCTGAGTTGTGGCGTCGTCTCGTCGCCAAGGCGCAGGGCAGATCCTATCAGAACGCCGCCGAAGAGGGTGACGAGCAATTCCCCAACGAGGTGCGCATCGGCGATGGCACATTGTCATTCGCGGACGGCGTGCCTGCCCATGATGGTTCCGACGAAGAGGACACCAACCAAGCCGGGGAGTCGAAGCGAGGAATTCTCTCGCGGCTATTCGGCAGAAAAAATAAGGAAGCCTCCGGCTCGTCGCTTGAACGTTATCAAGGAGACGACCCGTTTTCCCAAGCGGCATCGCGCCATGGGCAGTCCGCCGAGATGCCCGTGCAGGAAAGTCAAGACGCTCAAGACACCAAGGAAGATACGTCCGACAGAACGTTGCCGATGTCCACCGCCGCGCCCTCGCAAACGCAAGGAAACGACCCTTGGGCACCAACCGCGCAGAATGATGCGCCCGCGGCGACACTCGCTGTGGGATCCGGTTCCGGCGCGTATGGCAGTGACAGCGATGAAAGCGATGCCGTTTCGTCCGCTTCAGGTGAGGGTGAAAGCGGTGATGCCGAGTCGCCGTACCATCTGCCCAGTCTTGACATGCTCGCAAAAGGCAAACCGCACGCCGCGCGCACCCCGTCCAACGACAGGGTGATTCGCGCGCTGACCTCCACGTTCCAGCAGTTCAAGGTGGATGCCAAAGTCGTCGGTTTCCTGCGCGGCCCCTCCGTCACCCAATACGAGGTCGAGCTCGGTTCCGGCGTCAAAGTGGAGAAGGTCACGAACCTCCAGCGCAATATCGCCTATGCGGTGGCCAGTTCCGACGTGCGCATCCTCTCGCCGATTCCCGGCAAATCAGCCATCGGCATCGAGATTCCGAATGAGGACCGCGAAATCGTGTGCCTGGGCGACGTGCTGCGCAGTCAGGAGGTCGTCAGCGACCCCAATCCGATGATCTGCGGCATCGGCAAGGATGTCGAAGGCCATTTCGTCACCGCCGACCTCACCAAGATGCCGCATCTGCTGGTCGCCGGTGCCACCGGCTCGGGCAAGTCGAGCTTTGTCAACTCCATGCTCACCTCGATCATCATGCGCGCCACACCCGAACAGGTGCGCCTGATCATGGTGGATCCCAAACGCGTGGAGCTATCTGCCTACGCGGGCATTCCGCACCTGCTGACCCCGATCATCACCGATCCGAAGAAGGCTGCCCAGGCGCTCGAATGGGTGGTCAAGGAGATGGATTCGCGCTACTCCGACTTGGAATTCTTCGGGTTCAAGCATGTCAAGGATTTCAACAAGGCCGTGCGCGAAGGCAAAGTCCATGCACCCGCCGGCTCGAATCGCAAGGTCGCGCCATATCCGTATATCCTGGTTGTCGTCGACGAGATGGCCGATTTGATGATGGTGGCGAAGAACGACGTGGAAAGTTCCATCCAGCGCATCACCCAGTTGGCGCGCGCCGCCGGCGTGCATCTGGTACTCGCCACCCAGCGCCCCTCCGTCGATGTGGTGACAGGCTTGATCAAGGCCAACATCCCCTCGCGTCTGGCATTCACGACTTCCTCGGCAACCGACTCGCGCGTGATTCTCGACACCACGGGTGCCGAAACGCTGATTGGCCAGGGTGACGGCTTGTTCCTGCCGATGGGCTCAGCCAAGCCGATTCGCGTGCAGGGCTCGTGGGTCAACGAATCCGAAATTCGTCAGGCCGTGGAGTTCGTACGCACCCAGCGCAAGCCCAAATACCGCGAGGACATCGAGCAGATGGCGCGTGAGGCCGACAGCAAGACGATCGAACCGGACGAGGAAATCGGTGATGACATGGACGTGCTGTTGCAGGCCGCCGAACTGGTGGTCACCACGCAGTTCGGTTCCACTTCCATGCTTCAACGCAAGTTGAGAGTTGGTTTTGCCAAGGCGGGGCGCTTGATGGACTTGCTGGAATCGCGTGGCGTGGTCGGTCCCTCCGAAGGCTCGAAGGCGCGCGAAGTGCTCGTCCAACCCGCTGATTTGCCGGCGGTGCTGGCTTTCATTCGTGGCGAAACGAGTTCGATTGAAACTTCCGATGCCCAATCTCAGGGCGATGACGTGTAGTAAGGGTAACGTGAACGATTATGAGTGAAACACATGAGCAATTCCATCCCGACACGGATGTTCAAGGTACTGTAAATCCGATCAGCGAGCATGCCGAGAGCGTGTCATTTGAATCGGTCATTGCAGGCGCGGCGCCCCAATCCTTCGAACCGGTGGCGTCTGCGCAGAAATCAGTGACGTCTGCGCAGGAACCGGCGGTGTCTGCGCAAGAGCCAGTGGTGCCTGTGCAGGCACCGGTGACGTCTGTACAGGAGCCGGTGGTGCCTGTGCAGGAACCGGTGGTGTCTGCGCAGGAACCGGTGGCATCTGCGCAGGAACCGGTGGCATCTGTACAAGAGCCGGTGGTGTCTGCGCAGGAACCGGCGAACAAACCCTCGCTGTTGGACAGCTGGAACGCCGTCCCGAACCTCGTCACCTATTCGCGCATCGTGCTCGTGGTGGTTTTCCTCGGGCTGTACATCGCCGCCGGCGCGTGGGGGCTGAGCAACCTTCCGATGCGTTGGGCGGCCGCGATCCTCTTCATCATCGCCGCTTCCACCGATAAGCTCGACGGCTGGATGGCTCGCAAATACAATCAGGTGACCGAACTGGGCAAACTGATGGATCCGATCGCCGACAAACTGCTCACCTGCGGCGCGCTGGTCGTGGCCAGTGCGTTCGGCGAGTTCCCTTGGTGGGCCACTGCGCTGTTCCTAGTGCGCGAGATTGGCATCACGGTGATGCGCTTCGTCGTGATGGAACGCCCGAGTGGCAAGGTCATCGCCGCCGCGCGTCCAGGCAAGCTCAAAACGGTGTTCCAGTACGTCGGTTTGTCGATGTTGCTGTTGCCGGTGTGGCAGTTCTGCCCTGATGCCATCGAGGTCGCGAAGTTGCCGATGTGGCTGAATGGCTATCTGTTCGTCACCTATGTGCTGCTGTATCTGGCGCTGTTCCTGTGCCTGTATTCCGGCTACCTGTATCTGCATAACACGTTTGGAGGTTTGCCCAAGAAGTCGGCGAAGCCTAGGCATTCACGATGACTGCCCTACAGGAACAGGACGCTCTGGCGGCGGGGATTCTTAAATCCTGCGCCTCGCGGGGGTACAAGCTCGCCTGCGCGGAATCGCTGACGGGCGGCCTGCTCGCCGACGCTTTCGTGCGCATTCCCGGCGCGTCGAACGTCTTCCTCGGTTCGGCAGTCACCTATGACATCAAAGCGAAAGCCTCCATTCTCGGTGTGGATGCCGCCTTGCTGGGGCGTGAAGGTGCCGTACACCCCGAAGTCGCACGTCAGATGGCTGTTGCGGCGGCACGGCTTTACAACCAGAGCGAATACGCAAATCAAGTGATGTCGATTTCGACCACAGGGGTAGCCGGACCCGGCCCGGACGGCGACAAACCGGCCGGACTGGTCTATGTCGGCGTGGCGTTGCCTGATGTGCTGCCCTTTCGGATGGACGATCTGCAGTTGCCTGCCGACACGTCATACGCATCCGATATGAGGACCCGGGTGGATGGGGTGAACAGCGTCGCTTTTGAGTTGCGTTTGCAAGGCTCTCGGGAACAGATACGCGCCGGCGTTGTCCTGCATGCATTGCGCATAGTGAGGCAACTCACAGTGTTTTTATAGGAATAAAACCACTCCTGCCCATTGTTGTGGTGTTGTATAGAGTAACGACATCACACAGGTAAGGGGATGGATTATGGAAACGATGACCCGTGTTCGCTCGACTGTTGAATCGGCAACCTCTGCACCGATGGTGCGTCCGGGTGCCGCCCGAATGCGTGAATTGACCCCAGCCCAACGCCGTGCCGTCATGTTCGCCCAGCAGCAGGTGCTCAAGGCGCGTGCCGCCAAGAAGGCCAAGGACGAGGCCATTGAAGCACGGCGTCGCATGTGGGATGAAAGTGAGGCTGACATTGCCGCCGCGCAGAATGCCGCCCGCCGCGAAGAAAGCCGTCATGTAGCGAATCCCACATTGCGCGGAGCCATCGGGTATGTCTTGCGGGACCTGCGTTCGCGCGACCATAGAACCTTGCGCGAGGTCAGCGAAAAAGCCGGCGTGTCGCTTGGGTACCTGTCCGAAGTGGAACGCGGGCAGAAGGAGGCCAGTTCCGAGTTGCTCACGTCCATTGCCGAATCTTTGGGTGTGAGCGCGGCCCAGTTGTTGCGCATGGTCGCCGACAGGCTCGATGTGCTTGCCGCCTGATGTATTCCATTCGTTTGTAGTTATGCAGAATCCCGATTCCGTTAGGGGTCGGGATTTTTCGCATGAAACACTACACTGGGGTCTCATGCGTGAACGGGAATTCTGGCAGTTGCTCGAAGAGGTGTTCGGGCGCACTTATGGGCGTGCGTTGTCGCGTGACCAGCAGCTGCCCGCGTTGGGGAACATGACCGTCGTCGAGGCGCTCGAATCGGGCCAGGAGCCTCGCGTCGTATGGAACGTGCTGTGCGATCAGATGGAAGTTCCGGATGCGAAGCGTTGGGGGGCGCGACCATAACGCTCCTCCCATGCCGCACCGTGTGGGCTGAGGTGCTTCGGCGTGTCGCCATCGCAATTCGAACAAATGTTCGCATTTAGGGTTATAGTTATCCACAGCGAGTATCACCGGCAGATGCACGGTTGTCACTTGCGCATGGTGCAAAAACCGTTGTCCCCATTGGGATATGAGGTGACGACGACACTGACGCCGAGAGGGCTTCGACCACAATGGTCGTCTGTCCTTGACCGCGCGCAGGGCGAGTACGTACCGTGAGAAGCGAACAGTCGTCTGTCCATTTGGCAAAAGGAGAAGATCATGGCACACAACACCGGCGCCACGTCATCGCAGCACGAGCTCGATCCACGGCGCAAGGCCGCCCTTGACACCGCATTGGCGCAGGTCGAGAAGAGTTTCGGCAAAGGCTCGGCCATGCGGCTTGGCGACAGGCCCGAACAGGATGTTGAGGTCATTCCCACAGGCTCGCTCGCCCTGGACATGGCTCTTGGCATCGGCGGTCTTCCCAAGGGTCGCATCGTCGAGGTGTACGGCCCCGAATCCTCAGGCAAGACCACGCTGACGTTGCATGTGGTGGCGAATGCGCAAAAGGCGGGCGGCGTGGCCGCGTTCATCGACGCGGAACACGCGCTCGACCCGGTGTATGCCCGCAAACTCGGTGTCGACACCGATTCGCTGATCGTCTCCCAGCCCGACAACGGCGAGCAGGCCCTGGAAATCGCCGACATGCTCATCCGTTCCGGCGCGCTGGACGTCATCGTGATCGATTCCGTGGCCGCGCTGGTACCCAAAGCCGAAATCGAAGGTGATATGGGAGACAGCCATGTGGGCTTGCAGGCCCGCCTGATGAGCCAGGCCTTGCGCAAGATGACGGGCGCATTGGCCCAGGCCGGCACCACGGCCATCTTCATCAACCAGTTGCGCGAAAAAATCGGCGTGTTCTTCGGCTCGCCCGAAACCACCACCGGCGGCAAGGCGCTGAAGTTCTATTCCTCCGTGCGCATGGATATTCGTCGTATCCAGACCATCAAGAACGGTGAGGATGCGGTGGGTAATCGCACGCGCGTCAAGGTAGTCAAGAACAAGATGGCACCGCCGTTCAAATCCGCCGAGTTCGACATGCTGTATGGCGAAGGCATTTCCCGCGAGGGTTCCGCGCTGGATATGGCCATCCAGGTCGGCGTGGTCAAGAAATCCGGTTCTTGGTTCACCTATGAGGGCGACCAGCTTGGTCAAGGGCGCGAGAATGTGCGTAACTTCCTGAAGGACAACCCCGGCATCACCGAGGAAATCGAGAACAAGGTCAAGGCGGCGTTCGGCCTGATCGAGCCGATGGATCAGTTCGCCGAAGGCGAGGAGGCGACGGACGCCGCCCAAACGGGCGAGCAAACCGAATCCGTTGCGCCCGCCGAGGAGAACAAGGCGGACAAGTCCTCGAAGGCCGCGGCTCGCCCCAAGGCGTAAGCTGTATTGACATGATCAGCGCCGAGACCTTTCTTCAGGGGCATTGCGTCGTTGTCGATGATTCGACCGACGAAGACACGCACGAGGATTCCCATCGTGTGAACCGCAACAGGCGCGGCTCGTCGTCCGACGATTTCGACCCCCGGGATGTCGATGCCTGCCGCGAGGCGGCGCTGCGTCTGTTGGATGCCGCTCCGCGTTCCTGTGGTGGGTTGCGGCAGCGGCTGGTAGGCAAAGGGTATGACGAGCGGGCGGTTGATGCCGTCATCAAGCGTTTGCTCGAACTCAAGTTGCTTGATGATCGTGCCTATGCCGAATCGGCGGTGCGCTATTGCCTGAACCGTTTGATGGGCGAGCGCGGCGCGGTGATGGAGCTGCGGCGCAAAGGCATCAATTCCACGCTGGCGTCCCGTGTCGTCGACGAGGCCGCCCATCAGGGACTGTTCGAGGAATCGGCTTGGGGACTTGGCCGCAGGATCTACCGCAAGACGCAGGGGCTTGATCGTCAGGTGCGTTTGCGCCGCTTCTGGGCGGCGGGAGGGCGCAAAGGTCATGATCCCGAAACGTTGCGCCGTGTCGCGCATGAGCTGATGGATGAATAGGTGAGACCCCTTATACCCCGGGTTCTGTCATGCGCTTGACACGCACGGATGACCATCCATCTCGACCTGACGTCGCCGCCAGGCTCTAGCGGCCTACCCGATGGCACGGGCGAGCAGCCCTTAAAGCCATCTGCTTGGCCTTGCTCCCGATGAGGCTTGCCATGCGACCCACTGTTGCCAGGGGCCCGGTGGTCTCTTACACCGCCGTTTCACCCTTACCTCCCGGCGTGGCCGGGGGCGGTCTGTTCTCTGTTGCGCTATCTCTCAGGTTGCCCTGGGCGGACGTTATCCGCCATCGTGCTCTGTGGAGCCCGGAAGTTCCTCAGCCATTGCCAATGGACATGACCGCGGTCATCAAGGGGTCTCAAGGTTTTCACTATACCAGTGCAGAGCGAATGGAAAAAACAGATGAAAATCACGGCTTTTCTACGAGCATCCAGCCGATGCTCGTCTACAATGAAAACTACCCGGCCGGTGAAGATGCCGGTCGAAACGCCAAATAGCGGCTGGCGCCGCTTGAGTTACTAGGAGGTTCACATGGAAATCGTCGTTACCGGACGTCATACGCAAATCAAACAAAGGTTCCGTGATGTCGTCGAAAGCAAGATGAATCGTGTGACCGCCATCGCACCCGATGCGCAGCGTGCACAGATCGTGCTTACCCATGAGGGTAATCCCCGCCAGGCCGATACCGCCAAGCGCGTGGAAATCACCGTTATCGCGGGTCGCACCGTGGTGCGCGCCGAAGCATCCAGCGCCGATGAGTTCAGCGCCCTTGACATGGCCCTTGACAAGCTGACGCTACGTCTTCGCCGCACGCGTGATCGTCGCAAGGATCATCGTCGTGGTTATGAGAACCCGGTGCCGGTTGATTTGGGCGCCATTGAACCCGAGACCCTTGAGGCCGAAGCCGACAACGAGCCGGACAACAGCCCGGCCGCCGCGGTGTCTTCGGAACTTGGCCCGGGGGAGTCGGTTGAGGTTCAGGTGGGCGACACCCCAATCGTGATTCGTCGTAAGCTGCATATCGCCGATCCGATGAGCATCGATGAGGCGTTGTATGAGATGGAATTGATCGGACATGATTTCTTCCTGTTCGTCAACAAGGAGACGGGTCGTCCCTCTGTCGTCTACCGCCGCCACGGTTGGAGCTACGGCGTGTTTGAAATCGACACTCCCGAAAACGTCAACTGACAGCATGAATTTTTCATGAAGCCCGCGCCCGATGACGCGGGCTTCGTGTTGCTTCCTTGTCTTATCGGCAAGGTCGCGTAAGATAGTCGGCAGTGTGTCCTGACGCATATCCGATATGCGTTTGCAGGGCTAAAAAGAACTCGACCAATCCGAGGAGCAGAACGTGGTAGATATCGTCGACAAGGCACTACGTATAGGCGAAGGCCGTCAGATCAAGAAGTTGGAAAACGTGGCGAAGGCCGTCAACGCTTTGGAAGATGAGATTTCGGCGCTTTCGGATGAGGAGCTTAAGGCGCAGACGCCCAAATTCAAGCAGGAGCTGGACAACGGCAAGAAGCTGGACGATGTTCTGCCTGAGGCATTTGCCACGGTGCGTGAAGTCTCCAAGCGCACACTGGGGCAGCGCCACTTCGATGTGCAGCTCATGGGCGGTGCCGCCCTGCACTGGGGCAATATCGCCGAAATGAAGACAGGCGAAGGCAAGACCTTGGTCGCTACCCTGCCGGCATATCTGAACGCCTTGGAAGGCAAGGGCGTGCACGTGGTCACCGTCAACGACTACCTCGCCAGCTACCAGAGCGAGCTGATGGGGCGCATCTATCGCTTCCTCGGCATGAGCGTCGGTTGCATCATTACCGACCAGAAGCCGCCGGAGCGCCGCAAACAATACAACGCCGACATCACCTACGGCACCAACAACGAGTTCGGCTTCGACTATCTGCGCGACAACATGGCGTGGGAAAAAGGCGAACTGGTGCAACGCGGCCACCATTACGCCATCGTCGATGAGGTTGACTCCATCCTGATCGACGAGGCACGTACCCCTCTGATCATCTCCGGCCCGGCCGAGGGGGATGTCACCCGTTGGTACCGCCAATTCGCCAAGCTGGTGTTGAAGCTCACCCGTGACGAGGATTACGATGTCGACGAGAAGAAGAAGGTCGTGGGCATCAAGGACGCGGGTATCACCAAGGTCGAGGACTTCCTTGGCATCGATAACCTGTATGAGCCTTCCAACACCGCTCTGATCGGCTACCTCAACAACGCCATCAAGGCCAAGGAACTCTTCCTGCGCGACCGCGATTACGTCGTCACCCACGGCGAGGTGCTTATCGTCGACGAGCACACTGGCCGTATCCTGCCGGGCCGTCGCTACAACGAGGGTCTGCACCAAGCCATTGAAGCCAAGGAAGGCGTGGAGGTCAAGGCTGAGAACCAGACTTTCGCCACCATCACGTTGCAGAACTACTTCCGCATGTACGACAAGCTCGCCGGCATGACCGGTACCGCCGAAACCGAGGCGGCCGAGTTCATGAGCACCTACAAGCTGGGCGTGTTGCCGATTCCGACCAACAAGCCGATGATCCGCGAAGACAAGGACGACTTCATCTTCCGCACCAAGAGGGAGAAACTCGCCGCCATCGTCAAGGATGTCGCCGAACGCCACGCCAAGGGTCAGCCGGTGCTGCTCGGCACCGCGAGCGTGGAAAGCTCCGAGGTCGTTTCCACGCTGCTCGATGTGGCGAAGATTCCCCATCAGGTGCTCAACGCCAAGCAGCACGACAAGGAAGCCGCCGTCGTGGCCGTGGCGGGTCGCAAGGGCTCCGTCACCGTGGCCACCAACATGGCCGGTCGAGGCACCGACATCATGCTCGGCGGCAACGTCGAGTTCCTCGCCGATGCCAAGCTCAAAGCCGAGGGCTATTCGCCCGAGGACACGCCGGAGGAATACGAGAAGCGTTGGCCGGGCACTTTGAACGAGGTCAAGGCGCAGGTCAAGGACGAGCATGAGGAGGTCACCGAGCTCGGCGGCCTGTATGTGCTGGGCACCGAACGCCATGAGTCCCGCCGTATCGACAATCAGTTGCGTGGTCGTTCCGGTCGTCAGGGAGACCCGGGCGAATCCCGCTTCTACCTGAGTCTCGAAGACGATCTGATGCGTCTGTTCAACACCCAGCTCGTCGCCCGCGTGATGTCCAAGGGCTTGCCTGAGGGCGAGCCGATTCACGCCAAGAGCGTGTCCAAGGGCGTGCGCACCGCGCAGAAGGCCCGCGAATCGCAGAACTTCGAGATTCGTAAGAACGTGTTGAAGTACGACGATGTGATGAACAAGCAGCGCACCGTCATTTATGCCGAGCGTCAGGCCGTGCTGAAGGGCGAGAATATCCACGAGGATATCGAGCGCTTCATCACCGACACCGTCACCAGCTATGTCAAGGGTGCCAACAATGGTTCTGACAAGCCCAAGGATTGGGATTGGGAGGGCCTGTTCAAGGCGCTCAACACCGTGATTCCCACTGATGTGACCGTCGACGAAGCCCAGGAAGCCGCTCAGGGCAAGAAGGCGGAGAAAGCCGTCGACGCCGTGTGCGAGGTGATCGTCGAGGACGCCAAGGAGGCATACGCCGGTTTCGAGAAGACGCTTGGTGCCGATGGATTGCGCCAGCTGGAACGCCGCGTCGTGCTCGCCGTGCTCGACCGCAAGTGGCGCGAACACCTCTATGAGATGGATTACCTGAAGGATGGCATCGGCTTGCGCGGCATGGGTCAGCGTGACCCGCTGGTGGAATACCAGCGCGAAGGCTACCAGATGTACAACTCCATGATTGAGGCCATCAAGGAGGAGACGGTTCAGCTGCTCTTCCATGTGGATATTCAGCAGGTCGCCGAAACCGAGGATCTCAACTCCGAAGCCGACGAGGATGCCGCCGTCGACGCCACCGAGGCCAAACTGGGCATCGCCACGTCCGGCGACGAGAACGACACCGAGGCCGAAGGCCCCGATGAGAACGGCGGTGAGGTGACCCTTGACGAGGACGGCAACCCGGTGATCGTCGGTCCGGCGCCATCAAGCCACGCGGAAGGCAAGGTGCCGGCATCCAAGAAGCCGAAGAACGAGGAGCTCAAGACTCCGTGGGCCGATGGCCGCACGTTCCCCGACACCGCGAAGAACGCGCCCTGCCCCTGCGGTTCCGGCCGTAAGTACAAGATGTGCCACGGGCAGAACGAGAGCGCCGAATAGTCGCTTATCGTTCGACAGCAAAACGACCGCCGCGCCTGAAAACAACAGGTGCGGCGGTCGTTTGTATAACCTTAAGCATGGCCAAACATATCGTGATGTGGACGTTCGACGGAGGCGATACATCCGCTCGCTACAATAAGCCGCATCACTATACCAATTATTCAGGCGCGTGTGGGCGCCAAGGAGAGCATCATGGCCGACATCACTTTCAAGTCGATTCTCACCAAGCTGGTCGGGGGAGCACATCTGAGCGCGGCGGAATCCGAGTGGTTCGTCGATGACTTGATGAGCGGCAACGCCGACCCCGCCGCGGTGGGCGCGGTGTTGGCCACCCAGCAGCAACTCGGGCTCACAGCCGATGAGGTGTCTGGTGCCGCCAAGGCCATGGTGTCCCATGCCGTGCCGTTGAACGTGTCTGGAGAAACCACCGACATCGTCGGTACCGGTGGTGACGGTGCCGCCACGGTGAATCTGTCCACCATGGGTGCGGTGGTCGCCGCCGCCACCGGCGTGAAGATCGTCAAGCACGGCAATCGCGCGGCTTCGTCCAAGTGCGGTGCGGCGGATTGCTTGGAGGCCTTGGGATTGCCGCTGGAATTGAGCCCTGAGGCCGTGGCCGAAGTGGCAGAGGAAGTCGGCATCACGTTCGCGTTCGCCAAGACGTTCCATCCGGCCATGCGTTTCGTCGGTCCAGTTCGCGCCGCCTTGGGCATTCCATGCGTGTTCAATGTGCTTGGCCCCTTAACCAATCCGGCCAGTCCGAAGCATATGGCCATTGGTTGCGCCGACCGCGCCATGAGCCCAGTGATGGCCGCCGTGTATGCCGTCAACGGGCAGACCGGCATGGTCTATACCTCCAGCGAGGGCCTTGACGAAATGGCGCCGACCGGCCCGATTTCCGTGTGGGAGTTCAACGGCGGCAAGGTCGTCGAGACCGAATTCGACCCGACCGTCGAGCTGGGGCTTGCCAAGGTCACCATCGCCGATCTCAAGGGCGACCTTCCTGCATACAACGCACAGGCGGCTCGGGACTTCTTGGTGGGCAAGGACGTGTCGTTCCGCACCACGGCCCTGCTCAACGCAGCTTCCGCCATCGTGGCGGACGGCCATCAGGTTCCCGCAGGCGGTACGTTGGCCGAACGGTTCAAGGCCGCTTATGCCCTCGCCGAAGAAGCCGTCGATTCAGGCAAGGCCGCGGCGCTGCTGGACAAGTGGATCGAAACCGCCAAGGCCAAGGCCTGACAGTCCTTTGTTTCATGTGTTTGCCTGTGACAGATATCGTCAACGATATCTGTCACAGGCAAACACAATGTTTCAGTACGTTTGGGTTCATACCCGCGCGCCGTCATCGAAATAATCCTCACGAGTCTCGTTGTGCCCCTTATGCTGCACGATAAGACCCGCCGCGCCAATCAGCGTGCACACCCCGAACACCGTGCCGAGAATACCGGCAAATGCCGGCAGGAACGCGGTGGCGATAATACCCGCGATGCCGATCAGCAACAACGCCCAGAACAGCAGTTTCGAGCGTTTGATAAGACCAATTGTCGGATTGGGTTCGGTGAAACCGTCATCATATTGATCCATCACATCATCGGTATCCAGCCAGCTGGAACCGGTGAAATCACGAGGTCCGTGGTCTGCGCCGGTGGACGAGAACGCCTCGGGGGAGAGGTCGCGCGCGTTGACCACGGCTTCCTTGTCGC
The DNA here is from genome assembly GCF_012932445.1 of Bifidobacterium panos. Taxonomy (GTDB): domain Bacteria; phylum Actinomycetota; class Actinomycetes; order Actinomycetales; family Bifidobacteriaceae; genus Bifidobacterium; species Bifidobacterium panos. The sequence goes on from NZ_JAAIIJ010000016.1 coordinate 41,758, forward strand.
GCCGCTCGGCGTGTTTCTCGAAGCGCTTGGCGCTGCGCGAGGCAGCCACGTCCGCAAGATCGTCCTTATGTTCGGCCTCGAACGCCGCCCAAGCCTCATCCAATTCAGCTTGATTGCTCTCGTCATCCGGCGTGTGGTTTGGCCGCACGCCGTCGTCGTTGGTATTGTTGAGGTCAGTCATACACACCACTGTAATCTACCGCGCGTATCGCGCCGGAAGGGAAACGCCAAGTGCTGTACTGGTTCTTCGTCAAGGGGTTCGGCTCCATTGCACGTCATCGTTTGGGACCGAGCGTCGAGGGATTGGACAATATTCCCCGCAAGGGCGGCGCAATCATCGCCGCGAATCATCTGGCCGTCATCGACGACGCGCTGATTCCCATCACCTGCCCGCGCATGGTGCATTTCATGGGCAAGGCCGAATACTTTGAAGGCAAAGGCATCAAGGGCAGATTCAAGAAGTGGTGGTTCACCTCCGTCGGCGTGTTCCCCGTGGATCGCTCAGGCGGCAATAAGTCGTTGGGTGCCCTTGAACACGCCCGCGAAATCATCGAGGAAGGCCACCTGTTCGGCATTCATATCGAAGGCACGCGCAGCCCTGACGGCCGCTTGTACAAGGGGCACACCGGTGTGGCGCGTCTCGCCTTGGAAACCGGCTGCCCGATCGTGCCCACCGCCATCATCGGCTCGCGCGAACTGCAGGAACCCGGCACCGTCATTCCGAAAAAAGGCAAAACCCAGGTGCTGTACGGCAAGCCCATCGAGGTCACCAAGAAAGCCGCCGAGGACATCACGCACGACGACTTGCGCTCGCTCACCGATCAAGTGACGGTCGCGATCGGAGCAATGAGCGGCCAGGAATACGTTGACGAATACGCTCAGAAAGTCAAAGAGCAACTCAAGGCCCAGTAAACAAGGCAACAAGCAGCCCAGTAAGCAGGGCAACAACCCAAGTGGCTCACACGACGGTAAGAGTCACCACGGTTGCGTTGCCGTCGCTGTCGCGCACACGCACCTGCGCACCGGGGTCGGGATCCTGCAAGCGCACGTTGTGCGTGAGATCGCCCAACGGCGCTGATTTCTTCACTTGCAGGCCGAGATCGGTCAGTATCTTCGAGGCTTCGTCATAGCTCTTGCCGCGCACATCCGGTATGGTCACGGTCTGCGGCCCCTTGGAGACGACCACATCGACCGAATCGCCCCAGTGCAGTTGCGTGTCCTTCTTCACCGAAGTGGAAATTACATTGCCCGCGGCGACGGAATCACTGAACTCCTCGCTGTAATTGGCTTTGAGTTTCAGATCGTCCAGCGCCTGCTGCGCCTCATCCTTGCTGCGTCCCGCGATGTCGGGCATGGTCACGGGCATCAGGCCTTTGCTCAACGTCACGACGACCTCGGCGCTGTGCTTGACGGTGGTGCCGGGGTCGGGGGAGACACTCAGCGCCGCGCCTTCGGGAACCGTCAGCGAATATGCATCCTTGGCCTCGTCATGCTTCACATTGGTCAGTCCCGCGTTCTTCAAGGCTTCAAGTGGATTCTTGCCGTTCTCGCTATTCGAGTCAAGGATATCTTTTGGAATCGTCGCCATCTTCACGCCTTTGGAGACGACGATGGACACGGACTGTCCGTTGCGCTTGCCCACGTGACTGTCCACGCCGGCCTGCTTGTCATTGATGGTTGCGGAGACGATGTGGTCTTGCTCGATGGTGTCGCTGTAATTCTGCTCGACGCTATAGGGAATGCCTGCGACCTTGAGCGTGCTTTCGTAGGACTTCCAATCCGCGCCCGTCAACGGGCACTCCTTGTTCTTCTCGCAGGAAATGTCATTCGGTTTCGGCAATGTCCAATAACTTCCCGGCCCCAGGAAATACCACCATGCACCGCCGCCCAGCGCAGCGGCGAAAAGAACCGCGATGATGGAGATAATCAGTGGCTTGCGGCTCTTGGGCTTGGCTTTCGAGCCGAAAGTCGCTTCCGTCTTGCCCGCGTGGCCATCGGTTGGAACTTGGGCACCATTTGCTTCTCCAACGGTCTGCAATACCTGTGTGGAAGCGGTGCTGATGGATGTGGTCGGGGTTTGGTGTACAAGCGTGTCATGCTTGGTGGCCTGCATTACGGAGGTCGAGGACGCCCCATCGTCGTGACGTTCGGTGAGACTCGGCGGCTTCGGTGGAGCGGCCAGTGAAGCATCGTCGCTGTCGACAGCTTTGCGATATTGCCACGCCTCAATGGGCAGGACGCTGCTGAGCTGGCGCAGTTCATCCAACGCTTCGGAGGCATCCTTCGGCCTGGCGTCGATGGAGCGCTCGGTCAGATGCGTGATGAACGAAGCCACCGTCGAATCGATGCCTGGGCAGGGGGTGGATATGGAGGGAACGTCCTCATGCACATGCTTGAACACCAGCGTCACCGGATTGTCCGACGTAAACGGTACTTCACCGGCCAGCATCTCCCAAGCCATGATGCCCACGGCATACAGGTCGCCCTGCGGCGTGGCTTCGTTGCGTTCGATGGTTTCGGGCGGCAAGTAGGCCGCCGTGCCCAACAGCATGCCGGTGGACGAGAGTGTGGCGGAGGAAGCGACCTTGGCCAAGCCGAAATCGGTGATCTGCACGCGCCCTCGGTCGTTGAGCATGATGTTCTCGGGTTTGATGTCACGGTGCACCACGTTCGCCCGGTGCGCCGAAGCAAGCCCATCGAGTGTTTCGCCGATGATGCGCAGTGTTTCGCGCACACTGAAGGTGCGCTGGCGGTTCATCTCATGGCGCAGGTTCACCCCGTGCACGTATTCCATCACCAAATAGGCCAAGCCATTGGTTTCCCCGGCATCATACACCTGCACGATGTGCGGGTTGGCGATTTGCGCCGCGGACTGTGCCTCGCGGCGGAAGCGTTCGATGAACTGCTCGCGGTGCGGGCCGTCCGCCAGCTGGGCATGCATCACCTTCAACGCCACGGTGCGGTTCAATCGCTCGTCCGTGGCTTCATAAACTGTCGCCATACCGCCTTGCGCAATCTGATGCGCGATGCGATAGCGTCCCTCGATTAGCTGATCCTGAGGCAATTGTGTGTCGTTGCTCATACTAGACTGATGAATCCTTGATGGCTGCTGGCTTATCCGTTGCCAAGTCTAGCGTCTGGCCATGTCCGGCACGAAACCGGCACACGCTTCGGTGAGGATAATTTCCTGGCAGTGCCCTAATGCGCAGGATTCAATGGCCTCAAGTGTCTGATCCCACAGGAGAGCGATGCGTTGGCGAGAGCGCTCGATGGCGCCGGTATGGGTGAACAGATCGATGACGCGGCGTACCTGCATCTCGTCGCGGGTTGGTGAGCGGAAGATGGCGATGAGTTCGCCACGATCCTGCTTATCGGCCAATTCGATGGCATCCGCCAGCAGCACGGTGCGTTTGCCTTCGCGTATGTCGCCACCCACCGGCTTGCCGCTGGTTTGGCTGGAACCGATGACGTCGATGAGATCGTCTTCCAGTTGGAAGGCAAGTCCGAGCGGCTCGCCTATGGCCAGAGCCGTGCGCCGTGCCGTTGCGGCTGGGATACCGGCGGACAGCATAGCCAGCTCGACCGGCGCGATGGTGGTATAGCTTGCGGTTTTCCAACGGAATACTTCCAGGGATGAGCCGGCCAACGCCTCGGCGTCGTCCAGGGGGGCCCTCTCCACCGCCAAGTCAAGAATCTGGCCGATTTCCACCTCGCGCTGCATGGTCAGGAAGGCCGTGGTCAGTTCTGAGGCGTTGGGCAGTCCACTCGCTGCTTGATTGACGATGCCGACGCCCGCGGTGGCGAGCAGGTCTCCCAACATCAGCCCCAGTCCACGGCCCACGGCCATGCTGCCGGTGTCATGTTCCAGAGCACGATGGGCGCTGGGTTTGCCGCGACGCAGATCCGCCTCGTCGATGATGTCGTCATGCACGAGCGCGGCCGTCTGGAAGACCTCAAGCGCACAGGCGATATCCAATATGGTGTCATGATGGCTGGGCGCGCCACCGAACGACGTATACGCCGCCAAGGCGAGTAACGCGCGCAAACGCTTGCCGCCTTCGCTGCTGGCCAGCGCCTGACGAATCACGGCATCGAGCACCGCATGGCAGGAGGAAGGCATCGGGGAATGCTCCGGCATGGCTGACCATTCGCGCACCAGTGAGGCGATGCGGGATTCAACCGCCAGACGGTTGTCGTCGGTTATGCACATGCCTTCTAAGTTATCCTCAGTGCAATACGAACACAAGAATCCAGTATTTCCAAGGGCTTAGGGGGCTTCGACCACATAGGTCGAAAAACGCTCGGTGATGCGGCGAAAACCGTCATACTGGTTGCACATCGTCTGCTTAAGACGATGATCAGTCCAATTAATCAAGGAGGAAGACATGACATCGACAACGAACCATGCGTCGCGGCACGCGCACGAACGTCCGACAGGCAAGACGGCCAAGGGGCCGGGGCAGCGGCAAGACGCGCACAGCAGGGGTCGCCGCCGCAAAGACGATGGGACGCGCCGTCCAAACAAGCGTCTTGGCCGCGCCATCCATATCGACTGCCCCGAAGAATGCGAACTGTTTTTTGCCAATCTGGAGCCGTTTACGCAAAACCGCATGAGAAAGCTGCGCGAACAGCTGCGGCGCAATCGGCGCGATATGGGGCCTGAACAAGCGAACGCCGAGTGGATTCAAGAGCCGCTGAACGCCTGGCTCAGTCAACTTGATACTCGCACGATCGATCTTGACGAGGAGAATATGGCCGCGTTGGCCGTCGGGCTCAACGAAGTGATGTCCATACGCGACGCGCTGATCATTTCGCTGATTGTCGATGAAACCGCTTGCGATGCCGACATGCTGATGGACATCGTTTCGCGTCCCTGCACGAGACGGGTGTCAAAATCCGTGCACCATTTGCTTAGCGAAGCGTTCGACGATGAGCTTGGTCCTGATCGCGCCCGTTGCCAGGCCGGGCTGATGATGCTCAACGCCATGGCCAAGATGGTTCCCAAGCCGATGCGTGCCCAGCCGCTGGCCGTCATCGCCTACGTGCTGTGGTGGGTGGGCGACAGCAGAGCCTCTTCATATGCGTTACAGAGTCTGGAAGTGGACAGGGACTGCTCGTTGGCCGCGATTGTGCTTAGGACCCTTGATTGCGGGATGGAACCGGCGTGCTGCGACGAATGAATCAGGTGCGGCGTCGCTTTCGGGGAATAATCGTCCGCATCAGGTGGTTAACTCACATGAGTTAGCGATTTGCCCTTGCCAGAAGTGTGCCTATATGGTATATGCGGCTGGGTTGGATATCCGGGTATTTTCCGCGAGGAGGACTAGTTTGGCCACCAAGAGCACGAAGGCCGGCGTGGGTGACGATCAGGCAACGGACGAGACCAAGGCGACCAAGGCCGCGTCCAAGACAAAAACATCGACGGCGAAGGCGAGCAGCAAGAAGGCTTCTTCGTCGGCAAACGCCAAGACAGCCACCGCAGGCAAGGCGGGGGGCAAGAAAGCCGGTGCAAACAGCAAGGCCGCGAAGAACAAGGAAGCCGAGGAATCCACCAAATCCAAAGTCAAGATTGACGAGGAAGAAGAGGATATCGACGTTTTCGACGACACCGACATCGATTTGGACGACGACAAGGCCGATCTGGACGGCGACCTTGACGTTCTCGACGACGAGGACGATTCCGTTTCCGACAACGATGAGGACGAGGATGACGAGTCCGAAGACGATGTCGATGAGGAGGATGAAGACGAGGACGACGAGGAAGAATCCAAGTCCGAAACGCCGCAGGAAGACAAGCAGCAGGGCGCTTTCGTGGTGCGCGACGACGATGATGAGGATGACGAGGAGGGCGCTCCGCGCCGACGCACCAAGGCCGGCAATCCGAAACGTCGCGTGGTTAACCCCGGTGCCACCGCCGATCCCGTCAAGGATTATCTCAAGCAGATTGGTCGCGTGAGCCTGCTGAATGCCGAGCAGGAAGTCGATCTTTCCGAACGCATCGAGGCCGGCCTGTATGCCCAGCACCTGCTGGACACCGAAAGCGACGATATGGACTTCAAGCGCAAGCGCGAGCTGAAGTGGGCCGCCAACGACGGCAAGAAAGCCAAGGATCACCTGCTGGAGGCGAACTTGCGTCTGGTGGTCTCGTTGGCTAAGCGTTACACCGGTCGCGGCATGCTCTTCCTCGATCTGATCCAGGAAGGCAACCTCGGTCTGATTCGAGCCGTCGAAAAGTTCGATTGGAAGAAGGGCTTCAAGTTCTCCACGTATGCCACATGGTGGATTCGTCAGGCCATCACCCGCGCCATGGCGGATCAGGCGCGCACCATCCGCGTGCCCGTGCACATGGTGGAGGTCATCAACAAGCTGTCGCGCGTGCAGCGTCAGATGTTGCAGGATCTTGGCCGCGAGCCCACGCCTGACGAGCTGGCCCGCGAGCTGGACATGCCGGTCGAAAAGGTGCAGGAAGTGCAGAAGTACGGCCGCGAGCCGATTTCCCTGCACACTCCGCTTGGTGAGGACGGCGATTCCGAGTTCGGCGATCTTATCGAGGACACTGATGCCATCGCACCGTCCGACGCGGTCGCTTTCTCGCTGCTGCAGGATCAGTTCAAGCAGGTGCTTGAGACGCTTTCGCCGCGCGAATCCGGTGTGATTAAGATGCGTTATGGCCTGGAGGACGGCCAGCCCAAGACATTGGACGACATCGGTCGTGTATATGGCGTGACGCGTGAGCGCATCCGCCAGATTGAGTCGAAGACCATGTCGAAGCTGCGTCACCCCTCCCGTTCGCAGACGCTGCGCGACTTCCTGGATCAGTGATTCATGGCCGCAGAAGACTACGGAGCTAAGGATTTATCAGTTCTTGAAGGGCTGGATGCCGTTCGCAAGCGCCCGGGCATGTATATCGGCACCACCGATTCGCAAGGCCTGATGCACTGTCTGTGGGAGATCATCGACAACTCGGTCGACGAGGCTTTGGCGGGGTTCTGCGACGATATCGTCGTCACCCTGCACACGGACGGCTCGATTACGGTGGCCGACAATGGCCGTGGCATTCCCGTGGACAAGGAGCCGAAAACCGGTCTGTCGGGCGTTGAGGTGGTGCTCACCAAATTGCATGCCGGCGCGAAGTTCGGCAACTCCTCCTATAACGCGGTCGGTGGTCTGCATGGCGTGGGTTCGTCCGTCGTCAACGCTTTGAGCTCTCGTCTCGATGTTGAGGTGGATCGCGGTGGCAAGACCTATCACATGGCCTTCCATCAGGGGCATCCAGGTGTTTATGAGGATGCCGATGCCGCCAATCCCTCGCCGGATTCGCCATTCAAGCGCAGTCGCAAGAACAGCCCCACCGAACTTGAGGTGATTGGCAAGGTCTCGCCCAAAACCACCGGCACACGCATCCGCTATTGGGCGGATCCCGAAATCTTCAACAAGACGGCTCAGTTCTCCTACGAGCAGCTCGTTGACCGCGTGCGCCAGACCAGCTTTCTGGTGCCGGGACTCAAGATCACCGTCGTGGACGAGTCCATCGCCGAAACCGGCGACATGGCCGTGGACGAAATGCGCGAGGTGGATGCGCCGAGCGTTGTCGAGTCGACGGACGGGCAGGATTTCTCGACTCCGGTCGCTCACGTTCCCTCCGCACAACCTCGTACCCACGCCCGCATCGAGGAATTCCTGCATACCGGCGGCGTCAAGGACTTCGTCGACTTCCTGTCCACAGGCGAGCCGGTGTCGGACATCTGGCGCATCCAGGGCGAAGGCACCTACGAGGAGGAGACCCAAGCCGTCGGCGCAAACGGCGAACTGCACGCGCAGATGGTCAAGCGCACCTGCGGCGTCGATATCGCGTTGCGCTGGGTCAATGGTTATGACACCGTGATGCGCAGCTTCGTCAACATCATCGAGACGCCCGGCGGCGGCATGCATGTGGATGGCCTGATGAATTCCATTACCAAGCAGGTGCGTAAAACCGTGGAGGCCAACGCGCGCAAGCTCAAGGTGAATCTAAAGGATTCCAACACGCGCATCGAGCGTGACGATATCATGGCGGGTTTGGTGGCCGTGGTCACCGTGCGCATCGCCGAACCGCAGTTCCAAGGCCAGACCAAGGATGTGCTGGGCACCGCACAGGTCAAGCCGATCGTCACCCGCATGTCCGACAAGCAATTCGGTGAGATGATCTCCGGCTCCAAGCGCGGCTACAAGGACCAGTCGGGTCGCGTGCTGGAGAAAATCGTCGGCGAAATGCACGCGCGCATTCAATCGCGCAAGGCCAAGGAGGTCACGCGTCGCAAGAATGCGCTGGAATCCGCCTCGATGCCGGCCAAGCTGTCGGACTGCCAGCCCGGCAACGACGATGTGGCCGAACTGTTCATCGTCGAGGGCGACTCCGCGCTCGGCACCGCCAAGGCCGCCCGTAATGCCGGCTTCCAGGCGTTGCTGCCGATTCGAGGCAAGATCCTCAACGTGCAGAAGGCCTCGATCACGCAGATGCTGTCGAACAAGGAATGCGCTGCCATCATTCAGGTGGTGGGTGCCGGCTCCGGCCAGAGCTTCGACATTGAGCAGTCGCGATACCACAAGATCATCATGATGACCGATGCCGACGTGGACGGCGCGCACATCCGCATTCTGCTGCTCACGCTGTTCTACCGCTACATGCGCCCGCTGATCGAACACGGCTATGTCTACGCCGCCGTGCCGCCGCTGCACCGCATCGCGCTGGCCGGCTCGCACAAGGGCGAATACATCTACACGTATTCCGATGACGAGTTGGCCGGCAAACTGGCCGATCTGGAGGCCAAGCGCATCACGTACAACGACGACATCCAGCGATACAAGGGCTTGGGCGAGATGGACGCCGACCAGCTGGCCGACACCACGATGGATCCGCGCACGCGCATGCTGCGCCGCATCCGCATGGAGGACGCCGAGCAAGCCAGCAAGATCTTCGACCTGCTCATGGGCGACGACGTGCCCCCGCGCAAGGCCTTCATCGTCGACAACGCCGACGATTTCGACCGCTCCAAAATCGACACCTGATTCACCCCGTTCGCCGCGCTTTATGAAGAAATGTACACTGACGACCACTCATCGCGCGTTTCTTCAGATGCGGTTTGTTTTTGGAAAAGGACGTGCGCTAGGTGCCGTTCACGTTCAGTGTACGTTCTTTCACAAGTAGCTGCGTTTCAGATGCGGTGCCGAATACAGTTGCCAAAGCAGGCAAACAGGGGAGTGGTCAATCTGCACTACTGATTGTGTCTTAATGGCTGAAGGGCATGGGGTGGCCGCATATTATCACATCTGCGGTGATTAGCTGTTGTCTGCCGCTATGATTTTGCCAATGCGATGTGGAATATTTGTCACAAGTGCGTTGCCCATGCAAAAAGCGCGATGCCCGTCTGTCATGCCGTCATCGGTCCAGCCCTTTGGAAAGCCTTGGAGCCGGTCAAGCTCGTCGGGAACAAGACGACGTAGACGCCCGTTTTGCTCCACAACATGCTTGGTTCTGCTTGCGCCGCGCCCACCTTCGCCGGTAAGGATTGTGCGGCTTGGTTTGTCTAGAGCATCCGGGAAAGCTACTGGTCCTTCGGAATATATATAACTGAATCCTAGTTTTGTAGTGCGTTCTTCTTTTTTCCCTCCTTTGAGATATTTCCAGGATTCAAGATCCTTGCCGCTGATGAAAAATTCCTCGGGAACTTCATTGATTGGTACCAGTACATCCCCAAGCATTTTACTTGGTCCGGAATATACGGGCTTTACTCGGTAGGAAAGCACTTCTCCGTTCTGCATGACACCGGCATCTTTGAATCGGGAAATCGTCATGCCGACGCCGAAGTCCTTGGTGGATGTATAAGGGTCGTCGCTGATGGCGAATAACTCGGGTTTAAAACGTTCGTCTAGTTTGATTGGGAAGGCTCTTGCCTCGACGCCGCTGGTGAACAGTCTTTGTTCCAGATTCCATTTCGAGGCATCGTATTCTGCGTAAATATAGACGCGGCGACGGCGTTGAGGCATTCCATAATCTGCGGCATTGATGACACGCCATTCAACGGAGTATCCAAGTCGATATAGGCAAGACAAAATAATTGCGAAGTCGCGACCGCGCTGAGAACTTGGTGATTTGAGTAGGCGATCGACATTTTCGAGCAGCACATACTTCGGGTGGCGCATTTCGAGCAGGGTGTTGATGCTCCACCAAAGCACGCCTTTTTTGCCTTCTATGCCAGAGGCAAGCGCGAGTGGCTTGGCCACGGAATAATCTTGGCAAGGGAATCCGCCGACTAGCATGTCAAATTCGGGAAGGCTGCGCCTCCCTTCTTTGATTTCGTCGAGTACGACAGCGATATCTTCATTTACGCAACTGCCCTTGCCAAAGCGTTCCTCATAGCAGCGCCACGCAAATTGCCTGCTTTCCTTTCCGTCGGGCTCCCATTGATTCGCCCAGACAGTGCGGAAATTACCGGCTGAATCCATGCGAAAACCTGGGTGTCTAGAATCATCGTACCCGTCGAGTCCCAAGCGGAATCCGCCCACACCGGCGAATAGCTCCGCAACTCGAATTTCTTTGCTCATAGCGCCCCTCATAACATTGATCCGAACATATGTTCTAAAAACATAAGTCAGATTATATTGAATCACGTGACAAAGATCAAATTGATTATTGCGCTTCGGTCGGTGGTTTGAATCGTCTGTCTATCCGAAAAGAACAACTGCAGCGTGTTGAAGATTACAAGAGATGCTTTATCTGCTCATACATATAGTTCTTATTGAGCCACCATGCCTGTTTGGTGATATAGGAATCGGTATATTTGCTATGGTCTGCCGGTCGGTTGAGCCAATGGACTGGTGTTGGTAGCTGGCGGGAATTGTTGTGGAGGTGTCTTTTGTCGTTGCTTACCGTGTAAAAAGGCGGGCAATATTGAGATACTCGCGCATCCGGGCGAAGATGGAGGATTCGTCGCGCAGATTCCTTGACGAAATTGTTGTATACTTTTCTACCTTGGTAGTTCAGAATGATTCCTTTGCGGATTTTTTCTGTATCTTCGTTCCATACTGAAGCGATGTCACCGTTTAGATCAGCGGCAGGCACGCTCCAGAAAGTTGCTCCTAAGAACCGGATTCCCGAAGGGGTCCTATCTTTTCTGTCTGAATTCGTATTATCGAATACGAGCAGTAGGAAGCGCTGTGTTTCCAAGAAATTATAGAGATCAGATTCCTCCCAACTCTGCGAAATCAGCTCCTCGAAGTTCGGTATTCCTTGGACTTTAAAATTCTGTTGGGGCTGACCGTTGAACAGCGTTATGGTTTTAACTCGCACCTTGCCGTTATTAAATTCTTCAATGTTCAGTTTGTCAAAATCGTCATCCATTTCAGGAATCGCAGAATTGCTCAACTTCAGCATCCGGCAAACGAGCATATAGACCAAATTCTTGGGCGCTTGTGCATGAGACCAACGAATGTTGAATTTGTCTGCTATCTCCTGCATGCTTTTTCCTCGATAAGGGTTGAAGTAATCAAGGATGATTTCCTCGTCAGTTTTAGTCGACAGGAGCTCAGCGTCTTGAATCAGGCTTTGCGCTGAGTGATTTTTCAAAATGTATTCTTGCAGAATCTCGGTCATGAATCTCTGCGTGAAAGAATATGCCCGGCTCTTCGTGTATTCTCCGTTCGGTTGAGTCGTGAGCTGTGTATTGTCTTGTCCCTTTGTGCAGGCGGCAAGGTATTTTGTCAGGCTCTCGGTGTAGGCATTCATCTGACTTGAGCTAATGAAACGTTGAATTGTATTCCAGTCCTGCTCTATGAGCGCTTTGTGCTTATCGCTCAGACAAATAAGGGAATCGACAGGGAAGTCCGGCTCGTCGAACTCCTCTAAAGCGAGCATATTCGCAAATTCGACTTTGTACAGTCTTTTGTCTTCCTCTTGACCCTTCAAAGAGGTGTCGCGGCGTAAATACTGCACAATCTCAAGGAATTTGTTCTTCTTCCAGAAAGAACTTTCCTTGAAAGTGACGTCTTCTTCGTTCCTGTAATTGATGATATTCAGAACAAGTCGTTCGCCTGCTTTGAAACGGCGCTTGTGCTGCTTGTCAATGCTTGTATCTACGGGGGTGACTTTTAGTTCAACGTCCGCTTCTGGAAAATCCGGAGCGGCGATGCTGTCGGCGGGATGGTCAAACCATATTTGCTCGATTACGTTGCCCGGATAAGATTTATTGGCAAGGTTCCGTGTATTTTCGGAATCGATTTCGCCCATCGTTAGCCCGATGGCTTCATCTGCGTGTTTCTGTATGGCGGTTTTAGTTCGATATGGATTTGCTCCGAAAAAAGGTGATTGGAGTCTTTCAACGGTTTTGTGGTCTTCTTTTTCGAACTGTTGAAGATTGAGTTCATCTATCGGAATCCAAGAAATCTGCCGCCCATCGTTAAAGAGAGAAGAGAATAAATCCGGGTAGCAGAGGTATGAGAATGTCTGGTATCGCCTTTTTCGGATAGTGCGGGTGGAACTGTTCATTTTCGGACCAATTGACAGTTCATCCTTATATATTCCCATCAGCAAATGCTCCAGTATGTCTTTGGGGTCTTCTTCCCCTTGCATGATTTGCTTCGGGAATTCGAATAAATCGCTTTGAGGGCTGGGTAAGCATAAAACGTTGCGATTCTTATCTAGGCAAACGGCTTCGATGATTCTCGTCGTTCCACTTGGTGTTGCCATAACTTATCCTCTAGTCAATCGCGCATAGAACATTACCAATATAGTAAGTCTTCTATTAATTGCTATGGCAAGTGTTGAGCAAAAGTTAGACGGACAAGTACTTTTGCAAAAGGAGGGTGCGTGTCGGGGCTTTTGATTCGATAGACTGATGACATCGTTATCATGCTGAATGTCTGGGAGGAGACGAGCCATGGCGAGCTTGCTGCTGGCGGTGATCTATGTGGCGTTTGTCAGCCTTGGGCTGCCCGATGCCATGCTTGGCGCGGCCTGGCCCGCCATGAGCCCGGATCTGGGCGCGCCGCTGTCGTGGGCCGGTGGCATTTCGATGACCATCTCCGCCGGCACCGTCGTCTCCGCGCTGTTGTCCGACAGAATGACCCTGCGTTTCGGCGCGGGCAAAGTCACCGCGGTGTCCGTGGGACTTACCGCCGCGGCGCTCGCCGGCTTCTCGTTCGCGCCGAACTACTGGGTGCTGCTCGCCATCGCCATTCCCTACGGCTTGGGCGCGGGCGGCGTGGATGCCGCGCTGAACAACTACGTCGCCATCCACTACGAGAGCAAGCACATGAGCTGGCTGCATGCCATGTGGGGTTTGGGCATGCTCACCGGCCCGTATGTGATGGGCTTCGCGCTCGGTCACGGCCAGGGCTGGGGTTGGGGATACCGCTATATCGCCATTATCCAGATTGCGCTGACGGCTCTGCTCGTTCTCAGCCTGCCATTGTGGAAGCAACGCAACACCATCGCTTCGCAGTCGCCAACCGAGGAAGCCCCCTCCCGCAAACCTCTCGGATTCTTCGAGGTACTGCGCATTCGCGGTGCCAAGGAAATCCTCCTCATGTTCTTCTGCTATTGCGCCATCGAAGCGACGTCCATGCTGTGGGCCAGCAGCTACATGGTGCTTGCGGACGGCTTGGACAAAACCACCGCAGCCATGTGGGCCAGTTTCTTCGGCATCGGCATCACCGCAGGTCGATTGCTCAGTGGCGTGCTGACCATGAAATTCGACGACCCGACGATGATCCGCATCGGCCAGAGCGTGCTGCTCGTCGGCATCGTGTTGCTGTTCGTCCCGTTGCCCGCGCATGTCGCCACCATCACGGGACTGATGCTCATTGGTCTTGGTTGCGCGCCGATCTATCCGTGCGTCATTCATTCGACGCCCGCGTATTTCGGCGAGGACAAGTCGCAGGCCATCGTCGGCATGCAGATGGCCTGCGCCTATATGGGTTCGATGGTCATGCCTCCGCTGTTCGGACTTATCGCCCAGAACATCACCATCACGCTGTTCCCGTGGTATCTGCTGGTGTTCCTCGCGCTGATGGTCGTCATGCACGAATCCCTGCGTCGCAAGTATGCGAAAGCGGCAGCATAGCGGTCAGCCAGCCAATCAGCGAAAAGTGCGGGCGCGCCAAGGCGGTTCGTTTCTCGACGCTCGATGCCATCTGCCGTGTGCTTGAATGCCAGCCAGGTGATGTGCTTGAATGGATGGGCGACGATGGACGTTGACATTGTGCGCCGCGCCGCCACACGGGCCGCTTTTATTTTGGCGAGCCGGTTTACTATGCTTGGTCTCCATGCTTGAAGAGAATGAAGAGCGTGAGAGGATACCTGATTCCGTTCGTGGGCGTTTGCAATCCCTGAAGGATGCGCGTGGTTCGATCGTCGTGGTTGGTTCGATGAACGCCGATTACACCGTCGCCACGAAACGTCTGCCCGCACCGGGTCAGACCGTAAATGGCGGAAGCCTGAAGGTATTGCCCGGCGGCAAGGGATCCAACCAGGCTTCGGCGGCGGCGCGTTTGGGCGCCAACGTGTGCATGCTCGGCGCGGTGGGCGAGGATGAGAACGCCAATTTCCTGCTGAGCAAACTCGACGAATCCGGTGTGGACACCGCCGATATCCTGCACGAGGAGGGTGCCAGCGGCACCACCATCATCACGGTGGACGCCGCGGGCGAGAACACCATCGTGTATTCGCCCGGCTCCAACGCCAAGGTGAGCGCCGGTTATGTGCAGTCGCATCGAGACGTGATCGCCGGTTGCACAGTGCTGGGGTTGTGCTTGGAAAGCCCGCTCGCCACCGTTATCTCCGCCGCGCAGACAGCGCATGATGCCGGGGTGACCGTCTTGTTCAACGATTCGCCGTTCATGGACGAATTGCCGCACGAGCTGGTCGAAGCGGTTGATATTCTGCTCGTCAACCAGCATGAGGTCGCGCAACTGCTCGGCATGCCGGACGAGGACGTTTCCACGCTCGACTGGTATGAGACGGTGAGTCGCTTCTCCGATTACGGATTCGACCGTGCGGTGGTCACGCTGGGCACCTCCGGCTCCGTGGTGATCGAAAAAGGCACCTGGCATCGCGTTTCCGCAGTGCAGGTCAAATCCGTGGATACCACCGGCTGTGGCGACGCCTTTATGGGCACATTGCTCGCTGGCCTTGCCGCGGGTAACACGCTGTTGCAATCCGCGCAAATGGGATCATATGTCTCCGCATACGCCGCCACCAAGCTCGGCGCGCAGTCGGCTTATGGCACCGTGGGTGAGATCGTCGGTTATTTCGATGGTGCCGAGTCTGCGTCGGTCTGAGCCACGGATTGCACACCCGAAGCCGCTGCCCAGACGAGCATCAACCAACGAACGTGATGGGGGCCGCCAACTCCGTGCCGGAGCCGTCGCGGCGCATATCCGGTTTGGGAAGTTCGACGGGGGAGCCGCCATCGGTGGAAGCGCGTAGCGGATACGACCCCACCCAAGCGAAGATCAGCGTGTCCTGACCTTTGAGGAAGCGTTGCGAACGCACGCCGCCCGTGGCGCGTCCCTTGGTTGGGTACATCTCCAGCGGCGTCACCTTCGCGGCGCCGTTTTCCGTGCCGGCAAGCGCTTCGGAATCGCCGGCCACGGTGAGCACCACCGCGCCTGAGGCGGAGGTCAGGCCGTTGCCGCCTTCCTCATACACCCACGTGATCTTGCCGGCGGGAACCACATTGAACGCCGCCACATGGCAGCCTTCCGCCAGCTTGATGCCGGCCATGCCGCCAGCGGTACGCCCCTGCGGGCGCACGTTCTTCGCTTCAAAGGTCAACAACGAGGAATCCGACGAAACGAACACCAAGCGGTCGTCGTCCGCGGCCGTGGCGGCGAACACCACTTCGTCGCCATCCTTCAGTTCGATGATGGGCCAGGAATCCATCGTGGTTGGCGCTTCGCGGTTCCAACGTTTGACGATGCCGTCACGTGTGCCGATAGCCAGCGGCGACAGGGGAGAGGCTTCGGCGTCGTCGCCATTCGTGGACGCCTGCATCGAAATGGCGGTGACGACCCGTTCGCCACGCACAGGCTCGGTGCTTTCGGTCTGCCCAATCAATTCATCGGCCTTGACGCCATTCGCCACACTGAGCGTGGTTGACGCCCCGATAACCGGCAAGTCGGCCACATGAGCCAACACCAGCCGCCCGGCCGAGGTCACCAGCGCATACGAAGCCGTGGTCGACGTGGGGAAAATCGAAACGATCTGATCGTCCGATGTGCGCTCGTCGGAGGCGGATCGCGATTGGAACACGTCCATTGCGCTCGGGCTGGTGCGGGCGATCAGCCCCGTGGCACTCATCATCACCACGCATGGCTCGTCCTCGATTTTCAAAGCGCCTTCGTCGCCGCTCTTCTTCGCGGCGGCCACATCAGCCGCAGCCGAAGATACGGTGTTCGCCGATTTCATAGCCTCAATCGCCGTGGCGGAGACACCCGAATCACCCTCGGCGACAACGGGGTGGAGCGCACCGTCGTCGCCCGTGTCCAACAACACGGTGCGACGCGGCGAGCCATATTCGGCCACCGCCTTGTCCATCTCATCCACCACCACGCGGTCGAGTTCGGCGGCGGAAGCCAGAATGCGCTCCAGCTCCTCGATGCGCTTGTTCAACTCGTCGCGTTCGGACTCAAGCTCGATGCGGCTCATGCGCGTCAGACGGCGCAGCCGCAGGTCGAGAATATATTGCGCTTGAATATCATCAAGGTCGAACACGGCCATCAGGCGGCTCTTGGCTGCATCGGCGTCGTCGGATGAACGAATCACCTGAATGACCTCGTCGATGTCGACCATCGCCAGCAACAGGCCATCCACCAAGTGCAGGCGTTCCATCGCCTTCGTGCGACGATATTCGCTGCGGCGGCGAATCACCACGCGGCGGTGGTCGATCCACACCTTGAGCATCTCCTTCAATCCCATGGTGTGAGGGCGGCCATTCACCAGCGCCACATTGTTGATGGCGAAGTTGTCCTGCAACGGCGTGTGCTTGAGCAGCTGTGCGAGCACGGCGTGCGGGTCGAAGCCGGTTTTCAGTTCGATGACCAGTCGCGTGCCGTTGTGCCGGTCACTCAAGTCGATTGCGCCGGAGATGCCTTCGAGCTTGCGGTTCTTCACGCCGTCCGAGATGCGTTCCAACACCTTCTCCGGCCCCACCATGTACGGCAGTTCGGTGACAACGATGGCCTGTTTGCGGGCGGTGACGTGTTCGACATGCGTGGTGGCGCGCGTGGTGAGAGTGCCACGCCCCGTCTCGTACGCCTCGCGGATGCCTTCGCGCCCGATGATCATGCCGCCGGTCGGCCAATCGGGGCCGGGCACGTAGTGCATGAGCTCCTCAAGCGAGGCGTCCGGATTGGACATCAGGTGCTTGGCGGCGTTGACCACTTCGCCGAGATTATGCGTGGCGAGGTTGGTGGCCATGCCCACGGCGATGCCCGAGCCGCCGTTGACCAGCAGGTTCGGTATGGCCGCCGGCAGCACGGTCGGCTCTTTGAGTTTGTTGTCGTAGTTCGGTGTGAAATCGACGGTATTCTCGTCAATGTCCGCGTTCATGCCCAGCGCGGCCGGGGCCAAGCGCGCCTCGGTGTATCGCGAGGCCGCCGGCCCGTCGTCAAGAGAACCGAAGTTGCCGTGCCCGTCCACCAGCGGCAGACGCATCGCAAACGGTTGCGCCAAACGCACCATCGCCTCGTAGATCGCCGAATCGCCGTGCGGATGGAGCTTGCCCATCACCTCGCCCACCACGCGGGCGGATTTCATGTACGGACGCTCGGGCGTCAGATTCATTTCGCCCATCTGATAGACGATGCGCCGCTGCACCGGCTTCATGCCGTCGCGGGCATCGGGCAGTGCACGCGCATAAATCACCGAATACGCGTATTCAAGGAATGATTTGCTCATTTCCTCGTTCAACGGCGTTTCGACGATGTTTTCGTTCACCGTGCGCGGATCGTAGGCTGGTGCTGCCGGTTTGCGGTGTGATGCCATGCTTGTCAAGCTCCCTATACGTTGCAACCTGCACCATACTAGCGAATCGAAGCGTCAACGCCGGCTGCGACGCGACGATGGCGCTTAAAGATTTGTTGGACGTAACCGTGCCGTCTCACATTGGCCGTACCCTTGGCCTCGATTGTCATTACCATTGATACAATGCCCGAGGAAAGGTAAGGAAAGGACCCCCCATGAGCGATCAACCTTGGCTGAAATGGATCATGCAGCTTTCCCTTGTTGATGGCCCTTTGCCATGGACGTTCTGGATATTGACGATGTTGGGTGTCGCCATTCTGCTGATTGCCCTGATTGTTCGCCGTGGGCATAAGCCATTGGGCATCACCGTGATTGTGACGGTCATCTGCGGCGTCGTTGGTTGGCTGCTCTCCTGGTTGCTTTCCGATGTGTTCAAGGTATTCGGCGTCACGATTGGCCCCAAGGTCATGCTTGCCGTAGGCGAGGGCTTCGCAGTGCTGGGCTTCGCGATCGCGGCCTTCGTGTTCATGCGTCGTTTCAAGCGTGTGATTGCGGCGCTGCTCATACCGATATCGCTGCTCGCCACCTGTCTGCATGTGGATGCCATTTACGGCCAATACCAGACGATCGGCAGCATATTCGGGTATTCCTCATATGAGAAGCTGCCCACTGAAGACACCGGCAAAGCGTCCACTGAAGACACCGACAAAGCTTTGATGACCGTCGAGCAGTGGAAAGCCAAGGCCCAAGCCCATGAACTTGGGTCCATCCCCTCGGAAGGGCGTCTCTACGAGGTGAGCATTCCGAATACCAAATCGGGGTTCAACGTGCGCAATGCCGTGGTGTATCTGCCGCCAGCGGCGTTGAGCGAGCATCCTCCGGCATTGCCGGTGATGGAACTTCTGTGTGGTCAGCCGGGCGCACCGCAGCATTTCTTCGAATGCAGCCATATGCAGGACATGCTTGACGCCTACGCCGCCGAACACGACGGGTTGGCGCCGATTGTCATCTCCCCGGATCAGAACGGATCGTTCACCAACAACAGCTTGTGCGCCGACACCTCGCAAGGCAAGGCCGAGACCTATCTGACCGAAGACGTGGTTGATTGGGTCAACGACAATCTGCCCGTGTCGTCGCAGAAATGGGCCATCGGCGGCTTCTCGCAGGGCGGCACCTGCAGCGTGCAGTTGGGGCCACGTCATCCCAATCAATACATGATGATGATTCCGATCGACAGCGAACTGCAGCCAACCAACGGCAGCGTCGAGAGTATGATCGCCAACTATTTCGATGGGGATGCCGAAGCCTACAATGCCCAAGTCCCAGTCAATGCGATCAAGGCCCATGCGCCGAGCAATCAGGTGCTGTTCTTCGGGGCGGGTAAGTTGGATAACGATTCGGTCAACAACATGCGCACTATCAGTCAAGCCGCTTCTGAGGCCGGTATGAGCGTGACGATGCTCCAAGTGCCCAACACCGCACATGATTGGCACGCCGCCGAAGCCGTGTTGGAACCCGCCCTTGATAAGTTCTGTCAGCTCAGCGGTTTGGGTGAGCTGACGAAGAGCCTCGAAGAATATTCATCAGTGGAGGTACTGAAGTGAACGACGATATCAGCCAGCCGCAGGCAGACAACACGGACAAGCCCGCAAGCCAGCCGCAGGCAGACAAAGCAGACAAGCCTGCGGGCGACGCGGTGCAGGGCAATACGCCGGAAGCGGTGAAGAACGCACCGAAGAAAGCGGAACCGGCCAAGCCGAAAAGCAAAAAACCTCAGCCGAAGCAGGAAAGTCCCTGGCTTATGCTGGTCCGGGATTGTGGGCAATGGCTGTCCAGCAACCGTTTTGCCGCGGTGAGCACCGCATGCTTCGTCGCGTTGAATATCGTGATTTGGATTGCTTTGGCCTTCGCCGGCCATCGTCTCCCGCTGAACGAGCTCAACACCACGATGAGCGAGTTTGATTTGCGCAAATTGGCGGCCTCGCTGATACTGACCCGCGGCGTGCTGCAGTTGCTGGGCAGCGCGGCGTTGATCATGCTGGTGCTGGTCTTGTCCGAACCCCGCTTGGGACGTGGCCGCACGGTCGCGGTGGCATTGGGTAGCGCCGTGGGCGGCGTGGCTCTTGGCATGGGGCTGTGCTTCGTCGTCGGCGTCGCCTATCAGGACATACAGTCCGTGGCAAGATTGAGGTTTTCGCTCAATCCGGTGGTGCTGGTTATCGGCGCACTGATGGCTGCCAGCGCATTCAGCGACATCCTGTGGCGTCGGCGTATCCGCATCATCGGTTATGCCGCGATTCTCGTTCTGTTGCTGTATGGCGGCAACCCGGGCAATTATTGTTTGCTTGCCGCCGCGTTGATCGGACATCTTATCGGCCGCCTCTTGGCCGGTTCCCCGAAGCGTTCGTCCCGCAAGGAAAACAATGTTGCAGGCATTCGCTATTGGCAGCGCGGCACTTCCTCCGAAGCGCGCAGGATTTTCGCTGCGATCGCCGCGATTATGGCGCTGGGGCCCCTGACCGCCGTCACTTCGCGCAACCATGCTGGCCCGCTGAGCACGCTCGGTTTGCTTATGAGCCCCCGACGCATCGATAATGACGCGCTGGCCCAGTGTCTGGCAGGGGAAACGACAAAAGGCTGCTTCCTGCAGTTCGACTTGGTGCGTACCTCGATGCCGGGCATCGTCCTGAGCTCGCTGCTGCCCACTGCGGTCATGCTGGTGCTTGCCTGGGGACTGTATCGCGGCCGTCGATTCGCGGCGATTGTGACCATCGCCGTGAATATTCTGCAGATTTGCATGGCCGTGGTCTATTATCTCGTGATCCCCCTGGGCCTGACTGAAAAAGGCATGGGCTCGCTGATCAGCCATGGTACTTTGCTCGCCTGCTTTACCACCATTTTGCCGTCGCTGGTGTTCTCCATCGCACTGTTGCTGTCGATACGATATTTCCCCGTTGCCGTCGGTTGGCACAGGTTGGCGTCGGGCGTTGGCACAATGTTCGTCGCGTTCCTTGCCTGCTCAGCCGTTTACCTGCTCGTCGGTTTGAGCCGACCCGACGATTTCACTCCCAGCGTGGATGCGGAAAGTCTGCTCGCCGATTTGCCTGATCGTTTCCTGCCCATTGGGTTCCTGCACCATTCGAGGCTTGAGTTCGCGCCGAATTCTTGGATTGCCTCCGCGGTGTACCAAGGTGTCGGCTTGGTGTTCTGGTTGGTCGTGCTCGCTGTGATACTGCATTGGATGAAGGACACCGTCAAGGAAAGCGACGCCATGCGTGCGCGTGCCGGCCGTCTGGTTGAAATCGGCGGCGAATCGATGAGCTTCATGACCACTTGGGAAGGCAACACCTATTGGATGTCTCCCACAGGCCGCTCGGCCATCGCCTATCGCGTCCTGAGTGGTATCGCATTGACCCTGACCGGCCCGTTCGGCGAACCCAGTGAATGGGAAGAGGATCTGCGTGGTTTCACCCAGTTCTGTAGGGAGAAGTCGCTGACCCCAGTGTTCTACAGCATTCACAAGACTCAGCGTGACTTTCTGTGCAAGAAAGGGTGGTATGCCATCGAGGTCGGTAGCGAGATGGTTGTCGACCCGCGCTCTTGGAAGACCACCGGTAAGAAGTGGCAGGACATCCGTACCGCCATCAACAAGGCGAATCGCGCCGGCATCACCGACGTATATTCCACTTTCGCCGATGCCCCCGCCGATGTGCGCGAGCAGATTGAGGCCATTTCCGAGGAATGGGCGCAAGACAAGGCGTTGCCGGAAATGAAGTTCACACTCGGTGCCGTGGAGGAATTGCGTGATTCCAGGGTGCAGCTGTTGTACGCCATCGACGCCGACGGACGCGTGCTCGGTGTCACCAGCTGGTTGCCCACATGGCGTGACGGTCGACTGATTGGTTGGACGCTTGATTTCATGCGTCATCGCACCGACAGTCCGAACGGCATCATGGAATTCCTCATCGCGCGCATGGCCCAGCGTCTGCACGACGAAGGCGAGGCGAATCCGGACGAGGCCGTGGAGTTCATGAGCCTGTCCGCCGCGCCGCTGGCGGGTATGGATCCCGATCGTGACAATACCGGCGGGACCGGCGCAAACAACGAGGGCACTCGCATGCTGCACCATTCCTTGCAGATTGTCGCGAACCTGATGGAACCAGCCTACGGCTTCCATTCGCTGTTCAATTTCAAGCGCAAGTTCCAGCCTTCCGAAGATCCGGTGTACGTGTGCTATCGAGACGTGGCGAAACTGCCGCAGATCGGCTTGGCCGTGGTGCGTGCCTATGTGCCGTCCATCACCGTCCCCCAGGCGATGGGCATGCTCAAAACCTTCAGCCATAAATCCTGAAGGTCGGCGCTTGCAGACGATGGGACGGTTTGAACAAGCGGATGCCATCGGGGGAGCGGAACGTGATGGATGGGACGGATGCGGACATGCCGGATGCCGATGATACGCTAAGGCTGGTTCCCACCGCCGAATATTCGGATCGTCCGCCCTCCGATGGCGGTCGCGGGGGCGCACTGCACCTTTCCTCCGTGTTGCCGGCACTGTCCTGCGCCATAGGGTATCCCATCCAGACTCCTGTGCATCGCGATACGCGCGCGTTGCAAGAGGCGCTCGGCTTTCCGCAAGCGCGTTCCGCCATCGTCGTATTGGTCGATGGACTGGGCTTCTGGAACCTGTCGAGACGCTTGGGACACGCCCCCTATCTACGCTCGCTGATGAAGGATAAAGCCAATTGCAGGCCGATTTCGACCTGCGCGCCAAGCACCACAGTCGCGGCCATGGGTGCGTTCGGCACAGGAACCTGCCCGGGGCTGACAGGCATGGCCGGCTACACGCAACGTGAGCCGGAGCGTGACCGGCTCGTCCAACTCATCCAGTTCAAGGATCCGTTGGCGCAAGTTCCGAAGGACGGCCCAGTCATCGATCCCGCGATACTGCAACGCCAACCCACCGTGTTCGAGCGGCTCAAGGAACAAGGGGTGCGTGTCACCAGTTCAGGACTGGCCAAGTTCAAGGATTCCCCCCTGACCGCCGCCGCGTTGCGCGGTGGCGACTATATCGTCGGTGTCACGCCGCGGGAGCGCATACACGCCGCCGCTCAGGCCGCGCGTGAGCCAGGGCTGACCTATCTGTATATTCGGGACGCCGATAAGATCGGTCACAATCATGGCTGTGATTGCGAGCGTTGGATCGCCACGTTCGAACACATTGACGCCCAACTCGCGTTGCTCGCCCGCGAAGCGCCCAAAGGCACGCTGATCGTGATCACCGCCGATCACGGCATGGTGAATGCCGATCCCGCCCAGCGCATCGATATCGCAGGCGAACCTGAGTTGCGACGTGGCGTCCGGCTGGTCGGCGGAGAGCCGCGCGCGGTGATGCTTTATGCGGACGACAATCCCGATGACCTCGCCGACCGATGGCGCGAATACCTGGGGGAGCGGGCCTTGGTCAGAACCAAGGCGCAGGCGATTGCCGACGGATTGTTCGGGCCAGTGAACGAGCGCGTCAAGCCGATGTTGGGCGACGTCATCGTTCAGGCCGCGGCGCGGACGACCCTCGTGGATTCATCGATTCAAACCGACAAAGCCACGCGACTGCCCAGCGTGCATGGCTCCCAAAGCATGATGGAAATGGACGTTCCCTGCCTCATCGATATGATTTAGCGGCAGAACCAGCTTGAACCCGTTTTAGTCGCCGAACAGAATCTCATCCCAGCTCGGAACCGCGGAACGGCCTGAACGACGTTTCGTCGGTTGCTCCGCCTTCGCCTCATTCTTGGCAGATTGAACCGGCTGGTGGCTGTATTGTGGCGTTTCGGACGGCACCTGAGTCACTTGCGTCGATTGGGCCGCTTGGGCCGGGCGATTTTCCGCATCGCCGGTCGTGCCCGTGTCGTCAAGTGCGGGTTGCACCAGTTCGGTTTGCGCGGCCGTCTTATTGACTGTCTTCACCGGTTTTCTGACTGGCTCAGGGCGTGCGGCGGGCAGTGTGGGTTTGGGAGTCTGGGTGCTGTGTGAGGGTTCAGGGC
>NZ_JAAIIJ010000017.1 GCF_012932445.1 Bifidobacterium panos
CGGGGGTCGAAGGTGGTGGCGACCGGCGTCCACTTGGGGGTCAGGTTCTTGCCCACTGCGTCCTTCACGGTGGTCACCTGGTTGCCGTCCTCGTCAAACCAGCCATCGAACTTATAGCCGGGGCGGGTGGGGATGGGCAGCTGGCCGTCGGAGCCGGTCCAATCCTCGGGGATCGTGCCGCCGTCCGGGTTCAGGCCGTCGGTGCTGGCGTTCTTCGTCCACGTGGCCGTCAGCGTCTTGTCGCCCGTGTCGGACGCGCCGATGCCGGTGACCGCATTGCCCTTCTGGTCAACCCAGCCCGCGAACGTGTAACCGCTCCTGGTCGGGCTCTTCAAAGTCGCGCCCACACCATACGTGTACGAGGTGGGATTCTTGGGGTCCGTGCCGCCGTCGAGCTTGTAGGTCAGCTTATAGGTGTTGGCCTTCCAGGTGGCGTTGACCTGCAACAGGGCCTGGTCGAACGTGCCCGACACGTTGCGGTCCCAGCCGGTGAACGTGTAGCCGGTGCGCGTCGGGTTGGCGGGGATGGTGTACTTGGTGCCCAGGGCGCCGGTGAGGACCTTGGACGCGTTATTGTCCGTGTCCGCTCCGCCGTTGTAGGCGAAGACCACCACGCTGGCGGCGGCCGGCGCGTACTGCGCCGTGAACGTCACATCGCCCGCGACCATCGTCAGACCGGACAGTTCGTCCGCGGTCTTCAGACCGTACTGGTCACACTGCCAGCCCACGAACGTCCAACCCTCATCCACAGTCACGTCCGGGGCCTTGACGCCGGTGAGCCTGGCGCCCGTGGTCACCTTATACTCGTCGGTGCCCGAAATCGAACCATGCGAACCCTTGTCGAAGGACACCGTGTTCGCCGCCGGCTTCCACGTGGCCGTCACCACCAGCGACGGCGCGTCGAACGTACCGCTCGGGATCTGGTCCCAACCCGCGAACGAGTAACCCTTCATCGTCGGATCCGCCGGGATCTCGTACGTGGTGCCCAGCGGGCCGGTCACGGTCCTGGACGGGTTGCCGTCCGCATCGGTGCCGCCATCGAACACGAACGTCACCGAACCCAACGCATTCGCCGTCCACACCGCCGTCATCTCCACATCCTTGGCGGGCATGACCAGATCGGCCAACTGATCGGAGGTGACCAGGCCGAATTCCTCGGACTGCCAGCCCACGAACGAATAGCCCGCGTTCGGCGTGGCGGTCGGGGCCGATACGCCGGCGTCGGACAGCTTGGCGTCCGTGGCCACGCTGTCGTAGGACAGGGTGCCCGAGATCGTGCCATTGGAGCCCTTGTCGAACGTCAGCTTGTGCGACACCGGCGTCCACTGGGCCGTGTACACGGTCACACCGTCCGACTCGTACTCGCCGCTCGGGGTCACGGTCTCGCCGTTGGCGTTCGTCCAACCGGCGAACTCGTAGCCCTCGCACGACAGGCTGTCCGTGGCGGGCACCGTGTAGGTGCCGCCCTTGAGGCCGGACTCGGAGAGGAGCGACTGGCCGGCGACCTGGCCGCCGTTGGCGTTGAACACCACCGTCGCGCCATCATTCTTCGCATACTGCGCCGTGAACGTCACCGTCTGCTTCGAACCGTCCTGCAGGCCCGTGACCAGGTACTTGCCCTTCACGCCGTCCTTGCCATACACCAGGTCGTCCGCATCGCACTTCCAACCAGTGAACGTCCAGCCAGCCGCAGGGGTCGCCGTCGGCTCGCCGGGAACCTTGTCGCCGGAAGACACCTGGTAGGTCGACTCGCCGGTCAAACCGGTGCCGTCGCCCTTATCGAACACGACCGTGTTCACGGTCCTCTCCCACACGGCGGTATACGTCACGGACTTATACGTCTCGGACAACTCCTGGTCCCAGCCCTTGAACGTGTAGCCGGTGCGAGACAGCGAGGTCGGGACCTTCGCCTTATCCGCCGTGGTGTATTCCTGGCCGTCACGGCCGGTCAACACCAGCGAGGAGTTGCCCTGCGCGTCCAGGCCGCCGGCGTAGTTGTACAACACCTGCACACTCGACTCCGGCACATACTGCGCCGTAAACGACACAGTCTTGAACTTCGCACCCTCGTTCGTACCCGCGACGACGTACTTGTCCACGCTGTCCTGCGAATACACCCTGTCGTCCTCGTCGCACAGCCAACCGGTGAAACGGTAGCCACCGTTCGCGGTCGGCGCGGCCGGCTTGCCATTCACCGGGCTGCCGGTCTTCACGTTCTCGTACACCGTCTGCTGGCCTTCGGCGATCGTGCCGTTGTCACCCGGCAGGAACGTGACCGTGTTCTCGTTCGCCGTCCACTGCGCCGTGTACTTCACGTTCACGTACTTGCCGGACGGGGGCGTGTCCCAGCCCGCGAACTCGTAGCCGGCGCGCGTCGGCTTCTTCGCGGCCTTCGCCGCGTCCGCCTGCGTGTACTCGCCGTTCGCCGTACCCGACAACGTCAGCGACGTCGCGCCATCGACGTTGCCGCCGTTGTAGTCGTACGTCACCACCGCATCCGGCAAATCCGTGTACTGGGCCTTGAACCACAGGCCCGGCTCGGCCGGCAGGCCGGCGATCTGGGACGGCTGGTAAATCGCACCCTCCGTCTTGTTGCCTTCCTTGTCGGTCACGATGGACAGCCAACCCGTGAACTTCTTACCAGCCGGAGCCGTCACCGTCGGCTCCACATACTCCTCAGTCGACTTGTCCAGCCTCTCGCCGGTATTCACCGTCAACGACGCATTCACGCCCGTGTCCAGGGTGCCGCCGTTCGGGTCGAACGCCACCGACTGGGGCAACGCGTCCCACTGGGCCGTGAACACCGCATCCGACACAAACGTCACCGTCGTGGCCTCCTTAGTCGGCGCGGTCACGGTCGACGGAGTCGACGCCCAACTGTTGAACGAGTAACCCTCACGCGTCGGGACCGGCACGGCGGCGGTGGTGTTCTGACGACCCTTGACCGTCAACTTCTCCGCCTTGTCCGTGTCGGTGCCGCCGTTGTAGTCGAACGTCACCGTCACCTCAGGCAACGCCTCATACACCGCAGTGAACTTCAAACCATACTCAGCGGCAACGGCGCCGACCTTATCGGGCTGGTACACCGCGCCATTCACCGTATTACCGGCAGTGTCGGTCACGCTCGACTGCCAATACAGGAACCGCCAGCCGGCCTCGGGCGTCACCGTCGGACCGGTCGTCGCAGGATACGCCTTGCCATCATCCTTGCCAACGCCCTTGCTCACGGCCTGCTCGGTCGTGACCACCAGCGTGGCCGGCGTATCAGCCTTCAACTCAC
Organism: Bifidobacterium panos; assembly: GCF_012932445.1. Taxonomy (GTDB): domain Bacteria; phylum Actinomycetota; class Actinomycetes; order Actinomycetales; family Bifidobacteriaceae; genus Bifidobacterium; species Bifidobacterium panos. The sequence continues at coordinate 3,281 of NZ_JAAIIJ010000017.1, forward strand.
CGTGATCGCCCTTGTCGAACGTCACCACGGTATCCGTCGCCGGAACCCACTGGGCCGTAAACGTCACATCCTTGTCATACGTACCCGTGTACTTACCAGTCGCCGCGTCCTTCGTGGGCAGGGTCGCGCCCGTGAGGCTGGCCTTCCAGCCGCTGAACGTGTAGCCCGGCCTCGTCGGCTCCACGGCGGTCGTGGTGTACGTCTTGCCCTTCGAATCAGACAGAACCTCCGACGTCCACGACTTACCATCCACAGTCGAAGTGCCGCCATCGTAGTCGAACCGGACCAACACCTTGTCCTCATCCACATACTCAGCGGTGAACGTCGCATCCGACCTGACCACCCAATCGCCAACGGCAGCCGGGGAGAACAACCCGCCATCCGAACCGGTCGAAGCATCCTCGTCGGTCGCGGAAAGACGCCAACCGGCGAACTTCTTGCCAGCCTTCGCGCCCGCGGCATTCACCGTCACATCAGGCTGCACATAACCATCGACACCCGCGGACACCTTCACACCATTCGTCGCCTTCACCGAAGCGTCACCAGCCATCGTGCCATAATCGCCGACAACGAACGTCACCGTACGCTTCACATTCGCCGACACCACCACATCACCGGTCACCTTATCCTTGGGAATCGTCAACGTGTTCGTCTTCGCAGTGAACGTGAAATCAGAGGAGGCGAGCTCCGTGCCGCCAACCGTGACCTTCACCAGCGAGGCGTCCAACGAGCCCGTCTTGGGCGTCAACGTCGTCGAAAACGCCTCACCCTTCACGGCACTCACCACATTACCAGCAGTCACCTCATCCTCATCCACGTCATACGACACAGACACACGATCAACCGAAGCAGACGCAGTAGAACCAACCTCATCAAGATCAAAACCCTCAAACTCAACGTAATAACCATTATTGAAAGGCCTATCGTCACTACTAGTATTGCGCCGGTTATATATCAAGTCATTCCATTGACCCGTATCTCCAGAACCATACTGGCCACAACCTTCAAGATCGATGCCCTTGCTGGGTTCATTGGTGTTCCAGTTGGTGTATACGCCATCGGGAGCCTTACCAGTCGACCCTTTATCGGTGGTCCAGATCATCGTACCGGCGCTCGGGCCCGTCACCCAATACCAAGCCGTACCCCAATCACCACTATCCTCGCCATTGCCATTCTTGGAAACACTAAACGTCTCAGGATCAAGACCCGCAGTATTCTTAGACGTAAAACGAGTCGCACCCATCCAACCAGGCTGGTTATTGAACGACTGGTAAATCAGGTTATGCTCCTCGGCCGACTCGATAGTCAGCAAATGACCCGACTTACCAAGAAACAGCAGCTTCTTCGCATCGGCAAACGCGGCATTCCAATCCTCGGGTGTCGGGACGAATGTGTAAGCGTGTCCGTTGAACAGGGTCACGTCATATGTCGCGTCGCTGCCGTCCGTGGCCTTCGCCTGCAACGGCTTGTTCACCGCGTTGACGGTGATGTTCTGCGTCTTGTTCTCCGAGGCGTCCGTATAGAACGTCAAACCACGCAAATACGCCTGCAACGCCTCCGCGGTAATCGTCGCCGCGCCGGTCGTATCCGACGTCTTAATCGTGATATACGAATACTTACCCGTGGAAGACACCTTGTCGCCGGCCACATAGTTGCCGGAATCATCCAACGCATCCACCACACTCGCATTCGCAGGAACAGCCACATCCTTGCTCGGCGTGAAATACCCCGAATCAACCTGCACCACAACATACGAGGAATCCGGACCCTTGACGGTCGCCTCGCCCAGCTTGTACGACGCGCCCTCGGTCGCACTGCCGAACTTGACATCGGTCTTCAGACTCTCGTTAAGCGTGATATCCGGCTTGGTGCCCGTGGTGGTGTCGCCGCCGTCGCCTTCCGCCCATGCGGAAGGCACGGCCACAGCCAGCACCATCAGCACGGCCAGTATGGCGGCCGGTATGGCCGCCAGCCAGCGCCCCAAACCATCATGAGATGAAAATCTCACCATAAGAAACTCCTAAAAATTCCTTTATTCTTCAACCAACCCTCCCCCAACGGAAGACGCTTTGCTCGCGAAACCGCGCGCGCAAAGACGTTCTCCCGGTCGGGGGAGGAGGAAACCCCACACACCGGCCAACCGGAATATCCGGCCGTCACGGTGGGACGGGGGTCACCAATAGCCCTGAAAGCTACCCCCCCCCGCGACAGCGAGATCACAAAACTCGCCTCCCAGCAATCGACATAAACCCCCGAAAACCACCAGTCCCGCCAAAAACCAAACCCCAGAAAAAAGACACGCCACACAAAACCCAACACCCACAAAAAGAAACAGGGCCGTCCGAATCCCTCAACGCGGCGGAACGCACACTGAGAACGGAAAAACGGGCACTGTGACTTAAAACAAACCGAGAACGATGGCAACGCACACTGCGACTCAAACACGCAGGGAACGAGTTCACAGCGTCGGCATGGGTCTACAGAGGACACGGGAACGATCTACTACCGCAAAATGACGCCGCCCGTTGATATCGAGATGGACAGCCCACCGGGCTGTCCATTGCTCGAAATGACAAGGAACGGGACACGCTACTTGAAATGACAAGGAACCCAGCCTTCGCAGCAGCGAGCAGCGATAGCGTCGCGAGCGTCGCACAAGACGCCGGGAGCTGTCAGCCGTTAGGCTGACTGAGGGTGGTTGGACCAAACACGTGCCTAGTGGGACCACCCCCAGTCGCGCATCCGCACGACAGCCCCCGCCAGCGGGGGCCCAAGGCGGCCCGGACCGGTTACGCCAGGATGCCCTAGGCGGATGTTGACGTGTGAGACGTAAGACTTGGCCTACCGGCCCGGAGGGTGTCGAACACGGCAACATCCGCCGCCAAACACCGCAATAGCCAAACAACACGAAAACCGGGGTTATAGGAACTAAACGTGGTGCTTAAGTTTCGAGTGAGGCCTTGCGGGAGTAGGCGTGTCGGGCTGGTTTTAATGGAGGGCTCCATTAAAACGGGGCTTTATGGGGGCCTCGCGTTCGCATGGCCGTATGCGATCGAAGCCGAAGAAGGCGCGTCTGTGCCCCGTGTGCGGCAGTCCGATGAAGAAGAATGGCAAGCCCGACAACCCCTATGACACCGGCATCCAAGACAACAATCACGACGACCCGTCCAGCGAACCGGGATTCTACAACCGCAAAGGACACGTCCACTAGCCAAAAGGAGGTGTCTTAAGCACCACGTTTGGTTCCTATAGGCCGAAAACCGAAAACGGAACACAGCAAAACGGGCACCGCAACCCGGGAATGGAACGGCGGTGAAACCCGCCGCCAAACGTAAAGAGCCGGTGCCCGAAGACACCGACTCAACGTAAGCAGGGGATGGTGAATAAAAGCCACCCCACCGGATTCGGCCATCTCCCCTGAGAAGTCGTTATGCACCGCCTTAAAACGGGAGAAGTCGCGATGCCTTACTCCGGCAACATCCATCATAACCGATAGTATTAACTTTGTCGACGGAGGCCTTTCGCGAGACCGAAATCGACCGTCCGGCAACAGTCGGACGCCGTTGCCGCGCCGGTCGCGGCGCGGCCAAGCAGAAAGGCGCTAAATGCGCGTGAATAAAGAGGAGCCGCGCGGCGGCTCAATTATCTGGCTTATGGCGATTATCGTCATCTGCCTCGCGCCATCGGTGGATTCCACCGTGGCCGACATCGTCGTAACGGCCCTGGCCGTATGGACGATGAGAAACAGCCGTCAATAACGGCGACTTTGGGGCTCGTCCGCGCTCGCGCGGGCGAGCCCCTTTACATTCAACACCACCCCGCCAGGCGGGGGCCAAGGACGGAATGAACCGGTTACGGTCACGATAACTTAGGCGGATGTTGCCGTGTGAGACGTAAGACTTGGCCTACCGGCCCGGAGGGTGTCGAACACGGCAACATCCGCCGCCAGACACCGGAACCGGGCAAGCGACACGGGAATTTGACGGAGCGCACAGAGAAGCCGTGACGGTGCTTGAAACATGCGGGAGGCCGATTTGACCGTCACACACTTTTGTCATACATTTTTTGGCATGGACTTGACGAAATGGCGCGTGATATTCGACGCCCATGCCGGGAAGCACGGTTTCACCAAGGAGCAGATCGTGGACGCCTTCATCGAGGCCACCCGAATCGAATCCTATGCGCAGACCGATGGCAAGATGGTCAAGTTCTCCGGCCCGTGCCACGGCGACGCGCTTGTGCCGGAGCTGGAGGCGATCATCAAGATCAAACCGAGGGAACGGATCGTGGTGATCTACCACGCCCAGAGCCTGACGGACGTTTTCTGGAACAACTGAACCACGAGTCGCCAAAGGACAAAAAGGAGGAGATCATGTCCACGGAGATTTGGAATCCCGACAGGGTCACGGAACGGCATGAAGGAGCCGAGGCCGCGGCGTTCGCCCGCGACCTGCTGATGGAGGCCACCGGTGCCGACGACATCACGACGGCCAAGGAAATGGTGATGGGACGGCCGGCCATCGGACAACGGCCCGAGCCGTCGGTGGCCGTCCAGTTCCGCGTCCCGAAATCATGGAAACCGCAGATCGACCAGGACGCCGCGAAACAGGGCATGACCCTGAGCGAGTACCTGCGCTCCCTCGTGGTCGCCGCCCACCGCGAGCCGCAAGCCGCCTGATCCGGCATTTTGCAAAGCCAAGGAGAGCCGCCGAGAGACGGCTCTCCTTTATTACGCCGGAATCACCCGGCCGGAATTTTCGTTGCCCTGCGAAGTTCAGGGCGCACCAGCATGGACGTCATCCGTCTGCTCGCGGATTCCGATCCCCTGCCGTGGATCCCCGACCAGGTGCTGGGCGCATACGGGGACATGCTGTGCGGCGAGGACGATTACCGCGGCTTCATCACCGCGAACGTTCTGGAGGATTCGTTCGCCGTGCGGTGAAGGGGATTGTCGCGGCCATTGCCTATTTTGAGGGTTATTGCCTACCGCTTTCGAACGGTGTGGAAGTAGGAGCCGGTGCGCCCGTGTTTCATGGGACCCGGCTCCCGCGCTATCTCCAAACACCGGCAACGCCGCCACCCCCAGATCACACACGAAAGCAAACCTGTTTCTCTTGGATAGCAGACGATATGCACACTGAGAACGGAAACGGGCGCGCGACTCGGGATGAGCCCGAAATGACAAGGGACGGAATGGACCGGCTACGCCAGAATGGCCTAGGCGGATGTTGCTGTGTTCGACGTAAGACTTGGCCTACCGGCCCGGAGGGTGTCGAACACGGCAACATCCGCCGCCAAACACCGAACCAGTCAAACAACACAAAACTGAACAGAACAGCGAAACGCACATTGAGAACAAAGCCCGATGAACATCGCGACTGAAGAGAGCGACCAAACCAACCCGCCCTCAACACGCTCACCGCCCCTGCGGGGCAAGATTTCTCGACTCCGGCTACGCCTCCGCTCGAAATGACAAAGAACGAGATGTGAACTGAAAACGATAGCAATGGACACTGCGACTCAAGCGCGCAGGGAACGAGTTCGCCGCGTCGGCGAAATGGTGCGGAGGACACGGGACGTTCTATTACCGTCACACAGCGTCAATCGTTGAAGGCGAAACGAAGAACCCACTGGGTTCTTCGTCCCGTTGATATCGACACGAACAGCCCACTGGACTGTTCGTCCGTTTGTTCGTTACTTGCGAACGTAGGTGAGGAAACGGTAGCCGGCGATACCGCTGTCGGCGTTGGAGGGCGCCAGCGTTTCGGATTGCTCGACGACCTGCCATTCGCCATTCGCGGCGAGCGCGGCGATGTCGGGCGCATAGGTGTCACAATCCACCGTCTTGTCGATTTCGGTGACATACACCTTATTGGCTTGCGGCAACACCTCGCCGAACAGCTGCGCGCCGCCGATCACCCAAATCTCGGAACGATCGAGGCCGTCGTCGGGAATGGCTTCCTGACGCGCCAAATCAAGCGCGTCGTCCAAGCTGCCGACCACCGTCGCACCCAGCGCGCGATAGTGCGGATCATGGGAAACGATGATGTTGTCGCGACTTGGCAGCGGGCGGTATTTCGGCGAAAGCGACTCCCATGTGCGCCGTCCCATAATCACCGGATGGGAAACCGTCAGCTCCTGAAAATGCTTGAGATCTTCGGGCAGGTGCCACGGCATGTCACCCTCGAAACCGATGGCCCCGGCGCGACCGTCTTTGTCGCTGGCCTGGGCCCAAATCAAATTCACCGAGAATGACTTGGGGAAATCGTCGCCCCAGTCCTCGGTTTCTTCAAGCCCGGCATCTCCGGGCATGGGTTCGTGATAGCCATTTCGGCTACTGTCATGCTCCATTTCGGCTACTCCTTGGGTTTGTCCAATTGGCACATAGTGTATTAGACGGCGCAGACGCGCGCTCACACGGCGACGGGCGCTTTGATGGTGGGGTGATGCTGGTAGTTCAGGATGTGGAAGTCCTCGTACTGGTAGTCGAACAGCGAGGCCGCCTTGTCGATCTGAATTTGCGGATAGGGGTACGGTTCGCGCCCCAACTGCTCGATGAACTGCTCGACGTGGTTGTCGTAGATATGGCAGTCGCCGCCCGTCCACACGAACTCGCCCGGCTCGAGACCGGTCTGTTGCGCCAACATTAGCGTGAGCAGCGAATAAGAGGCGATATTGAACGGCACGCCGAGGAACATGTCGCACGAGCGCTGATAGAGCTGGCAGCTCAGGCGCCCGTCGGCCACATAGAACTGGAACAGCGCGTGGCACGGCGGCAAGGCCATGTGCTCCACTTCGGCCGGGTTCCATGCGCTGACGATCATGCGGCGCGAATCGGGATGGTGCTTGATCAGGTCGAGCACGTTGGAAATCTGGTCGATGGTGCGGTTCGGGTCGTCGGGCGTCGGCGCGGGCCACGAGCGCCACTGCACGCCGTACACAGGGCCCAGATCGCCGTTCTCGTCGGCCCACTCGTCCCAGATATGCACGTTGTGCTCCTGCAGCCAGCGCACGTTGGACGAGCCTTTGAGGAACCACAGCAGCTCATAGGCCAGCCCTTTGAAGAATACGGTTTTGGTGGTGAGCATCGGGAAATATTCGGCCAGATTGAAGCGCATCTGCTGGCCGAACAGCGAAATCGTGCCGGTACCGGTGCGGTCGGACTTCAACGTGCCCTCGGCGAAAATCTTGCGCACCAAGTCTTCGTAAGGCGTGGGAATGCCAGTGACGGGACGGGCGGGGATGCGGGCGCGAATGTCTTCAAGCTGTTCGGGTGTCAAAGCCATGCTCACCAGTGTACCCGAGGTCGCGTCGCGGCTGGGGTGCGGGAGGCGGTCGATCATGGCCGACATGCAGACAAAACGCCGCCTATCTATTGTCATTTCGACCGAGCGTCAGCGAGTGGAGAAATCTTTCTGCCAACAGAATAAACACGTCACCGACAAGATTTCTCGACTGCACTCACTGCGTTCGCTCCGCTCGAAATGACAAGGGGCGGGGCACGCCTCGGTCGAAATGACAGGGACTGCGTGCGGGAGCATAATGGAAAGGTTGGTCAACCTTTTATGCAAAGGAGAATAGTTATGGGCAAGAGGCTGTGGGTGGAGCGCAACAAGGACGGCTCGTGGGACGCGTTCAGCGACGATGGCGCGCATATCAAGTTCGGCAAGGATCGCGGGCAGTTCACGCCGGGCGACCTGATGAAGATTGCGCTGGCGGGTTGCGCGGCGCTGTCCAGCCAGTTCGCCGTCGAGCATACGCTGGGCGAAGGCAAGGGCGCGAAGATCGTGGTGGATGGCACCTATGATGCCGACAACGACGCCTATATCAACTTCAGCGAGCAACTGGTGGTCGACGCCACCGAGGCCGGGTTGAGCGACGAGGACGCGAGCAAGCTCAAGGAGCGCATCACGCGCCATGTGGACAAGGGCTGCACCGTCAAGCACACCTATGTGCAGGAGACGCCGGTGCGCATGGAAGTCACTGTTAAGCGCTGAAGCACTGAGCGGCGCGCCTCAACCAAAAGGACTCCCATGTTGCCGGGAGTCCTTTGTGTTGCTGTATTACAAATCAGCGCTCGGGGTCGATGGTCTTTTCGAGCTCCTTGACCACCTCGGACGAAGCGGTGGACACCGGGGCTTCCTCGACGCCGGAGATGTCATCCAGCGGCTTCGGAGTGACATCCGCCGGCGAGCTCGGCACCGTGTCGAGGCGGCTTTCGGCGGCCTCTACGTATTTGCGCGGCACCACATACACCGGGCCAACGGCGTGCTGAATAAGCCCCTGGCTGGTGGAGCCGAGCAACAGGCCCGTGAAGCCACCGCGGCCGCGGGAGCCGACCACCACGACATCATGGCTGTAGCTGGCTTCGGTCAGGGCGTTGACGGCCGAACCGGGCACGATGCGCTTGTTGATCGTCAGGTTCGGGTGCGCCTCCTGCAACGGAGCGACGCGCGTCTCCAAATCCTCCATATAGGATTCGTACACGCTGTCGTCCGCGCCTCCGACCTGCGGCGCGGCGGAGATAACGTCGAGCTCGGCCTCCCAGGAAGCGGCGAAGTCGGCGGCGATCTCCAAGGCCTTCAGGCCCCACTTGGATTCGTCGGCACCGACGGCCACCTTGGTGATGGTGTTGTTCAGGTGCATCAGGTTGCCGTCGTCGTCGGTGTAGGGCACGACGACGATTGGGCAATACGCGTAGGCCGGCAGGCTCGACGAGGTGGTGCCGAGCAGCCGTTCGGCAAGGCCGCCCTTGCCGCGGTTGCCGATGATGATGAGATTGTAGTTGCGCGACAGCTCCACGAACACGGAAGCCGGGTCGCCGGTGACAATCAGTGTGGCGGCCTCGACGCCCTGCTCGTCGGCGATGGCCTTCGCCTTCGAGAGGATCTCCTGGGCGTCACTGTGAGCCGCGTTGTCGTCGCCCATGGCGGTGTATGTGGCGTCGAAGCTCACGGCCGCATAGCTGGGCAGGGAATACGCGCAGACGATCTGCAGCGTGAGCCCCGCGTGCTTGGCGTAATTCGCCGCCCACCATGTGGCCTTGTAGCTGGCGTTCGATCCGTCCACACCGACGAGAATGGCCTTGTCGTTCATCATGACGATCTCCTTGAATAATCGCGCGACGCCTGACGGCACTGCGCTGTTTGTGCTTCCAAGAATACCTCTCGATACTTGTGACAGCCATTAAGCGACACTCAGCGGTTTGCCGCGCTCGTGTTCATACGCGATATATGCGATATAAAGCGCTTGCAAAACCGGCGCAAACAAGCAAACAAAAGACGCGCCCCAATCGGAACGCGCCCCAACAGATACAGATAAAAAATCTATTCGAGGATGCGGCGAATCGAGTAAGACCCCGAGAACACGGCAGTGGACGAGATGTTTGTGCCCTGCGAGGGATTCATGGCGTTCATCACCATGCCGTTGCCGATATAGATGGCGGCGTGCGAACTATTTGCGAGGATATCGCCGGGCTGGGCTTGGTCCAAACTGGCGACTGCGACGCCAGCCATTGCCTGGCTACTGGAAGAGTGCGGAAGGTTAATACCGAACTGCGAGAACACATACTGAACAAAACCGGAGCAATCCCAACCGCTCGGCGTATTGCCGCCAGAGACGTAAGGATAACCTTGGAACTTAGTCGCATATTCGGCGATGGCGCTGCCGTTCTTGCTCGACGGCACTTCAGGCAGCGAAGTTCGCGTGGAGGAACGGGAAGCTGCGGAGCTGGAAGTCGTGGAACTGGAAGTGGTGGCACTGGAATCAGCCTGACGCTGGGCAGCTGCCTGACGTTGGGCGGCAGCTTGGCGCTCTTGCTCGGCCTCGGCGTCCTTTTCCGCCTGAGACTTGGTCTTCGGCACGTCGAGAGTTTCGATGCCGCCCCAGTTGGAGTCTTCTTCGACTTCAGTGGAGGTAGCCTCGTTAAGCAGATTCCTGCGCCCCGCAGTGGTTGCGGGGAATGAGCGCTCGGAAGCAGTGACCGCACCCGAGCTGGCTGCGGTGGCGACCGGAACAACAGCGACAAAAGCGGCGCACACGATTGCGGCGGCACTGAACATCGACACGATACGTTTTGTGCTCTTCATCGCTTCCACACATTACCAGCGAGGGGCTCCAAACGCGACGGCTGAGCCTCGAGTTTTGTAGCAATAACACGCGACACGCCGCGCCAACCGGTGCGACGCACAAGTATCACACAAGCGACACAACGCACAAGCGTCACGACACACAAGCATCGCACAAGCGACGCACAAGCATCGCGAAGTATCAGTAGTGGATGTACTCGAAGCTGGAAACCTTGGACAGCGTCCTCGTGGAAGTACCACTCTTGCCGGAAACATTGCATTCCGAGATGGTGATGGTGCCGTCTTCGTTGATCTTCTCGACGACAGCCACATGGCCATACGTGGAGCTGGCGCCTTCCTGACCGGAAGCGAAGACCACGATGTCGCCCACATGGCGCGGGGTGTTGTCCACCCAGTAGCCAAGGGAGCGGGCGCTGGAAGCCCACATATTGGCGTTGCCGAAATGGGAACCCACCGGCAGACCGAGCTGCTGGCGGCGCACATACGCCCACCACGTACACTGGCCGGACTCATAGGCGTTGCCGCTGTCGCCGGTGGCGTGATTGGGATTGAAGCCGGAGGGCAACGCGCTGTTGTCTTCATCCATCAGCTTGGCCACATTGGGATTGTTGGCCGAAGAGCGGGACATCTGGCTGACGTCAAGATTGGCATTGGCGTCGCCAAGCGACCAAACGCCCTCGTTGAAAGTCTGCTGAGTCGCGGTGGCCGACGTATCCGCTGTGTCCGTATCCGCATCAAGCGAGGAACGGACGTCGGAACGGGAAGCCGCGGCGGAAACACGCTGCATCTGCGTGGTGGTCGTGGAAGCGTCCGAGGCCAGCGTCACGCGCTCGTCAGGATTGGCGAAAGCCATCGCGGCGGCGGCAGTGCCGACCAAAGCGGCCAACGAAGCCGAACCCATCAGCATATTGTGACGTTCCGCGTTACGCGCAGCTTCGCGCATGGAACGGCGGGTCATGGGCGCAATCTCGTTCAGCTTGTCGAGCACTGCGGTCTCAAGACCAATCACGGCACCATTGCCCTCGACCTTCTTGCTCTTAACCTTAAGCGCAGCGTGCGCCATTCGAGAACGTCGGGATGTGCTTGAAGTCTTAGCCGCCTTGCGTGCAGCATGCCTCATAAACAATCACTCCTTGTGGTTTCGATAGAGCGTCCCACACATGCGCATGGGCCGCACATTCTCATCACATTCGGCCACTCTACCGCGCACCATACCCATACGGCGACACACCGAGTAATCACCGAGTAATCACAGGCGCACGCACCAGCCATAGCGACCATAACGCCGACCATAGCGACCATGCCGCCCACCGACCACACCCCTCGTTTTTGAGACGTTGCGCGCCCCATCCGCACTGACGGCTAGGGTGGGAGATATGGCCAATACATTGAAGATTCCCAACGATATGCTGCCTGAAGACGGCCGTTTCGGCTGCGGGCCGAGCAAAATCCGCTCCGAGCAGGTCGCCACGCTCAACGCCGGCACCACCACACTGCTGGGCACGTCGCACCGTCAGCGTCCAGTGCGCGACCTCGTTGGATCGATTCGGGAGGGTCTTGCAGAGTTCTTCCATCTGCCCGATGACTATGAGATTGCGCTCGGCAACGGGGGGGCGAGCTGCTTCTGGGAAATCGCCTGCGCCTCGCTGATCACCCGTCAGGCGGCGTTCGGCAGCTACGGCTCGTTCAGCGCCAAGTTCGCCAAGTCCGCTGCGATTGCGCCATTTTTGGAGGATCCGGTCGTCTATGAAGTCGAGCCGGGCAGCTACTGCCTGCCCGAGCGCACCGAATATGTGGACGCCTATTGCTGGGCGCACAACGAAACTTCCACCGGCGTGGCGGCCCCCGTGCGCCGCGTCGAGGGCAGCATGGAGCAGGGCGCGCTCACGCTGATCGACGGCACCTCGGCCGCGGGCTCGCTGCCCGTCGACATCAGCCAAACCGATGCCTATTACTTCTCCCCGCAAAAAGCGTTCGGCTCCGACGGCGGCATGTGGTGGGCCATCCTCTCCCCCGCGGCCATCGAGCGCGCCGCCCGCCTGGAAGCCAACGTGAACCTTCCCGAAACGAACCGCTGGGTGCCGCCATTCCTCTCGCTGTCCAGCGCGCTGGACAACTCGCGCAAAAACCAGACGCTGAACACGCCCGCCATCGCCACGCTGATCATGATGGACGATCAGGTGCGCTGGCTTAACGACAACGGCGGCATGGACTGGGCCACCGCGCGGTGCGCCAAATCCGCCTCGATGCTGTATTCCTGGGCGGAACGGAGCGACTACGCCGAGCCGTTCGTCACCGATCCCGACGCGCGCTCGAACGCGGTGGTCACCATCAATCTGGACGAATCGATTCCCGCCTATCAGGTGGTGTCGGCGTTGAGGGACAACGGCATTATGGACACGGGGGGGTATCGCAAGCTGGGGCGCAACCAGCTGCGCATCGGTGTGTTCCCCTCCATCGAGCCGGCAGACGTGCTCGCGCTCACCGGCTGCATCGATTATGTGGTCGAGCGGCTGTAAGGCTGTAAGGCTGTAAGGTTGTGCTTATGAGATTCGCTCCGATTGTCGACCCGGCCGTGCGCAAAAGCGCGCCCAAGCCGGTGCGCGTGGATTTGCGCAAGGTGTTTCTCATCGGCACGGCACTGTGGGTTGTGGCGCTGATTGTCTTCGGCGTGCTGGTTGCCGTGGGGGTTGATGGGCTGAATGATGCGCTGATTATCTGCGCGTTCGGTGTGCTGTTCGGCATGTTGATGCTTGTTTGGGAGCATTTCGACCGGTGGGATTACCGGCGTTTGGGGGAATAGCGCGGATACCTTTACGCAGACACCCTTACAGTCTGTTGATCAGTTGACCAGTTGACCTGTCAGCTTGTCATATCATCTGCGGCCGGCAGCTCCCGTCAGAGGGGATTCCAACCCCAGTAGAGTCTAATCAACGAGCCAAAGGGAGCGTGAGGCTGAACGTGCTTCCCTGCCCCGGGGACGACCAAACCGCCGCGGTGCCGTGATGGGTGAGCGCCACATGCTTGACGATGGCCAGCCCCAAACCCACACCGTCCGCACTGCGCGCGCTCTGATCCGCGCCGCGATAGAAGCGCTCGAAAATGCGCGACTGCTCCGCCTTGGCGATGCCCTTGCCCTGATCGATCACGCGAATCACCGCATTGCCGCCGGTTTTGTCGCGTTCCACCGACACGCTCACATGGCCGCCTTGCGGCGAATATTGAACGGCATTTTCGACCAGTTTGGTCACGGCGGTGCGAATCTGTTCCGCATCACCGTTGACCATCAACTCATGATCGCCCCGCACAACCACACGCACATCAGGCGACTGGATTCGCTCGGCCACGGCGTCGAGCTGTTCCATCACATTGATGCGGTTCGCCATGCTGGGGGTGATTGGCTCCTGCGCCTTGATCAGCAACAGCAAATCGGACACCATGTGATTGAGATGGCCCGACGTGGAACGCACCTCATGCGCGGTGGCGCGAATGCGCGCCGTGTCCAGATCGTCACGCTCGAGCTCGTCGGCGAGCTTTCCCAGCGCCTGAGTGGGGCCGAGCAGCTGCTCGGAAACGTTGACGATAAAGGCATCTCGAATCTGCGCGAACCGCACGCTTTCACTCACGTCGTCCAGCAGCACGACCACGAAGCGCTCATCGATGCGCCCCACCGTGACCTTGAGCCAATTTGGACGCCGCACGCCGCGCACGCTTAGGGCGTCCTCGCTCTGGGAGCCACCTTCTTGGGAGTCACCTTGGGAACCACCCTGGGAACCATTCAGGTCGACGAAACGCTGTGCAGTCGTCGTCTGCACGTCGAACAAACGCCGGCCACCATTGGCGCGCACCTCGCGCACCGCGGCCAGCACCTGTTCGTCGACGATGCGGTCGTCCTCCATAATGCCCAGCCGATAGGCTTGCGGATTGGCGGTAATGACATCATCGTTGCGGTCCACGATCAGCGAGGCGCTCGGCAGAATCGAGAGCAGGGACAGCGTCGCATCGTCCGGATCATCATCGTCGTCATCCTCGCTGCGACGGCCGCCACGACGGCTGCCGCGACGGCGGCGCTTGCGAAAACGGCGGAATATATCACCAAACCATTGAGCGGGCGAAACCCCCTGCAACCAACGCTCGAACAGCGGTTCAAGCCGTTCGACCAGCGCCAGGAAGACCAGCAAGACAACAGCCAGCCCAATGACGGCGAATACCACAAACACCGCAATAGAGGGCAATGGCGAATCTGACATAGCAGTATTGTTTCATATCGGGCACGACATGAGGCAATATGCATGAAGCAATATGCATGAAGCAATACGCGCGAGGCAATATGCGCGAGGCAATATGCGCGAGGCAATATGCATGAAGCAATATGAACGTCGGGTAAACATCCGGTTGAACAATAAACCAACTTCATGCGATACGCCACCCAACCGGCGACGGCGCTCGATAGACTTAGAGCAAGTTGAACCAGCGAAAAACAAGAAATAAGAAAGGCTGAAAAACAATGCGCGTGATCTTTAACGAGGAGATGCAAGCCGTCGCCGACGATCTCGACCACATGGCGCAAGGCGTGCGCAAGGCGATTCGCGGCGCGGGCGAGGCGCTGCTCAACGCGGACGTCGAAGCCGCGCAGACCGTGATCGACGGGGACGCCGAGCTTGACGCCCGCAAGGACAGCGTGGTCGATCAGTGCGTGCGTCTGCTGGCCAAGCAAAGCCCCGTCGCCACCGATCTGCGCGTGGTGGTTTCCACGATGCGGCTGGCCACCACTTTCGAGCGCATGGGCGATTTGGCCAAGCATGTGGCCGAAACCGCGCGCCGCACCTACCCGGCTTCCCCGCTGCCCGACGAGGCCAAGGGGGTGTTCGAGCAGATGCAGGAATTCCTCGACGCCACCAGCGACGACTTGGTGAGCATGCTGGCCGATCGTGACGCGAAGACCGCCGAACGCATCATTCTGGAAGACGACAAGCTCGACGCGATGCATCAGAAGACCTTCGCGCTGGCGTTGGACGAGAGCGTGGAGATGAGCCGTCAGCAGATGATCGACGTGGTGCTGCTCGGCCGGTTCCTTGAGCGCCTGGGCGACCACGCCGTGTCCGCCGCGCGTCAGGTGGTGTTCATCGTTTCCGGGTTCGACCCGTCCAAGGAGCCGAGTCGCGACGAAGAGGGCATGATCGACTGAACCTGATTTGATTGGCCGACTCAAAAAGGCCTTATGACAAGCAGCAGATAACGAATAGCAGAAGGGACGCCCCGGATGGGACGTCCCTTTATGTTGATTACCCTTGCTTTAGGGAAAGAAAAATCACTTCTGCCCCTGGGCGGCGACGGCGGCGGCACCAGCGGCGGCGGCCTCCGGGTCGAGATATTCGCCGCGCGGCTTAATCGGCTTGAAGTTCTCGTCCAGCTCGTACAGCAACGGCATGGCGGTGGGGATGTTGACCTTGGCGATCTCCTCTTCGGAGAGGTTGTCAAGCATCTTCACGATGGCGCGCAGCGAGTTGCCGTGCGCGGCGATCAGCACCGTCTTGCCAGCCTTGAGCTCCGGCTCGATGTCGGACTTGAAATACGGCTCGACGCGCTTGACCACATCGGCCAGGCACTCGGCCTCCGGCACCGGGTCGCCAGTGTAGCGCGGGTCGCCGTTCTGCGCGTACTCGTCGTTCGGATCGATGTCCGGCGGCGGGGTGGCATAGGAGCGGCGCCACAGCATGAACTTCTCGTCGCCGTATTCCTCGCGGATTTCGGTCTTGTTCTTGCCCTGCAGAGCGCCGTAATGACGCTCGTTCAAGCGCCAGCTGCGCTGAACGGGAATCCACAGACGGTCGGCCTCATCCAGCGCCACATTGGCGGTGTTGATGGCGCGGCGCAGCATCGAAGTGAAGACGATGTCCGGCAGGACGTTCTTCTCCTTGAGCAAGCGGCCGCCATTCTTGGCTTCCTCGACACCCTGCTCGGTCAGCGGGACATCGACCCAGCCGGTGAACTGATTGGTTTTGTTCCATGCGCTCTGCCCATGGCGGAGCAATATTAGTTTGTAAGTCATGGTTGCCAGTCTAGCGCTTGGCTATGCCAAAACGGTGCGCAAATCGGAGTCGGCGGCACTTCGACAGCACTACATGAACATGGAGGAACAGGCGAAAGCGGCGGCAAGAGCGACCGCGCTCGATATACACAAGGGGAACGCGTCTGCATATTTCTTGCGGCGTATGGCGATGGCGGCGGCCACGCACAGCACCCACAATATGATGAACACCGCCATCGTGAGGGTGCTGATCAGCACGTTCCACGCGATCTCCTGTTCCCCGGTATTGTGGGGCGCTCCGGCCCATTGGGTCGGATAG
The DNA here is from genome assembly GCF_012932445.1 of Bifidobacterium panos. GTDB lineage: Bacteria > Actinomycetota > Actinomycetes > Actinomycetales > Bifidobacteriaceae > Bifidobacterium > Bifidobacterium panos. Next base: position 19,719 of record NZ_JAAIIJ010000017.1, read on the forward strand.
AGCAGGTGGCAGTACAGCGTCGCCAACGTGGGTGCGGCAAGCATCAACGCGACGGCGAACCATGTGCCGATCGACCGACCCATGAAGCCCATCCAAGTGCGTTTGCCGTGCTTCATATCGCTTTCGAGGTCGCGCAGATTATTGACGCACAGCACAGCCATAGCCAGCAGACCCGCAGCCGTGCCACCCCACAAGCCGCTGAGGGACACCGTGCCGCTCAGGGCATACATGGTGCCGCAAGTGGCGGCCAGGCCGAAGAAGACGAACACGAACGGCTCGCCCATGTAGCGATAGCCGTAAGGATGTTTGCCTCCCACATAGAACCAGCCGGCGGCGAGACACGCGAAACCGACGCCGATGAACCACCAATAGCCGGTGAGCGCAACGACCAGCAAACCGCAGATGCAGGCGAGCAGCGCGCTGATTGCGGCGGCTGTCAGCACTTGCTTGGGCGGCACGCCGGAAGCCACCAAACGCGCCGGGCTGGCGCCCTCGGGCTGGCGCGCGTCCCGCCCTTCGTCGGTGCCCCGAATGCCGTCCGAATAGTCGTTGGCGAAATTCGTGGCGATCTGCACAAACAGCGCCACGCCGGCGCACAGCAACGTCACCGCGACATACCAGCCAACCGAGGTCGCGCAGATGCCGACGCTCTCACTGCCGAGGTCGCGTTGGCCACCAAACATCGGGCACGGACTGTGCGAAGCCGTGCCGCCTTGCGAATACCTGAACACGCCGGGCCACGACAGCGTCGCGCCAATACACACCGGTACCAAACTCAGCGGCAACGTCTTCGGACGAGCGCCGCGAACCCAAATCATAATCCCCATGCTGGCTCACTATACGCAACGCAGCGAGCGCGAGCAAAGGGAATTAACCTTCCCCCGATAAGGCGCTCAGGCCAGCGGCGGCTTGAGCAGTGGCTTAACCAGCAGTGGTTTGAGCAGCGGCGGCTAGGCCACCAGCGGCTTGACCAACGGGAACGTGATGGTTTCGCGAATCGTGGCGCCGGTCAGGGCGATAAGCAAGCGGTCGATGCCCATACCCATGCCGCCGGCGGGAGGCATCCCCACGCCGAGCGCTTCGAGGAAGTCCTCGTCGATGTCGCACGCCTCTTCGTCGCCGGCGAGCGCGTCCTTGGCTTGGGCGACGAAACGCTCGCGCTGCACCACCGGGTCGTTGAGCTCGGAGTAGCCGGTGGCCAGCTCGAAGCCGCGCACATACAGATCCCACTTCTCCACCACGCCGGGCTTGGAGCGGTGGCCCTTGACCAGCGGGGAGGTTTCGACGGGGAAATCGCGCACGAAAGTCGGCTCATAGAGCTTATCCTCGTAGAAGTGCTCCCAGAGATGCTCGACCAGTTTGCCGTGGTTCTCCACGTCGTCGCGCTCGACGCCGAGCTTGTCGGCGATTTCGCCCAAGTGCTCGACGGAAGTGCCGGGGGCGTCCGGCCCGCCGTTCGGCACGATTTGCTCGCCCAGCGCTTCGGAAAGCGAATCGTACATGCTCATCGTCTTCCACTCGCCGCCGAAGTCATATTCGGTGCCGTCGAGCAGCGTGACCTTGTGCGAGCCGAAGACATCCAAGGCGGTCTGCTGCACGAGCTCCTTGACCAGCTGGCCGATAGTATCGTAAGTGCCGTAAGCCTGATAGGCCTCGACCATCGTGAACTCGGGCGCGTGCGTGGCGTCGACGCCTTCGTTGCGGAAGTCGCGGTTGATTTCGAACACGCGGTCGATGCCGCCGACCAGGCAGCGCTTCAGGAACAGTTCAGGCGCGATGCGCAGATAAAGGTCGAGGTCGAAGGCGTTCATATGCGTGGTGAACGGGCGGGCGGCGGCGCCTCCGTGCACGGTTTGCAGCATCGGGGTTTCGACTTCGAGGAAATCGTGGTTATCGAAGGTGCGGCGCAGCGAGGCGACTGCCTTGGAGCGGTTGCGCACCATATTGGAAATATTCTCGTCGGCGATCATGCCAATATAAGGCTTGCGGGTGCGGGTGTCTTCGTTCAGCTCCTTGTGCAAAGCTGGCAGTGGCTGCAGTGCCTTGGCCGCAATCGCCCACTCGGTGGCGAATACGGACAGCTCGCCCGTCTTGGAGGAGATGATGCGGCCCTTAAGATAGAGGTGATCGCCCAGGTCGACCAGTTGCTTAAATTGTTTGAGCGAGTCGGCGCCGATTTCCTTCTTGGAGATCATGCCCTGGATTTTGGTGCCGTCGCCCGCGGCGAGTTGCACGAAGTTGAGGCCGCCGGCGTTGCGGATGAACAGCACGCGACCGGCAATGCCCACCATGTCTTCGGTTTCCTCGCCGGCCTCGAGTTTGCCGTCGTATTTGGCGCGCACGGCTTCGATGGTGTCGGTCACGTCGAGGTAGACCGGGTAGGGGTTGATACCGTTATCGAGCATCAGGGCGCGCTTGGCCACGCGCATTTGCACCTGTTCGGGGTGGGCTTGCGGGCCGAATTCCTTGTTGGAGGGGTCGATCGCCTCGTCCAGCGTGGCACCGCTTTTGATGCGGCCGGTGATGGCGGCATCCTGTTCGAGCAGCATTTCGGCGCGCTCGACGGTGGTCATTCGGGGAGCGGCTTCATCCGCTTCATTCTCAGTATTTTCAACAACTTCAGCCATGATTGTCCAGTGTACGCAAAGCGGGCGAATTTGACGCACAACGCAGTGCGTTGTGCGTAACAGCGAGCAGCGATAGCGTCGCGAGCGCGCGACACCAAACACGTGATTGACGCAAGCCCAAACACGGTGCCCAAAGCAACCTGTTCTCAGGTGCATACCGGCAACTAAGACAACGGGAAAACACGTTAAATATAAGCAATGTACGTGTCTGGGGTCGGTTGTTACCGTGTTCGACACCCTCCAGACGAACAGTCCAGTGGACTGTTCGTACCGACATCAAAGGGCGACGCCATATAACGAAAACAGGCCATTCCCGTGGCCTCTGTGCCATTGCGCCAAGGCAACAACATCGTCCCCAGCACACTCCCGAGTCGCAGTGGCCATCTATCCCGTTCCCAGCACGCCTACCGGCAACCAAGACAACGGGAAAGCACGTTAGATTAAGCAATGTACGTGTCTTGGGAGCGGATGTCGCCGTGTTCGACACCCTCCGGGCCGGTAGGCCAAGTCTTACGTCTCACACAGCGACATCCGCTCCGAAAGTCGTCTATGTCTGTTTGGGGGTAACGCG
>NZ_JAAIIJ010000018.1 GCF_012932445.1 Bifidobacterium panos
ATAGCCCTGAAAGCTACCCCCCCCCGCGACAGCGAGATCGCAAAACTCACGTCCCAGCAATCGACATAAACCCCCGAAAACCACCAGTCCCGCCAAAAACCAAACCCCAGAAAAAAGACACGCCACAAAAAGGAACAAGCCCACCCGAATCCCTCGACGTGACGGAGAAGGCGAGGGACGGATCAGCCTAGGGCTCCCGCTGGCGGGAGCTGTCGCGCGTCTGCGCGACTGAGGGTGGTCAAACCAGACACGTGCCCGGTGAAACCACCCTCAGACCTCGCATACGCTCGGCCAGCCCCCGCCAGCGGGGGCCCAAGGCGTGCTGAACCGGCTACGCCAAGATGCCCCTAGGCGGATGTTGCCGTGTGAGACGTAAGACTTGGCCTACCGGCCCGGAGGGTGTCGAACACGGCAACATCCGCCGCCAAACACCGGAGCCGATCAAGCAACACGAAAACTGAACGGAACCCACTAAGAACGAAACAACGAGCACTGCAACCCGAGACAAACTGAGAACGATAGCAGTAGCACTGCGACTCAAGACAGACCGAGAACGATAGCAACGCACACTGTGACTCAGACACGCAGGAAACGAGTTCGCCGCGTCGGCATGGGTCTACAGAGGACACGGGAATGATCTATTACCGCAAAATGACGCCGTCCGTTGATATCGACACGAACAGCCCACTGGGCTGTTCGTCCGGGGTGTCGAACACGGCAACATCCGCCGCCAAACACCGCAATAGCCAAACAACACACAAACCTGACGAACAAACCGAAAACGATAGCAATAAGCACTGCGACCCGCAGGCAAACTAAGAACGAAAACGATGGGCACTGCGACTTGAAGCAGACCGAGAACGATAGCAACGCACACTGAGAACAGACGGCTTTTCTGGCAATTCCCAATTTAACGAATGTCGCACTTGCAAATAGACAACGAGACGCCAAGATGGTACTTCCTCGGGTTAGGCTGGAGGCATGGCAGCAAAAGCAAGCGTGCAATATCTGTGTTCCGAATGCGGCTGGAGCGGGGCGAAGTGGATGGGGCGCTGCCCCGAATGCGGGCAATGGGGCACCGTCGAGGAGTTCCACGAGGCACGGCCCGCGGCGCGATCGCGCACCACCATCATAGCCGAGCCGGGGCGCACCTCACGCACGCGAGCCGGAACCGTCGCAGCAGCCACGGCCATCACCCAAGTCGGCACCGAAACAGTGAAGCGCATTCCCACCGGATTCTCGGAGTTCGACCGCGTGCTCGGCGGCGGCATCGTGCCCGGTTCGGTGGTGCTGCTGGCCGGCGAACCCGGTATCGGCAAGTCTACGCTGCTGCTGGAGACCGCGGGCAATGTGGCTCGCGCGCACAACAGTGGCACCGAAAGCACCGTGCTGTATATCTCCGGCGAGGAATCACAGGCGCAGGTGCGCCTTCGCGCCACGCGCATCAACGCGGTGGAGGATAACCTTCTGCTCGCCGCCACCACCGATCTGTCGTGCGTGCTGGGGTTGATTGAGCAATATAAGCCTACACTGGCCATCGTCGATTCGGCGCAGACCATCGTTTCGCAGGATGTCGACGGCATTTCGGGCGGCTCCACGCAGGTGCGCGAGGTGGCGAGCGCTTTGATCGACACCGCGAAAACGCTGGATGTGCCGGTGCTGCTCGTCGGGCATGTGACGAAGGACGGTTCGATTGCCGGCCCGCGCACGTTGGAGCATCTGGTGGACGTGGTTTGCCAGTTCGAGGGCGACAACGAAACCGCGTTGCGCATGTTGCGCGCGGTGAAAAACCGCTTTGGACCCACTGATGAAGTGGGTTGCTTTGATATGAGCGGCGAGGGCATCGAAGAGGTGCGCGACCCGGCTGGGCTGTTCCTTTCGGGCGGCGAGGGTGGGGCCGCCGCGCCCGTTGAGGGCACGTGCGTGACGTTCACGTTGGATGGGCACCGCTCGCTGCCCATCGAGGTGCAGGCGCTGGTCACCGATTCGGTGCTGCCCGCCCCGCGCCGTGCGGTCAATGGGGTGGATGCCAATCGCATCGCCATGCTCGCCGCCGTGCTGTATCGCCACGGCCGGCTGAATCTGTTGGGCAACGATCTGTATATTTCCACTATTGCGGGCGGTCAGGCCAAGGAGCCGGGTTGCGATCTGGCGATTGTGGCGGCGTTGGCGAGCGCGGCGAAGCATACGGCGATCGCCCGCACCACCTGCGCCATCGGGGAGATTTCGCTCACCGGGCAGGTGCGGCCGGTGCCGCGTTTGGAATACCGCCTGCGCGAGGCGGCCAGGCTTGGCTTCACGGTGGCCGTGGTGCCGCCCATGCGCAAGCGCGCGGATGTGGCCGGATTGCGGATTGTTGAAGTCGCACACTTGCGCGATGCGTTGGGCGCGTTGGGCGCGTTGGGGTTGTGAGTCCCAGACGATATCAGGCCGTCAGGCGCTTGGTTTCCTCGACGTTGCGCTTGAGTTCGGCGGTGAGTTCGTCCGGGCCGTCGAAGCGGACTTGCGGGCGCAGGAATCCGGCGAACTCGACGCGCACGGTGTGCCCGTAAAGTTCCAGCCAGTCTTCGGTGATGCAATACGCCTCCACCACCCGCTCGTGAAGCCCGGTCGTCTTGCTGAAGGTCGGCTTGGTGCCGATGGAGATGGCGGCTGGCCATCTGGGAGCATCTTGCGTCGTATTCCGCCCCGCTGATTCACTTTCGGCCACACCCATATCCGCCACACCCATATCGACCAGCCAACCGGCATATACGCCGTCCACCGGCAGATAGCCAGTCACCTGATCGCCGAGATTCGCCGTCGGGAAGCCGATGGATCGCCCGCGCTCCTCACCATGCACCACTTCACCCGTCACCGCATGACAGTGACCCAGAATCGCATTGGCCTCGCGGACGCGCCCATGAGCGAGCAGATAGCGCACATTGCTCGAACTCCAGGCGCGAGTGGCCTTGGCTTGGTGCTTCTTGCTCCACGCACGCCGCTCGGCTTTGCTGGCATCGGCCAACGGGTCGGCAGGTTCGCCCGGCGCATCGGGAGCCTCAGGCGTCCAATCGCGCGGAATGCGCACTTCGCCCGGGCCGCGGTCGTCCACCACGTCCAGCTCGAACACGCCGGTGGCCGCGGCCAAGTTGGCAATGGCCTTGATGTCGCCCTTGCGGCCCTCGCCCATCGCGGCGTCGGATCCCAGCACCAGCGTGCGCATGCCGAGTTTGCCGGTGAGCTGACCGAGAAAGAAAATATAGGATTTCGAGGCGAACGCCAGCGTGTAATGCACCACATACACCTGCTCGACGCCGAGTTCCTCCAGGCGGTTGAGCCGCTCGTCAACGCCGGTCAATGCGTCGGTGTCGATGGGGTTGTTGGTGTCGGAGCCGGTGTCGGAGCCACCGCTTGCATGCACGAACGCCGGGCGCGGGTCGAACAGAATCACCGCCGAGCCGACATCGTGCCGGTGCGCCAGCTCGACCACGCGGCGCACCACCGCCTGATGCCCCAAATGCATGCCGTCGAACGCACCCAAGGTGACCACCACGCGGCGGTCGTTATCAGCGCTGGGCCAATCGACATCGCCATTGTCGTCGGGGGTCAGGGTGGTGATGTTCATGTGCGTTGTTCCTCGTGTGTTGTCGGGTTCGGCCGCGTCCACTTTACCAGCGCGCGGCAACGCCCCGGGCTATATGGCCGGGAATACCGTGACGGGTTTGGCTTGGTGCGCGTTGGCGGCGGTGACGATGGCCACCACGTCGGCGGGCGCATCGGCTTCGGCCGGCACATACGCCACCGCGTCGCGTTCGAGCGTGCGCCCGATGCGCCTTCCGAAGCGCAGTTCGGCAGCCTCGTCGGCGCTGATGGGCATCGTGGGCATGGAACCTTGCGCGGCCTCGAGCATGCTCAGGGCGTGGGCACGCAGCCATTCGCCGCGCGCGGCACCGGTTTCGCCGGGTATGTCCAATATCGCGCGATTGCGGATGATGATTTCGCCCTGGCGGTTGGTGAAGGTCTTCGCTTCGGTATGCGCGGTGACGATATGCGTCTGGCCATTACGCGCAACCGCGAGCCCGCTGGCATCGTCGGGCAGGGCGAAACGCCCCACGCGAGTGCGGCGCAAGCGGGTCAGGTAGCCGCCGACCCCAAGCGCGGCGCCGAGATCACGCGCCAACGCGCGAATGTATGTGCCGGACGAACAACTCACGCGCACATCGATGTCGACGACGGGCACCAGTTCACCTGCCAGCGCGACTTGGCTCAATGCGCTGGCGGGTTCGTCCATATTCGCCCAGCCGCGGCGCGCCGCCAATACCGTGAACTCGTCAATGGTGACGGGTCGGGCTTTCAGCTCGACGTCCTTGCCGTCGCGCGCGAGGTCGTAGGCGCGTTGGCCGTTGATTTTGATGGCCGAAAAGCTGTTGGGCACTTGTTCGATATGGCCCAGGAAGCGCTCGGCAATAGTGGATTCGATGCGCCCTTCGGTTAAGCTCTCGACGCTCGCGCCGCCGCGCTTGCATCGCTCGGCTTCCGCGTCGTCGGTGTCGGTGGTCAAGCCCAGTCGAATCGTGGCCTCATAGGTTTTGCTGTGCTCGACGATGGCGTTGAGCAGGCGCGTGGCGTGGCCGAAGCCGACGACCAGCAAGCCGGTGGCCATCGGGTCGAGCGTGCCGGCGTGCCCCACTTTCTTGATGCGCAACGCGCCGCGCACCGCCGCGACCACGTCGAAACTGGTCACGCCTCGCGGTTTGTCCACCAGCAACAGGCCGGATGACAATTCAGTATTCGCCATTGCCCTCGTCGCCGGTCTGCTCGTCGGCATCATCGTGCCTGTATGGGTCGACATCGCCCGCATATTGCGCGCTGGCACGGGTTTTGGCGAGTTCGGCGTCACGCTTCTTCGCCACGGCGAGAATATCTTCGATCTCGTGAGCCTCGCCGGGCACTTCGTCGAACACGAACTGCAGCTGCGGGGTCAAGCGCAGACCGGCCTTCGCGCCCACCAGCGAGCGCAACCGGCCCTTCGCTTGGTCAAGCGCCTGTTGGGCGCGTTTGCGTTCGCCGTCCTCACGACCCTCATGGCCAAGTTGCGTCCAATACACCTTGGCGATCTGCAGGTCGTTCGTCACGCGCACTTCGGTGATGGTGATATTCGCCAGTCGCTTGTCATGCAACTGCGCTTCCATCGAAGAGGCGATAACTCGCTGGATCAAAGCCGCGATACGCGCGGCGCGCGGGTTGGTTCCTGCCATGAGCGACTACTTGCGTTCGATTTCGCGCATCTCGAAGGTCTCGATGATGTCGCCGAGCTCGATGTCGTTGAAGGTGCCGAGGTTGATGCCGGCCTCGTAGCCCTCCTTGACGGACTGCACGTCGTCCTTGAAACGACGCAGCGAGGAAATCTCCAGGTCGTTGACCGTGGCCACGCCGTTGCGCAGAATGCGGCACTTCGTACCGCGCTTGACCTCGCCGTCCTGCACCATGACGCCGGCGATATTGCCGAACTTGGAGGAACGGAAGATTTCGCGGATCTCGGAGTGGGAGGTGGTGACCTCTTCGTATTCCGGCTTGAGCATGCCCTTCAGGGAGGCCTCGATGTCTTCGATGGCCTTGTAGATGATCGAATAGTACTTGATCTCCACGCCCTCGCGGTCGGCCAGATCGGCGACCTGACGATTCGGACGCACGTTGAAGCCGATAATGACGGCCTTGTCGACCGTGGCGAGGTTGACGTCGTTCTGGGTGATCGCGCCCACGCCGCGGTGAATGACCTGGATGCCGACCTCGTCGGACACCTCGATCTTCATCAACGAATCCTCCAACGCCTCGACGGAACCGGAGGAATCGCCCTTGATAACGATGTTGAGCATGTCCACCTCGGACTTGGCGAACTGCTCCTTGAGGCTTTCCAGCGAGACGATCTTGCGGCGCTTGGCAAGCTGGGCGGCGCGCTCGGTGGCCTGGCGCTTGCCGGCGATCTGGCGCGCGGCGCGGTCGTCGCCAGCCACGAGGAACAAGTCGCCTGCGGTGGGCACGGAGGTCAGGCCGAGCACCTGCACCGGGCTGGAAGGGGTGGCTTCCTTCATCGGCTTGCCGTTTTCGTCGAGCATGGCGCGCACGCGGCCATAAGAGGTGCCGGCCACAATCGCGTCGCCCACATGCAGGGTGCCGGACTGCACCAGCACACTCGCCACGGCACCGCGTCCCTTGTCGAGACGGGCTTCGATGGTGGCACCACGCGCATCCATATCGGGGTTGGCGCGCAAGTCCAGTTCGGCGTCGGCCGTCAGCAGCACGGCTTCGAGCAGCTTGTTGACATTGGTGCCCTGCTTGGCGGAGATGTCGACGAACATCGTGTCGCCGCCGTAGTCCTCAGGCACAAGACCGAACTCGGTGAGCTGGCCGCGCACCTTGTCGGGGTTGGCGCCTTCCTTATCGATCTTGTTGACGGCCACGACGATCGGCACATGAGCCGCCTGCGCGTGGTTGATGGCCTCGACCGTCTGCGGCATCACGCCGTCATCGGCGGCGACCACCAGAATCGCCACGTCCGTCAGCTCCGCGCCACGGGCACGCATGGCGGTGAACGCCTCGTGACCAGGGGTGTCGAGGAACGTGATCTTGCGCTGCTCACCCTCGAGATCGACCGACACCTGATAAGCACCGATGCGCTGGGTGATGCCGCCGGCCTCGCCTTCGATGACGTTGCTGCGGCGGATGGTGTCGAGCAATCTGGTCTTGCCGTGATCGACGTGACCCATGACGGTGACCACCGGGGGACGGGGCTTCAAATCCTTGTCGTCCTGCAGTTCCTCTTCGTCCAGATTGATGTCGAACTGCTGCAGCAGCTCCTTGTCTTCCTCTTCGGCGGACACGAGCTTGATGTCCCAGCCGATTTCCTCGCCGAGGATCTGGAAGGTGGTTTCATCCAACGACTGCGTGGCCGTGGCCATCTCGCCCAGATGGAACATCACGGTGACCAGCGCGGCCGGATTGACGTTGATCTTCTCCGCCAAGTCGGCAAGGCTTGCGCCCTGACGCAGACGAATCACCTGGCCGTCGCCGCGCGGAATGCGCACGCCGCCGATGGTCGGTGCTTTGATCTCCTCATATTCGCGGCGTTTCGCCAGCCTGTTCTTACGCGCCTTCGAGGACTTGCCGCCCTGACGACCAAACGCGCCTGCGGCACCGCCGCGACCACGACCGCCGCCACGCGCGGGGCCGCTGCTCGGCATATTGTTCTGGAAGCCGCCGCCCTGCTGGCCGCCGCCACCGTGGAAACCGCCGCGCGAGCCGCCGCCTTGGCCGCCGGAACGGCCTTGGCCCCACTGGTTGCCACCTTGGCGCCCACCTTGCGCACCCTGCGCGGGACGACCGCCGCGGAATCCACCGCGCGAGCCCCCTCGTGCACCGCCGCGCGAGCCACCGCGACCGCCTTCGTTGTTGCCCGCGTTCGGACGCGCCATCGGGTGCGGGCGCGGAATGTCACCCGGCGTGGGTGCGCGCATGCCCTGTTTGCGGCTGAACGGATTGTTGCCCGGACGGGGGCCGGAAGTGTGCGGACGCTGCGGGACCGGGGCCGGCGCGGCAGGGGACGGGGTCGCCTTGTCGCCGTGATGTGCTTTCGAAGTCTTGGGTGCCGCCGGCGCTTTCGCAGTTGTTGCGGAGGCAGGCTTGGCAACGGGCTTGGCGGCTGGCTTGGGAGCCGCGATTTCGGAGGCGGGTTTAGCGGCAGATTTGGCAGTCGCAGTCGCGGCGGCGGGTTTGGCGGACTTGGCGGCAGGCTTATGAGCCGGCGCTTCCTGACCACCCTTCGGTGCCAAAGCGGCCTTCAACTTACGTGCGACAGGGGGTTCCACAGTGGAGGATGCGGATTTGACGAATTCCCCCATTTCCTTGAGCTTCTCCAGCACGGCTTTGCTGTCGAGGCCAACCTCTTTGGCAATTTCATATACGCGTGGTTTCGCCACTACTCGTTCTCCTATCCGTGACCACGCGCCCGCGCAGTCAATGCTCGATAATGGTGAGCCTGTTCATCGTGCGACCATAATCGTGTGTGTCCTCATCATTATTCGGCCAGACGTTCCTTACCCCCGGCATACCGACCCCAGCATACTCAAGCCGCTGGATTACTCTCCGGCCTGCTCGCTCAGCTTCTTGGCGTGAGCCTCGGTGGATTCGATGCCGATCTTCCAGCCGGTGAGCTTGGCGGCCAAACGCGCGTTCTGCCCCTCCTTGCCGATGGCCAACGACAGCTGATCATCGTGGATAAAGGCGACGGCGGTCTTGTTCTTCTCGCTGATCACCTGCACATCGGTGGCAATAGCCGGCGAAAGCGCGGAAGCCACGAACTTGGCCGGATCATCCGAATAATCGACAATATCGATCTTCTCCTGACCGAGGTTCTCCATCACGGCACGCACACGCGCGCCCCCGGGGCCAATCAACGCACCTTTGGGATTGACACCTTCCGTATTGGCCCTGACGGCAATCTTCGTGCGGGCACCCGCCTCGCGGGCAATCGCCATAATCGAAACGGCACCCGACACCAGCTCCGGCACCTCACGCTCGAACAGGCGACGCACCAGCTCCGGGTGCGAACGCGACACAGTGATTTCCGCCCCCTTGAGGCCGCGACCCACATTGACGACATACACACGCAGACGTTCGCCATGGCGGTAATGCTCACCGGGCACCTGCTCACGGCGCGGCAGAATAGCCTCAACATCGCCCACCGCGACATGCACATTGGAGGAATCCTTGGCGTCCTGCTGCACCACGCCGGTGACAAGCTTGCCCTTCTGCCCGCTGAACGCGCCAAACACCTTGTCGTCCTCGGCACGGCGGAACAGCATTGTGATCACCTGACGCGCGGTGGCCGCGGCCAGACGCCCGAAATCCTTCGGAGTATCGTCATATTCCTCGCCCAACGTGGGGGCGGGATGCGGGTTGTCTTCGGTGGGCGTGCCGGGAATCTCATCGGCGGCCCACACCGTGAAGGAGCCGGCGCGCTCGTCAAGTTCGACGCGCGCATGCTTGGCGGCATGCGGAGTCTTCAGATAGGCGAGGCGCAGCGCCTCGGCAAGTGCAGCATCAAGCGTTTCGGCGTCGATCCCCTGCTCCGCCGCAAGCTTGTGCATTCCCGTCAGGTCCAGTTCCATACCTCGAAGACCTCCCTTTAAATTATTGGCCGCGCTCATATGGTCATAGTCAGTGTCTACTCTACTGTTTTATGCAGACACTTCGGGACGGTTCGGCCTTCGGCGCAAGAGCACTTGCGGCGGCTGCCATCTGCGCGATTACGTTGCCTTTGGGCGGTTGCGCGATGCCCCAACTCGAAGCGCAAGTGGATGAGGCTGCGCGCGCCGGCACTTGCGAAAGCTCCTACCAATCCGCAACGAGCAGCAGCGACACATATCGTTCCGGCGGGCCGCTGATAATTCGATATCTGGCCGCGCGCGCCGCCGCCGAGTCGTGGACCTCCGTCGCCGTTTCCTGCCCCACGCGCCTGACTGAGGGCATCGTGCACGCCGCGCAAGCCTCATACGCAAGCGAGCGACTGGCGGGCCGGCTGGGATTGGAGGCCGGCGCGCCCGAAACCGTGGATTTCAGCGAAGTCGCGCAGATCAATATGGACGCCAGCGCGCTGTCGAGTATTGTGCTGGCGGAGGATCGCGCCGGTTTCTGCATGGAGGTGCTGGCCGCGCGCGAAACGCCGAACGCCACGCTGTCCATTGCGGACAACCATAAAACCGTGGCGCAACGCCTGTTCTCCCTTTCCGGCGCCGACAGCGACCCGCGTCAGAAAGTGTATGCGGTCGATCAGTTGCTCGCCCATCCCGATGCCATCGACGACCCGGCCACCGGGCTGACCGCCCCGATCGCGGCGGCGGTAGAGATGAACTGCGCGCGCTCTTGGCTCGACGCGCTGGCGCAAACCGAAACGCTTTCCCGCCCCTCGAAGGAATGGATGGCGAGCGCCGCCGTCAGCCGCCTCTGGCGCGCATTCGATTTCGGCTATCCCTCACTCGACGCGGCTCTGCTGCGCTTGCAATAAACGAGCGGTGCCAGTGGTCGTCACGCGGTGGCGGGCTGGCGTTGGTACATGGCTTCGAGCGCGTCGCGCAGTGTGCCGCTGTAATTGACGCCCGCTTTTTCGGCCCATGTGTCGAGCCACGCGGGGATGGTGACGTTCTTGCGCACGGCCTTGTTGCCGTATTTGGCGGCGTAGGCGTCCATGTCGAGGGCGACGGTGCTGACCATGGCCGTCGTTTCCTCGGGGTGGATGTCGGCGGGGTTGCTGGCCTTGGGCGCGGGGCGTCCGGCTTCGAGTTCGGTGAGCACCCAGCCGCTGGCGGCGTCTTCGGCCATGAACAGGGCCTCGGCGAGCGTGTCACCGCCGGTGACGCAGCCGGGCAAGTCGGGCACTTCGACGGTGTAGCCGGATTCCGGCGCTTCCCACGGTATAAGGATGATGGGGTATGCGAGTTTCATTTCGTTCTCCTTTCGTCGATACCGGCCTGTTTCCATATCGATCTGACGATGTTGGGATTGATATCGCCGCCGTGTTTGGGAATGGTGACCTTGCCACGTTTCGTCGGGTGGGCATATTGGCGGTGGCTACCCTTTTGGGCGACGAGCCGCCATCCGTCCGCAAGTACCCTCTTCTCAACTTCTTTGAATCTCACATCCTCACAATACGCATTATACGTACCGTTTGTCAAGTCGCATGGTGCCTCCCAGCGCCGCGGGTTCGCCCAGGTTGAACCTGTACCGGTCCTTTGAGACCGACACGGGGGGCTAATATCTGGCCACGCCAAGTCAACCCTCCGCAAAACCCAGTGATTGCAAGGGGTTGGGGTAAAAGAGAAGGGCTTATCGAGGATTCTCAATAAGCCCTGGGGCGGATGAGGCGAGATTCGAACTCGCGGAGGGGTTCGCCCTCACACGCTTTCGAGGCGTGCTCCTTAGACCGCTCGGACACTCATCCATGTTGCCTGTTTGCAAGCAACTTGTCCATTATGTCACAGATTCGCCATCCGGCAAGTCGCTGCGGTGTCGCGCGGTTCGGCGCAACAGGACTGGGCCGTCATCGAAGCGGCGCCAAGCCGACAAAACCGCCTAATAGCCTATAGCTCCTGCTCGTGCACGGACGCATTAACCCACTGGTGCTGCTGAACGTCATTGCCCGAGAAGATGCCGATGTCGAGCATGCAGTCGCGGTAATCGCGCCCGTGGGCGATGGTGATGTAACTGTCGTCAACCATGCGATTATGCGTGGGATCAAGGCCGATCCAACGGCCGTCATGGTAGATCTCCGCCCAAGCGTGCGTAGCCCCCTCGCCACCGAGCAGACCGGCGATATAACGGGCGGTAAGACCCACATGCCGGCAGACGGACAGCATCACATGCGCATAATCCTGACACACACCCTTGCGCTGGGAAAGCGCCTGTTCGGCGGTGGTGCGGATGGTGGTGGAGCCGGGCGTGTAGACGAAGGCGTGGAACACCTCGTCCATCACCTCGCGGGCGCGGTCGATCGGCGTGGCCTCGGCCGGCAACGCCCCCACGCGCTCGCGGCACACGCGAATCAACGCCTCGACACTCGGCCCCGGAATGGTGAGCGCCGAATCGAAACGATAGAGCGGTTTGTGGATTTCCGGCTTGATGTGCTCGTTGTCGACGAACGCGATGCCGGTGACCTTATAGTTGAACACCTCGTGCGGCTCGGGAATATAACCCGTCTTGACCAGGGAACCAAACGAATCGACGGTGGTTTCCAGCTCCACCGCCGGCTCCACCGTTATCTTGGCATCAACGACCTGCTGACGCGCCCCGGTGACGGGAATGCAGCGCAACTGAAAACGGTGCTCTGTGACGGGCGAGCTGAAGCTGAGCTTCATCTCATAGTCAAACACCAGCTTCTTCATGGAACAAGCTCCTGACAAACGGTCAAAACTAAGCTCTAACGATACCAGCCGATGTGACTCACGGCCGATGCGCGTCCATATTCATCGAACTCAGCGCACCCGAATCCCTGTTGTCGCCGCCGATGGCGCGGCTGGTGAAGTCGTCGAGGAACGCCTTGAGTTTGTCGGTGATTTCCAGGTAACCGCGTTGCGGCAACTGCCCGAGCAGCCAATCGATACCGCTCGCGAAGCATTGCGGCAGCGGCAGGCCGTCGAGCAGATGCGCGTAGGTTTCGAGCTTGTCCAGCGGCGCGTCCATCTGCTCAAGCGGCAGATGAAAACGAGTGTACAAATCGATGCGCTCGATGTATTTGCCGATGAAAATGAACGCCTTCAGCTGCTGGCTGACCACCGAATTCTCGATGCCACCCCAGAAGGCGAGCATGTTGTCAGCCACATCACGCTGGGCGTAAATGTCTTCGGCGTTGGCGGAACGCTCGGCGGCGTCGGTGATGTTCGTCATCGCGAGCTCCACATATTGCAGCAGGCGGGAGCTGAGTTCGGGGCGCAGAATCACCGCATTGTTGAAGGCCGCGACGATGGCGCTGCGCACGGAATCGGGATTGTCGCCATCGTAGAGGAACGAATGGATGAACGCATCGAAATCCTCGAAGTCCTCGGGCAGATCGAGCGCACGCGCGAACGGGCGGAAAGCGTTGGGGTTTTCGTCCATCACGCGATCGTAGAAGGGGAAGAACTGCACCAGCGTGGTGAAGGCGCGCTCGGTGTATCGGCCGAGCCAATACAGGTTATCGGCTTTGGAAGCGGTGACCAGCTGCAACGCATGTTTGCGGATGCGGGGCATGCGGGGCGCGAGGGGCGCGAGGGACGCGAGGTTGACGGATTCGAGTTCCTCGTCATGCCGCGCGGTCGACTGTTCGTCCGGCGCCAACACCCAAGTGTCCTTGAACCCGCCTCCCTGCGACGAGTTGACGATCATCTGGCCGGGCACCGACGAGTAGCGAGTCAACCCCGAATACCACACGTGCGTGTTCTGCCCGGTGATAACGAAAGCGCGCAGATCCGCCTTGCGCGGGCTCATCGCGTCGGTTTGCGGGTCGACCACATCGAGGTCCTTGAATTGGATGATCTCCTGGGCGATGAAGCGGCGCGGCTCGGCGGCGATGCGCTCGGACAGCTCCCTGCGGGCGGCGGTGTCCAGGTCTCGGCCGAACACCACCCCGTAGCCTCCCGCCTCGGCCACGTCCTTGATCACGAGTTCGCCGAGACGCGAGAGCACCTCCTTGCGGTCCTGCTCGAACATGGGCATATATGTGGGTGCGTTGTGCAGCAGCGGTTCCTCGCCGAGATAATACTTGATCATCTGCGGCACGAAATAATAGATGGCCTTATCGTCGGCGGCACCGTTGCCAGGCGCGTTGACGATGGCCACATTGCCGGCGCGATAGGCGGACAGCAACCCGGGCACGCCGATCACGGAGTCCGGATTGAACGCGAACGGGTCGAGATAATCGTCGGACAGGCGGCGATACACCACGCCCACGCGATGGCGGTTGCCGGCGTAATCAAGGAAGAACAGCTTGTTCTCCACCACTTCCAGGTCTTCCGGAAACGCAAGGGTGGCACCGGTTTTCTCGGCCAAATAGGCATGCTCGAAAAACGCGGAATTGTAACGCCCCGGAGCCAGCACCACGGCAATGCCCTCGGTGGAGACGAAATCCATGGCCTTGCGCAGCAGGCGCGGGTAGTCGCGGTTGTCGCGCACACGCACCTCGCGGAACAGCCGCGGATTGGTGCGGCGCTCGATATCGCGCGCGAACAGCGGGTAGCTCGCGCCGGAGGGAATGCGCAGATTGTCTTCCAGCACCCACCAGCGCCCGTCTTCGCCCTGCACGAGATCCTCACCGGCGATGTGCGCGAACACGCCGCCGGGCGGGGTGACGCCGTTGACTTGCGGGTAGTAGCCGGCCGAGGTGTAGACGAACTCCTCGGGCACGATGCCATCGTGGATGATGCGCTTGTCGGAGTAGATGTCTTTGAGATAGGCGTTCAGCGCGTTGACGCGTTGCTTCAGTCCGGCCTCAAGGTGATCGAACTCATCAGATTCGATGATGCGCGGCAGAGGATCGTAGGGGAACAGGCGGTCGTGATATTCGCCATTCTTGTACACTCCGAAACGCACGCCGTTGCGGCTCAGTTCGCGATTGATGCCCTCGCGCCGCTCCACCAGTTCCGCAGCCAACCTGCGCGCCGCCGATTCGATCATCGCAAACACCGCTTCCTTTCAAACCGCTGTCAATCCGGCGCGAACCGCAAGTGTTGCGTTTGGGGTGCGCGCCCATCGATATGTGTCGATTTATGTCGCTATATATCGATTTATGTGGATATGTGTCGATATGTCGACATGTCGCACTCTAGGAGCGAGCCGTTACTGCTCATCGTTTGAATTGTTACGGTCGTATCACCGCTTACGACAGCGTGCGTACGGCGCGGATGGATTGGGCGCGGGAGGCCAGCTGGCTGTCGGGCGGATAAGCCACGTGCTCAAGCGTCAGACCTTGCGGTGCAATCGGGCCGGTGCTGCCTTCGCGCTCGGGGACTTCCATCTTGCCCGCGAACCAGTCAAGGTCCCGCTTACCCACACCGATTTGCACACAGGCGTTGACCAGCGAACGCACCATATTGCGGGCGAAGGCGTCGGCCACGATGGTGAAGCATACCAGCCCCGATTCGAGCGCGGGCACGACGTATGATTGCGTTGTTGCTTCTGTCGACTCCGGCGATTCTGTCGGTTCCGCCGCTGCCTTTGTCTTTGCTTTTGTCTTTGTCTTTGCTTTTGCCTTTGCCGCAACCCGTCCGGCTTGTGGGGCGATTCCGGCGCACAGGGGCGTCGACGGGACCCGCTCCCAATAGGCCCGTTTCACCTCGCGAATCGTGGTGCCGCCCGGGTTCGGAGTGGCGAAGGAGCCGAAATCATGCAGACCGATCGTCATAGCGGCGGCCTGATTCATCGCGTCGATATCCAGCTCGTCATCGATATGGAGCACACAACCGCGCAGTCGCGGATCAACTCCGCTCCCCCGGTCGGCGATGCGATACACATAGGTGCGTTCCAGCGCGGAGAACCGCGCGTCGAAACCCTCCGGCGCCGCGCTGACGGAATGGATGGCAATGTCGTCCGGCACGATACGTTGCAACCGGTGTTCCAACGCCGTCACGGCCGACACCCGCATATGCCCTTTCGCGCGGCTCAACGTGCTTGCGTTGACGTCGACGTGGCACACCTGATGGCTGGCATGCACTCCGGTGTCGGTGCGTCCGGCCACCACCAGGCGAACCGGATCTTCCGAGTCGTCCGGCGGCACGCGCAATATCCGCCGTATCGCGTTCTCGACTTCCCCTTGCACGGTGCGAACGTTAGGCTGGAGGGCCCATCCATAAAATCCTTCACCGTCATAGCCCAAGTCGATTCGCAGTCTCATAACCCCCATACTACGGCCGGCGCAACAACAGCTAGGTACGCCCCGCCGTCAGCAATCACCATACTTCCGAAATTTCGAACACTGACGTCCACTCAGCGTGCGTTCTTTCACACAAATCACCCGGTTGCGGAAAACGACCAGTTTGTTAATGTTCTATTCCGCATAATCATTGAAAAATGACCGAAACGGCTTTATTTCAACAGTTTTCGGTGTTCTTGCACGACCTGTACGAGAGTGTGTGACGCGCCATGAGAAGCTATTCAAGCTGGGATAACTAAATCTGATGTGGCCGCATAGCCACGGCGTACGACACCGTATGGCCGCTCACCCTTGTCCTGTATCCAACGGAAACGCCGTCCTTGGGGACGGCGCATTCGAAAACCTGCAATCTCCCGTAATAGTCGGGAGATACGTCAAGCCACCTGCAATCGCTTTCGGCTGTCATACTTCTCCTCGACCGCTTTCACATAGTCGGCATTAAAGGAACGGGAGAGCCTGTCCCAGTATTCGCTTGCGTTCATCACGCGTTCATCACGCGGCGAATCATCACGCTTCTTTTCATCCATGACCATGTGCCTCCCTCATGCGTTCTCGCCGAACCCCGCGGAACGGGCGGCGGTCTGCCATGTGCATTCTCATTGTATACGCGACGGTGCCGCTGACACTGCGAATATTGTGAAGGTTCAAGCCCGCGCCGTCGAACTACAAGCTGACGATTACGACGGATCAGCAGAGTTCGGTTGTGAAGGCGGGGCCGGCGACCGCGGTGCGTGACGTAATCCATGCGTCGAACAACGGTTCCGGCATTTAAGGAGAACTTGGACGCGCCAACCGTGTCGAAATCGGTGACTATCGCGAACGACGGTGACACGACCTCACCTGACTTCACGCCGTCCGATTTCGGTTGGAACCTGTGGGCTGACGGTACGTACAGGTTCGACATTCACGCTCCCAGCAAAGCAAGATGGCCGAAGCGGTGGACACGGCGGGCGAAGACCCCTCGGAAGCATTCAACTAGACCATAACTAGACCTGCGTTATGCTGAAGTTGCAAGAACCCAAGCGACAGTAGGGCTTTGGTCGTTCTGGTTATCAGATGAGGAAAATTCGTATGCTGATGATGGCTTAGTGGGGGGTGGAAGTTTGTTTGGGGGAGGGGTGAGATGGCGAGGGCCGGGAATCGTGTGGATTCCCGGCCCTTGTCTTGATTAGAGAAGAGGTGTCACTCAGCCTTGGTTTCTTCGGCTTCGTCAGCCTTGTCCTCAGACTTGCCGCCCTTGGCAGCGGACTTCTTGGTGTCCTTCTTGGCCTCGGCTTCGACCTTCTCGGCCCCGTCAGCCTTGGTTTCCTCGGCAGTGGCCTCAACCGGAGCCTCGTCCTTGACCTCGACTTCGTCCTTGGCTGCTTCCGCCTTGGCGGCGGTCTTGGTGGCCGCTTCGGCTTCCTTCACCACGGCCTTCTTCGGGCTCACCGGCTCGGTGACGAGCTCGATGATCGCGGCCGGAGCGTTGTCGCCCGTGCGGGAGGCGATCTTCACGATGCGAGTGTAGCCACCCTCGCGCTGCTCCATCTGCTCGGCAATCTGGGTGAACAGCAGGTGCACCACGGACTTGTTGCGAATCACGCGCATCACGCGACGGCGGGAGTGCAGGTCACCGCGCTTGGCGAAGGTGATCAGGCGCTCGGCCAGCGGACGAAGGCGCTTGGCCTTCGGCAGCGTGGTGGTGATGCGGCCGTTCTGGAACAGGCTGGTGGCCATGTTCGCGAGCATGAGACGCTCGTGAGCCGGGCTGGAGGCCAGACGCGGGCCCTTCTTAGGTGTAGGCATTGTTACTCCTTATTGCTTTAAAGCGCGGTTCGGGTGGGCAAGTGCCCGAACATCCGAACCGGCCAAAGCGGTTGGTCAAAGGATGGTCACTCGTCTTCCGGGGAGAAGAACGTGCCACCTTCGAGATTGTTGGGGTCGAAGCTGCCAAGCGGCGAAGCCTTCAGAGACAGACTCAGGGACTGAAGCTTCTCCTTGACCTCATCGATGGACTTCATACCGAAATTACGGATGTCGAGCAAATCCTGCTCGGTGTGGGACACCAACTCGCCGATGGTGTGGATACCCTCACGCTTGAGGCAGTTATAGCTGCGCTGCGTCAGGTTCAGATCCTCAATCGGCACGGCGTGCTCGGGGTTGGTCTCTTCCACAACGGGAGCGGAACCGACCTCGACGCCTTCGGCCTGGACATTGAGCTCACGGCACAAACCGAAGAGCTCGACCAAGGTGGAACCGGCGGAAGCCACCGCATCGCGCGGGGAGATGGCCGGCTTGGTCTCCACATCGAGAATGAGCTTGTCGAAGTCCGTGCGCTGCTCCACGCGGGTGGCCTCGACCTTGTAGCTCACCTTGAGCACCGGAGAATAGATGGAATCGACCGGAATACGACCGATTTCGTCGCCGTCCTGCTTGTTCATCGCAGCCGGCACATAGCCACGGCCACGCTCGACAGTGAACTCGATCTCAAGTTCGCCGTCTTCGGCCAGAGTGGCGATACGCATCTCGGGATTGGCGATGGTGACGCCGGCAGGCGGGGTGATGTCACCGGCGGTGGCCTCTCCCTTGCCGCTCTTGCGCAGATACATGACCACCGGCTCGTCGTATTCGCTGGTGAGGACGATGCCCTTGATGTTCAGCAGAATCTCGGTGACGTCTTCCTGGACGCCCGGCAGAGTGGTGAACTCATGCAGGGCACCGGAGACGCGCACCGACGTGACAGCAGCACCCGGAATCGAGCTCAGCAGGGTGCGACGCAGCGAGTTGCCAAGCGTGTAGCCGAACCCCGGCTCGAGCGGTTCGATGGTGAAGCGGGAGCGCTGAGGGTTCAGCGATTCCTCGGTAAGAGTCGGACGCTGTGCAATAAGCACTGTGATATCCTTTCAGCTTTCGGGCGGCGGTGCACTCGCCGACCATAAGCGGGTTGGATGAATATTGTCTGGTAAATAGTGCTCAGACGCGACGGCGCTTCGGAGGACGGACGCCGTTGTGCGCTTGCGGGGTGACATCGGTGATGGAGCCGACTTCGAGCCCTGCGGACTGCAGAGAACGGATGGCGGTTTCACGACCGGAACCCGGACCCTTCACGAACACGTCGACCTTCTTGACGCCGTGCTCCATCGCCTTGCGGGCGGCGGATTCGGCAGCCATGCCAGCGGCGTACGGCGTGGACTTACGCGAGCCCTTGAAGCCGACATCGCCACCGGAGGCCCAGGACACCACTGCGCCGGACGGATCGGTGATCGAGATGATCGTGTTGTTGAAAGTGGACTTGATGTGCGCCTGCCCGACCGGGACCGACTTGCGGTCGCGGCGACGCGGCTTGCGCGTGGCTTGCTTTTGAGCTGCCATTGACCCTCGTTTCCTAATAACGAATTTGCTTGTCGACTCACGCGATGAGGGTTAAGGCCTCGTGGCGCGGGTCTTGCCACCGGACTTACTTGGTGGCCTTCTTCTTTCCGGCGACCGTGCGCTTCGGACCCTTGCGGGTGCGCGCGTTGGTCTTGGTGCGCTGCCCGCGCACGGGAAGACCCTTGCGGTGACGCTGGCCTTGATAGCAGTTGATCTGAATCTTACGGCGGATATCAGCGTCGATTTCACGGCGCAGATCACCCTCGATCTTGTAGTTGGCTTCGAGGTAGTCACGCAGCGTGATCAGCTGCTCGTCGGTAAGATCCTTGACGCGAATGTCCGGGCTGATGCCCGTCGCAGCAAGCGTTTGCTTCGCACGAGTGCGCCCGACACCGAAAATATAAGTGAGGGCGATTTCGATGCGCTTCTCGTTGGGGATGTCGACTCCGGCAAGACGTGCCATTGCGATTCCTTCTCATGTTCCGTAGGTCTTGCACCTGCTCGCCCGGTTGCCCGGCACGGGCCTACGTGCCCGTGGTTCAACGCCTTCCTTGCAAGGCAGACGCTGTGAGAAAGTGCCTTGTTAACTTGTGCCGCTGGGAAATCTGCTCAGCCCTGGCGCTGCTTGTGGCGCGGGTTGGTGCAGATCACCATGACGCGGCCGTGACGACGAATCACGCGGCAGTTTTCGCAGATCCTCTTCACACTAGGGCTGACCTTCATGGTTTTCCTTTGCTTGTACCTTACTTATAACGGTACGTAATACGCCCGCGGGTCAGATCGTAAGGGCTCATTTCGAGCACGACGCGATCCTGCGGGAGGATGCGGATGTAATTCTTCCGCATCTTGCCGGAAATGGTGGCGAGCACGATGTGCTTGTTTTCGAGTTCGACGCGAAACATCGCGTTCGGCAGCGCTTCCACTACCCGTCCTTCGACTTCAATCACACCGTCTTTTGCCATGTGCTCCGGTTCCATCCTTAAGGTGTATTACTTGGCGTATCCGAAGACACACCAAGTTGCAAGAGTACACAAGAGGGTCCCCAAAAGCTAAGACGGCGTGTCTTAACCTTTGGGAACCCTCTTGGCTCGTATAATGTGCGCTTTCAGCGGGCGTCGAGCGCGGCGACGATGCTCTTCTGAATCTCGTCGATATCGCCGACACCATCGATGGCGACCAACTGGCCGCGGGACTTGTACGTGTCCAGCAGCGGCGCGGTTTCCTTGGCGTAGGTGGCCAGGCGCTTGGCGATGGCCTCCGGGGTGTCGTCGGTGCGGCCCTGCTCGGCGGCGCGCTTGGCGATGCGCTCCATCAGCACGTCATGGTCGGCGTCGAGTGCTACCACCGCGTCGAGCGGCGTGCCCAGTTCGGCGAGCATGGCGTCGAGCGCGGCGACCTGGGAGGCGTTGCGCGGGTAGCCATCGAGAATCCAGCCGTTCTGCGCGTCGCTTTGCGCCAATCGATCCTTGACAATCGAATTGGTCAGCTCGTCGGGCACCAGTTCGCCCTTGTCGGTGTATGCGATCACCTTCAAGCCGAGCTCGGTCTTGCCTTTGATGTTGGCACGGAAGATGTCACCGGTGGAAATGGCGGGGATGCCGTAGTGCTCGGCGAGCAGAGCGGCTTGAGTGCCTTTGCCGACGCCCTGGGGGCCCATAATCAGCAGACGCATGATGTCCTTTGTTTCTCTTTGGTAGTTGATTGGTTTATATGCCTGATTGGTTCGGCTGACGCTATCGCCGCGGTGGCGACTGCCTCACTTGCCTTCCTTGTGGTCGGTTCCCTCGAACAGGAAGCCGGCGTACTGGAACTGCTCGGTCTGGGCCTTGGCCTGACGCAGCGTGTCGAGACCGACGCCCGCGATGATCAGGATGGTGGTGCCGCCGAACGGCAGTGTGGAGTTGAGGTTCAGCGCCATGATGAGCACCGTCGGAATCAGCGCCACGAACAGCAGGTAGACCGCGCCGACTGTGTTGAGTCGGTTCATCACGTAAGTCAGGTATCGGCTGGTGGCGTTGCCCGCGCGAATGCCGGGGATGAAGCCGCCGTACTGCTTCATGTTATCGGCGGTTTCGTCCGGGTTGAACGTAATCGACGTATAGAAGAAGCAGAAGAACACGATCATCAGCGCGTACAGCGCGATGTACCACACGGAGGTGGTGTTGGCCAGATTGGAGTTGATCCACGTGACCCAGCTCTGTTCGGAGTTGCCGAACTGCGCGATCAGGGTCGGGATGGCCAGAATCGAGGACGCGAAGATGGGCGGGATAACGCCGCTCATATTGATCTTCAGCGGCAGGTAGGTGGAGGAGCCACCGTACATCTTGCGGCCGATCATGCGGCGGGTGTACTGCACCGGGATGCGGCGCTGGCACAGCTCCACGAAATCCACGAAGATGAGGATGACGACCAGGACGCTCACTACGATGGCGAACTTCTTCCAGTCGCCGTCGGTGCCGTCGCTGCCCCAACCGATCTCCCACAGCTGCGGCAGGAAGCCGGAGCAGATGGACATGAAGATCAACACGGACATGCCCTGACCGATGCCCTTGTCGGTGATCAACTCGGCCATCCACATGATCAGGCCGGTGCCGCCGGTCATAATGAGCACCATCACCACGAGGTTCCACACGGAGCCGTCCGGAATGACCTGCGAGCACTGATAGTTGAACAGCGCGCCGGAGCGGGCGGTCACGAGGATGGTGGTGGACTGCAGCACCGCCAAACCGATGGTGAGATAACGGGTGTACTGGGTGAGCTTCGTTTCGCCGGACTGGCCCTCCTTGTGCAGCGCCTCGAAGCGCGGAATCACCACGCGCAACAGCTGCACCACGATGGAGGCGGTGATGTACGGCATGACACCCAGAGCGAAAATCGACAGCTGGAGCATGGCGCCGCCCGAGAACAGGTTCACCAAGCCGACGAAGTTCTCCTGATTGCTGGACAACGTGGCCACGCATTCCTGCACGACCTTGTAGTCCACGCCCGGGGTGGGGATGAACGAACCGATCCGATAAATAATAATGATGAACAGAACGAAGAAGATCTTCTTCCTCAGTTCTTTCGTCTTCAGGGCTTGGATTAGCGTCCTCACCTTGATTCCTCCCTTAAACACCCACAGTACGCATGCGATACCATGCGCACGGACTACAAATTACACGCTAACGCACGAGCATAGCTCACAGTCTCTACTTCGCGCCACGCTCATTACGCGCTCAATATAAAACCGGCTCCCCTCGCGTATTGGAAAGGGAGCCGGTATCGAATCACCTCACCGAGAAGCTCAGTCCTCGGAGACGGAACCGCCCGCGGCCTCGATCTTGGCCTTGGCGGAAGCGGAGGCCTTCACGCCCTTGAGCGTGAACTTGGCGGTGGTCTCGCCATCGCCCAGAACCTTCACCGGGTAGCCGTCGCGGACGGCACCCTTGGCGATGAGGTCGGCCACACCCAGTTCGCCGCCCTCCGGGAAGAGCTCGGCGAGCTTGGCGATATTGATGACCTGGAACTCCGTCTTGAACGGGTTCTTGAAACCGCGCAGCTTCGGAAGGCGCATGTACAGCGGCAGCTGCCCGCCTTCGAAGCCGGCGCGCACGTGGGTGCGCTTGGTCTGGCCCTTGAAACCACGACCTGCGGTCTTGCCCTTGGAGCCTTCACCGCGGCCCACGCGGGTGCGGCTCTTCTTGGCGCCCGGGGCGGGCTTCAGATCGTGCATCTGCAAGATTTCGTTGTCTGCCATAATCAGTCAGCCTCCTCGACGGTGACCAGGTGACGCAGAACGTTGACCATACCGCGCACGGCCGGGGTGTCCTCGCGGACGACCGACTGGCCGATCTTCCTCAGACCCAAGGTCTGAGCCGTGGCGCGCTGGTTCGGCTTGCGATTCACCAGGCCGTGGTGCAGCGTAATCTTCAGCTTCTTAGCCTTGGTAGCCATGCTCACTCACCATCCTTCGCTTCGGTGGCCTTGGCCGCGGCCTCTTCGCGGGCCTTGCGGGCCTCGGCGATGCCTTCGGCGCGAGCGCGCAGCAGGGCGTCGGGGGCGACTTCCTCAAGGGAAAGGCCACGACGTGCCGCGATCTCTTCCGGCTCTTCGAGCTGCTTTAAGGCATCGACCGTCGCACGCACCATGTTGATGGCGGTGGGCGAGCCCATGGACTTGGTCAGCACGTCGGTGATGCCGGCGCACTCCATGACGGCGCGCACCGGGCCGCCGGCGATTACGCCGGTACCGGGAGCGGCGGGGCGCAGCAGCACGG
Source organism: Bifidobacterium panos (assembly GCF_012932445.1). Taxonomy (GTDB): domain Bacteria; phylum Actinomycetota; class Actinomycetes; order Actinomycetales; family Bifidobacteriaceae; genus Bifidobacterium; species Bifidobacterium panos. The sequence continues at coordinate 23,049 of NZ_JAAIIJ010000018.1, forward strand.
TGCCCGCGGCGTCGTGACCGAGCACCGGATGGGTGACGGTGCCCTTGACGCGCGGCACGGTGAACATGTGCTTCTTGGCGTCCAGCTGACCCTTGGCGATGGCGGCGGGGACCTCACGGGACTTGCCGTAGCCGACGCCCACGGTGCCGTTGCCGTCGCCGACCACCACGAGGGCGGCAAAGCTGAACGTGCGGCCACCCTTGTGGGTCTTGGACACGCGGTTGATGGTCACGACGCGATCAAGAAGCTCGTCGCCCTTGTTCTCTTCGCGACGGTTGCGACGCTCGCCACGGCGGCCTTCGCCACGCTGGCCGCGACGGCCCCCACGACGCTCGTCGTTGGCTTTCTCTTCAGCAGGAGCAGCCTGAGTGTTCTGAGTCTCTTCAGCCACTTGAGTTTCCTTTGTTTCTTCGCTCACAGTGCCAGACCTCCCTCACGGGCGCCTTCGGCCACAGCCGCGACGCGACCGGTGTACTTGCGGCCACCACGGTCGAACACGACGGTGGAGATGCCGGCGGCCTTCGCCTTTTCGGCCACGAGCTCGCCGACCTTCTTGGCGGCCTCGACCTTGGTGCCCTTGAATCCGGAGAATTCGGCGGTCAGGGTCGAAGCGGAGGCCAGGGTCTTGCCCTGGGTGTCGTCGACGATCTGGGCCACGATGTGACGGTTGGAACGGGTGACCACCAGGCGCGGACGCTCGGCGGTGCCGCTGATGTGCTTGCGGATGCGAGCGTGACGGCGCTTGAGAGCGACCTTCTTGCCTTTTCCGAGAATAGTGACGCTCATATCACTTACCAGCCTTTCCAGCCTTGCGCAGAATATGCTCATCGGCATACTTGACACCCTTGCCCTTGTAGGGTTCGGGAGCGCGCAACTTGCGAATGTTCGCGGCGACCTGACCCACAACCTGCTTGTCGGTGCCCTTGACGATCACCTGGTTGGGGTTCGGCAGCTCGAACTCGATGCCTTCCGGCGGGTTCACGGTGATGGTGTGCGAATAGCCGAGGAAGAACTCGATGCCCTTGCCCTTGGCCACGGCACGATAACCGGTGCCGATGATGTCCAAGGTCTTGGCATAGCCCTCGTGCACGCCCTTGACCATGCCGGCGATGATGGAGCGGCTCAGGCCGTGCTTGGCACGGGTGGGGCGCAGATCGTCTGCCGGAGTGAGCACAATCTCATTGCCTTCGACGGTGCCGGTGACACCTTCGGGAATAACGTAGGAGTCGGAACCCTTCGGACCCTTGACCGAGAAGTTCTGACCGTCAATCTTGACTTCCACGCCAGCCGGGATGGCGACGGGGAGCTTACCAATATGCGATGCCATAATTCAGCTCTCCTTTCTCACCACACGTAGGCGACGATCTCGCCGCCGATGCCCCGGTCGAGGCATTCCTTCTGGGTCAGCAATCCCGACGAAGTCGAGATGATCGCGATACCAAGGCCACCGAGCGGCATCGGCAGGGCGTCGGACTTTGCGTAGCGACGCAGGCCCGGCTTGGAGATGCGCTTGATGCCCTGGATGGAACGCTCGCCGTTGGGGCCGTACTTGAGGGTGACCTCAAGCGTCTGGCCGACCTTGGCTTCCTTCGCGGAGAAGTCCTTGATAAAGCCTTCGCGCTTCAGAATTTCGGCAATGTTCGCTTTGAACTTGGAGTACGGCATATCCACGGTTTCGTGCTTTGCCGCGCTCGCATTACGCAGACGCGTAAGCATGTCTGCGATTGGATCTGTCATTGTCATGTGGGCTAGTGCCCTTTCTCGCCGTGGTTTCCGCCGCCTGTCTGCCTCTATCGCAGACCCGGCCGCGGACCTTCAGCGTCGATGTTTACCAACTGGACTTCGTAACGCCGGGCAGCTCGCCGCGATGGGCCTTCTCGCGAAGGCAGATGCGGCACAGGCCGAACTTGCGGTACACGGAATGGGGACGACCGCAGACCTGGCAGCGCGTGTAGCCGCGCACCTTGAACTTCGGGCTGCCGGCCGCCTTGTTCTTCAGAGCGGTTTTTGCCATATCAGTTCTCCTTGAAGGGGAAGCCCAGGTGCTTGAGCAGCGAGTGAGCTTCCTTGTCGTCCTTGGTGCTGGTCACCACGGTGATGTCCATACCACGCTGGTGATCAATCTCATCGGGATCGATCTCGTGGAACATGGACTGCTCCGTGAGGCCAAAGTTGTAGTTGCCCTGGCCATCGAACTGCTTGCCGTTGATGCCGCGGAAATCGCGGATGCGCGGCAGAGCCAGAGTCAGGAGGCGGTCGAGGAACTCCCACATGCGCTCGCCACGCAGGGTGACGTACGCGCCGATGGCCTGGCCCTCACGCAGATGGAACTGCGCGACGGACTTCTTGGCCTTGGTGATCTTCGGCTTCTGACCGGTGATCAGGGTGAGATCCTTGACGGCGCCCTCGATGAGCTTGGAGTCGCGTGCGGCGGCACCGACGCCCATGGAGACGACGACCTTCTGGATGCGCGCAACCTGCATGGGGTTGGAGTACTTGAACTCCTTCTCCAGCTCGGGCACGATCTGCTCGTTGTACTTCTGCTTCAAGCGCGGAGTTGCCGGCGCTTCGACGGTAGTGGTGTCGCTCATGCCAGCTCCTTCCCGGACTTCTTGGCGACGCGCACGCGCACGGTCTTAACCTTGCCGTCGCGAGCCTCTTCCTTCACGGTCACGCCCACACGGGTCGGCTGCTTCGTCTCCGGGTCGATCAGCATCACGTTGGAGCGATGGATCGGCGCCTCGACGGAGACGATGCCCGCCTGCTGACCCTGCTGGGTGGCGCGCACGTGCTTCTTAACGATCTGAACACCTTCGACAATCAGACGGTCGTCGGCGAGCACGCGGGTGACGGTGCCCTCCTTGCCGCGATCCTTGCCGCGGATGACCTTGACCTGATCGCCGCTCTTGATCTTGGCTACCATAATCAGATCACCTCCGGGGCGAGGGACACGATGCGCATGAAGCGCTTGTCGCGCAGCTCACGGGCAATCGGGCCGAAGATACGAGTGCCCTTGGGTTCACGGCCGGAGCCGAGAATCACAGCGGCGTTCTCGTCGAACTTGATGTAGGAGCCGTCCGCGCGGCGGTGCTCCTTGACGGTGCGGACGACGACGGCCTTGACCACGTCGCCCTTCTTGACCGATCCGCCAGGGATCGCGTCCTTGACCGAGGCGACAATGACATCGCCCAGGCCGGCATAGCGTCGCTTCGATCCACCGAGCACGCGAATGGCAAGGATCTCCTTGGCACCCGTGTTGTCGGCGACATGAAGCCGCGTTTCCTGCTGAATCATTGATTCTCCTTAGCCGAGCTGGTTCTCCCCGCACACTGAGCGCGAGCGATGCACCCGAAAAGAGTGCCCTCGCTCACGCTCAGTGGACGGCGAGCCTTGCCGAACTGTTGTTTACTTGGCGCGTTCGATGATGCTATCGAGACGCCAACGCTTGGTCTTGCTCAGAGGCCGAGTCTCCATAATACTCACGAGGTCGCCAACGTGGGCGTCGTTGTGTTCATCATGGACCTTGACCGTCTTGGTGGAACGAACGACCTTGCCGTACAGCGGGTGGGTCGAACGCTTCTCAAGCTCCACGGCAATCGTCTTGTCCATAGCCTCGGACACGACGTAGCCGCGGCGAACCTTGCGGAAGTTGCGCTCTTGAGCCATGTTCACTTCTCCTTAACGGTTTCAGCGGCGGCCTGCTCGGTGCTGATGCCAAGCTCGCGTTCGCGCAGCACGGTGTACATGCGGGCGATGTCGCGCTTGACGGCCTTGAGACGAGCCGTGTTCTCAAGCTGACCAGTGGCGGACTGGAAGCGCAGGTTGAACAGCTCTTCCTTGGACTTCTTCAGGAAGCCCTCAATCTCCTCAGTGGTCTTCTCGTTGAGATTCTTGATGGAGTATTCTTCGGTTCCGACTGCCATATCAGATGTCACCGCCTTCACGTGCAATCACACGGCACTTCATGGGGAGCTTGTCGATGGCGCGGCGCAGGGCCTCGCGAGCGACTTCCTCCGAGACGCCACCGATTTCGAACATCACGCGGCCGGGGTGGATGTTGGCCACCCAGAATTCCGGCGTGCCCTTACCGGAACCCATTCGGGCACCGAGCGGGTGCTTGGTGAGCGGGCGATCCGGGAAGATCGTGATCCACACGCGGCCACCACGCTTGATGTAGCGGGTCATGGCGATACGCGCGGCTTCGATCTGGCGGTTGGTCACGTAGGCCGGGGCCAGCGCCTGGATGCCGAAATCACCGAAGTTGATCTCGTTGCCGCCCTTGGACATGCCGGTACGCACGGGGCGGTGCTGCTTGCGATACTTGGTCCTCTTTGGGATAAGCATTCTTGCTCACTCCTTCGTTTCCGTGGCAGCGGGGGCCTCGGCAGCGGCAGGAGCAGCCTGGGCCTCAGTGGCCTGGGCGGTCTGCGGCTGGGCGGCGGCACCGGCGGCGGGACGCGAGCCACGGCGCGGGCGGCGATCGCCGCGACGGCCGGAGCGGTTGCCCTGCTGGGTCTGCTGCTCTTCGAACTCACGTTCGGTCATATCGCCCTTGTAGATCCACACCTTCACGCCGATGCGGCCGTAGGTGGTCTTGGCCTCGAAGAAGCCGTAATCAATCAGGGCGCGCAGGGTCTGCAGCGGAACGCGACCCTCGCGGTAGAACTCGGAACGGCTCATTTCCGCGCCGCCGAGACGGCCGGAGAGCTTGATGCGGATGCCCTTGGCACCGGCGCGCATGGCGTCCTGCTGGGCCTTGCGCATGGCGCGGCGGAAGGTCACGCGGTTGGTCAGCTGCTCGGCGATGCCCTGAGCGACGAGCTGGGCGTCCAGCGCGGCGTTCTTGACCTCGAAGATGTTGAGCTGAACCTGCTTGCCGGTGATCTTCTCCAGCTTGGCGCGCACGCGCTCGGCCTCGGCGCCGCGGCGGCCAATCACGATGCCCGGACGGGCGGTGTGAATGTCCACGCGAACGCGGTCGCGGGTGCGCTCGATGACGATCCTGCTGACGCCGGCGCGCTCGAGATCCTTGCTCATCTCCTTGCGGATCTGATCGTCCTCAAGCACGAAGTCGCGGTAACGCTCGCCGCTCTTGTTGGAATCGGAGAACCACTTGGAGCGATGGTTCTCAGTGATGCCCAGGCGATAGCCAAAGGGATTGATCTTCTGACCCATCTTTAGCGGGCTCCTTCCTTGTTGGCGACGACGACCGTGATGTGGCTGGTGCGCTTGTTGATGCGAGCGGCACGACCCTGGGCACGGGCGCGGAAACGCTTGAGCGTCACGCCTTCGTCCACATAGGTCTCCTTGACAACCAGATCGTTCTCGCGGAACGGCTCGCCGGCCTTGTCGGCCTTGACGCGCGCGTTGGCGATGGCGCTCTCCAGAACCTTGCGAACCGGCAGGGACGCGGCCTGGGGGGCGAACTTCAAAATGGTGACGGCTTCAGTCGCCTGCTTGCCTCGGATGAGGTCGACCATGCGGCGAGCCTTGCGCGGCGTCACGCGGACGTGACGAGCGATTGCTTTAGCTTCCATAAGTCATTCTCTCCTTTAGCGGCGGGCCTTCTTGTCGTCCTTCACGTGACCCTTGAAGGTCTTCGTGGGGGCGAACTCACCGAGCTTGTGGCCGACCATCGACTCGGTGACGAACACCGGGACGTGCTTGCGGCCGTCGTGGACTGCGAACGTGTGTCCGATGAAATCGGGGGTGATCATCGAACGGCGGGACCACGTCTTGATGACGTTCTTGGTGCCCTTTTCGTTCTGCTCGTCGACCTTCTTCTGCAAGTGGGCGTCGACGAAGGGGCCCTTCTTGATGCTACGAGTCATCTTCTCGACCTTCCTTACTTGCGGTTCTTACCATTCGGACGACGACGAACAATCATCTTGTTCGAAGCCTTCTTCGGACGGCGGGTGCGCACTTCGCCCTTGCCCCACGGGGAAACCGGCGGCTTGCCACCGCGGGTACGACCGCCGTGCGGGTGGTCGACCGGGTTCATGGACTCACCACGGGTGATCGGGCGCTTGCCCATCCAGCGGGCGCGACCGGCCTTGCCGAGCTGCACGTTGGCGTGGTCTTCATTGCCGACCTCACCGACGGTGGCGCGGCAGCGCGCGTCGACGTTGCGGATTTCGCCGGACGGCATACGCAGCTGAGCGTAAGCGCCGTCCTTGGCGACGAGCTGCACAGCGGCACCGGCGGAACGCGCGATCTTGGCGCCGCCCAGCGGACGCAACTCGATGGCGTGCACAATGGTACCGGTGGGGATGTTGCGCAGAGGCAGGTTGTTGCCCGGCTTGATGTCGGCCTGGGCACCGGTCTCGATGACATCTCCCTGCTTGAGGCCCTTCGGCGCGATGATGTAGCGCTTCTCGCCGTCCGCATAGTGCAGGAGGGCGATGTTGGCGGTGCGGTTCGGGTCGTACTCGATGTGAGCGACCTTGGCGGGCACGCCGTCCTTGTCCCAGCGACGGAAGTCGATGAGACGATACTGGCGCTTGTGGCCGCCGCCGCGATGGCGGGAGGTCATGCGGCCGTAAGAGTTGCGACCGCCGGTCTTTGACAGTTTGCGAACCAGCGACTTCTCAGGCGTGGAGCGCGTGATCTCGGAGAAATCCGAGACGGAAGCGTTGCGGCGGCCTGCAGTCGTCGGCTTATATACGCGGATAGCCATAATGTAGTTCTTCCTTTAACTTTTCTCGGCTAGCCTTCAGTTACCGAAGATGTCGATCGTCTGCCCCTCGGCCACGGTGACGATGGCGCGCTTCTGGTTGACGCGCTGACCGAAACCGGTGCGGGTGCGCTGGCGCTTGCCGGCGCGGTTGAGGGTGTTGACATTCGTCACCTTGACATTGAAGATCTCTTCAACAGCTTGCTTGATCTGCACCTTGTTCGCGTTCGGGGCCACCACGAAGGTGTACTGGCCACGATCGGAAGCGGCGTAGCTCTTCTCGGAGACGACGGGCTTCAGAATCACGTCATGAGACGGCTTGTGAATAGCGACCATCTAAATCAGGCCTCCTTCGGCTCGGTCTTCGCCGCGACGAAAGCCTCGAGAGCTTCCTTGGTGAAGACGACGTACTGCGCGGTGACCACGTCGTACGTGTTGAGCTGATCAACGAAAATCGGGTGAACGGTCGGGATGTTGCGCACGGACAGCCACTCGTTCACGTTGTCGCGCGTGAGCACGACGGTGGTGAACTTGTTGTCGGTGACCGGGCTCAGCGCGGCGACGGCCGTCTTGGTGGACGGGGCGTCGGCCACGGCGAAGTCCACGACGGCGATGCGGCCGGCGTTGGCGCGGTCGGACAGCACGTACTTGAGGGCTGCGGCCTTCATCTTCTTCGGGGTGCGCTGGTCGTACTTGCGCGGCTGCGGGCCGAACACGACACCACCGTGATACCACTGCGGAGCGCGGGTTGAACCCTGGCGGGCGCGACCGGTACCCTTCTGCTTCCACGGCTTCTTGCCGCCGCCGGAAACATTGGCGCGGGTCTTGGTGGCGTGGGTGCCCTGACGAGCGGCGGCCAGCTGGGCCACCACAACCTGGTGGATCAGCGGCACATGCGCCTGCACGTCTTCGGCGGAAATGCCGAACAGCTCGGCCGGAGCCTTGACGGTGCCGGTCTTGGCGCCCTTGGCGTCAGTGACGTTCAGAGTAACGTTTGCCATGGTTTATCAGGCTCCCTTCACTGCCGAACGGACGAGAACGATGCCGCCCTTGGGGCCGGGAATGGCGCCCTTGATGGCGAGGATGCCGTTCTCAACATCCGCGGAAACGATGGTGAGGTTCTGCACGGTGGAGGTCACATGACCCATGCGGCCAGCCATGCGCTTGCCCTTGAGAATGCGGCTCGGGGTGGCGCAGGCGCCGACCGAACCGGGGCGACGCTCGTTCTTGTGCGAGCCGTGGGTGCGGCGGTAGGACTTGAAGCCCCAGCGCTTGATGGTGCCGGCGAAGCCCTTGCCCTTGGTGGTGCCGGTCACGTCAACCTCGGTGCCCTCGGCGAACACTTCGGCGGTCAGCTCCTGGCCGACCTCATATTCGGCGGCGTTGTCCTCGCGCACCTCGACGAGGTGACGACGCGGCGTGACGCCCGCCTTGGCGAAGTGGCCGGCGAGCGGCTTGGTCACCTTGGTCGGGTCGATCTGGCCGTAGCCGATCTGAACGGCGGTGTAGCCGTCGGTCTCATCGGTCTTGACGGCGGTCACCACGTTGGTGGACACGTCGACCAGCGTGACGGGAACGAAGAAGCCGTTCTCATCCCACACCTGGGACATGCCGAGCTTCTTGCCCAGCAGCGCCTTGCGATCTGCTCTTTGCGACATAGCGGTTCCTCCTCCCCTTACAGCTTGATCTCGATGTTGACATCCGCGGGCAGGTCGATGTGCATCAGGGAATCCACGGCCTTGGGGGTCGGGTCCACGATGTCAATGAGGCGCTTGTGCGTGCGCATCTCGAAATGCTCGCGAGAATCCTTGTACTTATGAGGAGAACGGATAACGCAGAACACGTTCTTCTCGGTCGGCAGCGGAACGGGGCCAACAACAGTCGCGCCCGCGTTCGTCACCGTTTCGACGATCTTCTTCGCCGATTGGTCGATGACCTCATGGTCATAGGACTTAAGCCTGATACGGATTTTCTGTCCCGCCATTGCCGTCCGCCCTTTCTAGCGATTTGTCTTACTGTTTACCAACCTGTTCAAGGGCACCGGCGCGCATGGCCTCCCTTGGACATACGTCCGTGTGGCGGTCATCCGACATCAGTGCGCGAACCTTGGGACCACTGGTGGGCAATCCCTTGTCCGCGCTCGCTTTTTTGATTCCAATTTGCGAGCCCAATTCAGGCAACTTGCTTATTGAACCACCGAGGCGGGACTAGGGGGTTTATGGCGTGTCGATGCATACAGCGTGGCGTAAAGGCGATCTTTTTAGCCCCGTTACCAATCGGACAATATAGTGTCCGATTCGTCATGAAGAGGAACATACGCATTACCAATCAGACATAAAAATGTCCGATTCGTCACGAAGACAGACACACGCATTACCAATCGGACAATATACTGTCCGATTGGTCACGGAAAGGAGCGCGAAAGGTCGCCAAAGGAGACGACGGGAACGATGACGACGAAAACGAGGAACACCTATTGCTCGGCACGGAAGGCGGCGATGGTCTGCATGAAGCGCTGGCCGTATTGGTGAAGTTTGTTTTCACCCACGCCGTTGACGGCAAGGAACTGGGCGTCGGTGAGCGGCTTGATTCTGGCCATATCGCGCAACGTCTTGTCGGAGAAGACGATGTACGGAGGCTTGCCGATTTCGCGCGCGATATCAAGGCGCAGCTCGCGCAACCGCTGGAACAACGCCTCTTCCCGATCGGTGGGCACATACGCTTCCTCAGGCGACGTGCCGCCGGCGGCAGGGCGCGACTTCGCGCTTTCCCCACCCGGCGAGACGGCTGCCTTGCGCTCCACGCGCTTGATCTCATATCGAAAATCAGGCACGGCGGTTTCGGCGGCACGGCGCCCGAAGTGCACAATCGGCATGCGCCCCTCGTCAATGAACAGAAAGCCGTCCGTGGCCATCTGGCTCAACACATCGCGGATGCGCGCCTCGCTCACCTCGGACAGCATGCCGAACGTGGGCATGCTCTCCGGGTTCATCCACGCCAAGTCCTGCGCCTTGGAACCGCGCAGAATACGCACGATTTTGCCGGAGCCCACCCGCTGGTTCACGTCGTGCACGCACCGGCTGATCGCGCGGGCCACATCGGTGACATCAATGGTCTCGAATGTGGTTTCGCAATTCGAGCAAGCGGCGCACTTATCCTGGCGGTGGTCGGCCTGGCCGAAATAGCGCACAATATAAAGGTGCAGACAGTCGGTGGTGCGGCAATAGCCGATCATGCCGTCGAGCAGACGGCGTTGCGCCATGCGCACCAACTCGCGCTCCTCAGGGGTGAGCCGCTCGTTTTCGCTGTCGGTGTCGAGCAAACGGCGGCGGGTGACGATGTCCGATTCGTTCCACAGCAGCGTGCACCGACTCGGCTCGCCGTCGCGCCCGGCGCGGCCCGCCTCCTGATAATAAGCTTCGATGCTTTCGGGCATATTATGATGAATGACGAAACGAACGTTCGATTTGTCGATACCCATGCCGAAAGCGTTGGTGGCGACGACCACCTGCACGCGGTCGGTGACGAAATCGCGTTGCGCCCGGTTGCGTGCGTCGGCGAGCATGCCACCGTGGTAGACGGCCGCGACTGCTTCCGTGCCGATTTCGATTCCGCTTTGGCTTTGGGCGCCGTTCGCCACGCGCAGTTGGGGCACGGTTTGGTTCAACGTTTCTGCCAATGCCTCGCTGTCTTTGCGCGTCGCACAATATATAATGCCCGATTCGCGCGCATGTTCGGCCACGTAGTTCGCCACCCATGCGGCCTTATGCTTCGCTTCCATCTTGATAACATCAAGGTATAAATTCGGCCTGTCGAAGCCGGTCACCGTCACGGCCGGGTCGTGCAAACCCAACAGCCGCGCGATATCACGGCGCACTCGCTCGGTGGCGGTGGCGGTGAACGCACCAACGGTCGGGCGATTGGGCAGTGAAGCTATAAAATCGCCAATGGCAAGATACGATGAGCGGAAGTCCTGCCCCCATTGCGACACACAATGCGCTTCGTCCACCGCCACCAATGCAATTGCGGTGCGGGCGGCAAAATTCTTGAAGCGCTCGGTTTCCAAGCGTTCCGGCGCGACATACAGCAGTTGTATCTGACCGGCGGCAGCCTGGGCAAGCACCATCGACTGCTCGTCGGGGCTTTGCGTACCATTGATAAACGCCGCGGGGATGCCGGCATCGTTGAGCGCATCGACCTGATCCTGCATCAACGAAATCAGCGGCGAAATGACAATGGCGACGCCGCCGAGCAGAATACCGGGAATCTGATAGCACACGGACTTGCCCGCGCCGGTGGGCATGACGGCGAGCACATCCCGCCCGCCCAGCAACGTATCGACAATGTCCTGCTGGCCGGGGCGAAACGAGTCGTATCCGAAGTATTTCTTCAGCGCCTCGCGCGCCCGCCCGTCCCCAATCTCAGCCATGTCGCCAGTCTAGCAACACCTGTCATCCGAGCGGCATAGCCCGTTCTTAGGACCATACCGGTAACTCAACGGGAAAGCACGTCAAATATGCAATGTACGTGTCTGGGGTCGGTTGTTACCGTGTTCGACACCCTCCGGGCCGGTAGGCCAAGTCTTACGTCTCACACGGTAACAACCGACCCGAAACGCGTTTTATGTCCGTTTGAGAATAACGCGTCTGTCTGTCTGAGAGTAACTCGGTTATGTCTGTTTTGAGGGTAACGCGTCTGTGTTCGTTTGGGGGTAACGCGGTTATGTGCGTTTTTGAGAGTAGCGCAGTTATGTCTGTTTTGAGGGTAACGTCCGTTTGAGGGTAGCGCGTCTATGCTCGCTTGAGAAAGCGAATCTCTTCTTCTAGCTGTTGGATACGTAGGGCTTGGGCGGCGATGAGGCGGTCGCGGGGGTCGCGCGGATCGTACGGGTCAGAGGCGGTGTCGCGGGACTTGGGTTTGGGCGGCTTGGGATGGAGTGGTTCGGGAGAACGTTTCCAGCGGGCGAAGGCGCGCTCAATGCGCTTATGGCCCACGAGCTTGGGATCGAGGCCGGCCTGGCGGAACAGGTCCACCGGCTTCTCGCCCTCCCTGTAGCGGCGCATGCACTCGATACGGAACCAGTCCGCGTAATGGATACGCGAGGACGCGTCCACCATATCCACCGCAGCCAACGACGACAAATACGCCCGCTGACCCGACGTAAACACCTGCGGCTCATTCATTGTCGGCCGTCCTTCCTGATACGCAGGGAACTGAAAAACTTTTGAAGGCCCCGCTGTCTTGTGTGACGCTCGCGATGCTGTCGCCGTTCGCCGCTGTGAAGAGCGCGCGACACCAAACACGGGAATCTATAGGCCCCCGCAGGCGGGGGCTGTCGCGCGAACGCGCGACTGGGGGTGGTCACGCCAGTCACGTGACCACGCCCGCACCACCCCCAGTCGGCCTTGCGGCCGACAGCCCCCGACGTCTTATGCGACGCTCGCAACGCTATCGCTGCTCGCTGCCACGAAGAGCCCACAGGGCTCTTCGTCCAGCGGGGCCAAGGGACGCAAAACCGAAATTGGGGGATATGAGGAAAGGCGGGGGACGCGGGGCGCGAGCCTCGCGATCCCCCGCCTTTCGGAAACCGTCAACCGGCTGGTTGGACCGGGCGCTGGCCCGGTCCGGCCGGTGGCCGGGCGGCCAGGCCCGATCCGGGCCGGTGGACCGGTCGGTTAGACCGGTCCGGCCGGGGAGCTGGGCGTTAGCCCAGCTCGCTGGATCGGGCGATTGCCCAAGCCGGTCAGTGGGAGCGGCGGCGCAGGGCGCTAGCCGCCAGGCCCGCGCCGGCCAGGGCGAGGGCCGTCAGGGCTGCGGTCAGGCCGGTGGCGCCGGTGGACGCCAGGGCGTTGACCTTGCTCCAGCGGGCGTGCAGCTTCTTGCCGATCGCATCCTCCACACTGGTGACCAGGTTGCCCTCGTCGTCGTACCAGCCGTCGAACGTGTAGCCGTCACGCGTCGGCACGGGCAGCTTGCCGTCCTCGCCCGTCCAGTCCGTGGGCAGGGTGCCGCCGTTGGCGTCGAACGCGTCGTTCACGCTGGTCCACTTGGCGTGCAGCTTCTTGCCGATCGCATCCTCCACGCTGGTGATGAGGTTGCCCTGTTCGTCGTACCAGCCGTCGAACTTGTAGCCCGGCTTGTACGGCAGGGGCAGCTTGCCGTCCTCGCCGGTCCAACCATTGGGCAGGTTGCCGCCGTCGGCGTCGAACCCGTCAGCCATGCTGGTCCACTTCGCGGTGAGCTTCTTGCCGATCGCATCCTCCACATTGGTGATCAGGTTGCCGTCCTCGTCGTACCAGCCGTCGAACTTGTAGTTCGGCTTGGTCGGAATCGGCAGCTTGCCGTCCTGGCCGGTCCAACCGGAAGGCAGCGTGCCGCCGTCAGCGTCGAACCCGTCAGGCAGAGCGGTCCACTTCGCAACCAAATCCTTGCCAATGGCCTCTTCCGTGCTGGTGACCTGGTTGCCGTCCTTGTCATACCAGCCGTCGAACTTGTAATCCGGCTTGTACGGAATCGGCAGCTTGCCATCCTCACCAGTCCAACCATCGGGCAAAGTGCCGCCGTCCGTGTCGAAGGCCTGGTCGACCGGCGTCCACTTGGGGTGCAGGGTCTTGCCCGCCGCATCCTCCGCGTTCGTCACCGGGTTGCCGTCCTCGTCATACCAGCCATCGAACTTATAACCCGGCTTGACCGGAACCGGCAGCTTGCCGTCCTCGCCGGTCCAACCGTCCGGGATGGTCACGTCGCCGTCCACATCGAACGTCGTCGGCAGCTTCGTCCAATGCGCGGTCAGCTTCTTGCCCGCGGCATCCTTCAACGTGGTGACCCTGTTGCCCTGCTCGTCATACCAGCCATCGAAACGATAACCGGGCCTGGTCGGGGTGGGCAGGTCGCCGTCCTCACCCGTCCAATCCGACGGCAGGGTGCCGCCCTGGGGGTCGAACGCGTCGTCGATCTTGGTCCACTTGGCGGTCAGGTTCTTGCCCACCGCATCCTTCAGCGTGGTCACCTGGTTGCCGTCCTCATCGAACCAGCCATCGAACTTATAGCCGGGGCGCGTGGGGATGGGCAGCTGGCCGTCGGCGCCGGTCCAGTCGGACGGGATCGTGCCGCCGTCCGGGTTCAGCCCGTCCGTGCTGGCGTTCTTCGTCCACTTGGCCGTCAGGGTCTTGTCGCCGGTGTCGGAGGCGCTGATGCCGGACACGAGGTTGCCCTTCTGGTCGGCCCAGCCGGCGAACGTGTAACCCTCGCGGGTCGGGTTCTTCAGGCTGGCGACACCCACACCATACGTGTACGTGGTGGGGTTCTTGGGGTCCGAACCGCCGTCGAGCTTGTAGGTCAGCTTGTAGGTGTTGGCCTTCCAGGTGGCGTTGACCTGCAGGAGCGACTGGTCGAACGTGCCGGACACGTTCCTGTCCCAGCCGGTGAACGTGTAGCCGGTGCGCGTCGGGTTGGCCGGGACGTCGTACTTGCTGCCGATCGTGCCGGTGAGGACCTTGGACGCGCTGCCGTCCTTGTCCACTCCGCCGTTGTAGGCGAACACGACCACGCCCGGGGCGAGGGGCTTGTACTGCGCGGTGAACGTCACGTCACCCGCCGGCATGACCAGGCTGGCCAGCTGAGCGGTGGTGACCAGGCCGAGTTTGTCGGACTGCCAGCCGATGAACTCGTAACCCTGCTCCACGCTCACGGTCGGCGCGGTGACGCCCGCGTCCTTCAGGTTCGCGTTCGTGGCCACCTCGTAACCCGTGGTGCCCGTGATTGAACCGTGGTCGCCCGCGACGAACGCCAGCTTGTTCCTGGCCTCGGTCCACTTGGCGGTCACCACCAGCGTGGACTGCTCGAACGTGCCGGACACTGGCGTGTCCCACCCGTCGAACGTCCAGCCCTCGCGCGTCGGATCCGCCGGAGTGTCGTACTTGGTGTTCAGCGGGCCGGACACCTGCGCGGACGACTCGTTGTTCGCGTCGTGCCCGCCGTTGAACAGGAACACCACCGTGCCGGTCGGGTTCGGGTTCCACACGGCCGTCATGGTCACGTCATGGGAGGGCATGACCAGGCCGGCCAGCTGGTCCGAGGCGACCAGGCCGAACTCGTCGGACTGCCAGCCCGCGAACGAATAGCCCGCGTTCGCCGTGGTGGACGGGGCCGATACGCCGGCCTCGCCCAGCTTCGCGTCCGTGGCCACACTGTCATAGGACAGGTTGCCCGAGATCTGGCCGTTGTCGCCACGCTCGAACGTGACCTTGTTGGCCTTCGCGGTCCACTGGGCCGTGTACACGGTCGTGCCCTCGGCATACGTGCCGGTCGGCTCGTTGCCGTCCGCGTCCAGCCAGTTCGGCGTCTGCAGCTCGTAGCCCTCGCGCGTCAGATCCGTGGGCGTGGTGTACTTGGTGCCCGCCGTGTCCGTCAGGGTCACGGTGGACTTGCCGTCCACCAGGCCGCCGTTCGCGTTGAACACCACCTTCGCGCCGCTGTTCTGCTCGTACAACGCGGTGAACGTGACCGTCTGAGCCTTCTCGCCGTCCACGCCCGACACCACGTACTTGCCGTTCACGCCGTCGGCCGCGTAGACCTTCTGGTCCGCGTCGCACAGCCAGCCGACGAACGTCCAGCCGTCCTCAGGCGTCACCGCCGGCTCACCGGACACCTTGTCGCCCGAGTTGACCTTGTAGGTCGTCTCGCCCGTCAGCGCGGCGCCGTGCTCGCCCTTGTCGAACGTGACCGTGTTCTCCACCACGTCCCACTTGGCCGTGTACATCACCGACTCGTACTTCAACGACGGGGTCGTATCCCAGCCGGCGAACCTGTAACCCGTACGCGTCGGCGTGGGCACCTGGTCCTGCGTGTACGACTTGCCCGCCTGGCCGCTCAATGTGCCGGAGGTCTCGTTGCCGACCCTGCCGCCGTTGTAGTTGAAATACACCTGCACGTCATCCAAATCCACGTACTCCGCGGTGAACGTCACCGTCTTGAACTTGTCGCCCGTGTTCGCGCCCGTCACGACGTACTTGTCGACGCTGTCGTGCGAGTACAGCCTGCCGTCCTCGTCGCACCGCCAACCCGTGAACCGATACCCGTCATTCGCCTTCGGCTCGTCCGGCTTGCCACTCACGGCACTGCCGGTCTTCACCTTCCCGTACTGCGTGGTGCCCGACAGCGTGCCGCGCTCGTCCGTGACGAACGTGACCGTGTTCTCGTTCGCGGTCCACCGCGCGATATACGACGCGTTCTCATACTTGCCCGACGGATCGGTGTCCCAACCCGCGAACGTATAGCCGTCACGCGTCGGAACCTCCGCGGCCTTCGCCTTGTCGGCGTCCGAGTACGCGGTGTTCTCCTTGCCGGACAACTGCACGGACGACTCGCCCGCCGCGTTGCGGCCGCCGTTGTAGTTCAACGTGGCGGTCACCGCACCCAACTCCTGATACACCGCCTCGAACGACAAACCAGGCTCGGCCAGCACGCCCGCGATCTGCGACGGCTGGTACGACGCACCAGCCTTCTTCACGCCGTCCGCGCCGGTCACGTAGGACTGCCAGTACAGGAACTTCCAACCAGCCTCGGCATCCACCGACGGCTCCGCATACGACTCCTTGGAAGTGTCCATCCTCTGGCCGGTCGCCACGTTCAGCGTCTCATGCGCCTTCTTGTCCAGCGTGCCGTGGTCCTTCACGTAGAACTTGACCTCGTTGTTGCCCGCCTTCCACTGGGCCGTGTACACCGCGTCCGTCGTCAACGTCACCGTCTTGTCGTCCTTGCCCAGATCGCCCGCGGACGAGGGAACCGCCTTCCAACCATCCAGCGAATAACCGCTACGGGTCGGCTGCGGCACAGACTGCGTGGTGCCCTGGTTGCCCGTGACCTCGGAGGAGTCCTTGCCGGCCAAAGTGCCGCCGTTGTAGTCGAACGTCACCGTCACCTTGGGCAGTTCCTCGAACTCGGCCGTGAACGACAGGCCCGGCCTGGACAACAGGCCGGCGACCTCGCCGGGCTGGTACAACGCGTTGTCCGCGCTGGAACGCCATCCCGCGAACTTCTTGCCCGCGACCGGCGTCACCGCATAAGCCGAGACATCGCCCAACGCCGTGCCCGTGGGCTTCGACAACGTCGCGACATACGTGGTCTTGTCCTCGTTCAGCGCGCCGCCCGCCAACGAGCCGTCGGCCGCCTTCACGTTGAACTTCACGTCATTGGACGTCGGGTTCCACTTGGCGATGTACATCGTCGTGCCCTCGGTGTCGAACTTCCCGCTCGGGACCGCCTCGGTCGTGCCGTCCGTGGTCCAGTACGCGAACGTGTAACCGTCGGTGCGCGTCGGATCGGCCGGCTTGGTGTACGTCTGGTCCTTCAGGCCCGTCCTGGACACCGTCGAGGACTCATCGGCGCTCTGGTCGTCGGCGAGCTTGCCGCCGTTCGCGTTGAACACCACCGTGCACTTCTCGTTCGCCACGTACTTCGCGGTCAACGTCACCGTCTGGTCCGCGGCGGAGCCCCTGACGACGTAATCCTTCACGCCGCCCGTCACGTCACCCGACGCGTACACCGCCTTCTTATCGGCGTCCGCCGTGTCCTCGCTCGACGTCCAACCCACAAACGTATACCCGGCATCCGCCGTCGGCACCGGCTCGCCGGCGACCGAGTACCTCGTCTTGGAAGCATCCGTGCCGACGCCGTCGCCGACCTTCTGATCCGTCGACACCGTGTACGACGTCACCTTGCCCGCGGCGATCTTGCCGTGCTCGCCCGCGTCGAACGTGACCGTGTTCTCGTTCGCGGTCCACACGGCCTGGAACGTCGCATCGGCCGCCAACACGCCATCCGCCTGCACATCCGTCTCCGCGGACGAGGACTGCCACGTCCTCTTCCACGTCTCGGAGTCGTCCAGCGTGTAACCCGTGCGCTTCAGCTTCGTCTTGTCCGGCACCGCGTACTTGGTCTCCCGCGCGCCCGTGAACCTCGCGGACCCGGCCCCGGTCCCGTCGCCGTCCATGACGCCGCCGTTGTAATCGAACACGACCGTCACATCCGGCAACTGCTCGAACACCGCATCATACTGCCTGCTGCCCGTGACCGTCACGTCCGCCATCTCGGCCGGCGAAAGCACCGGCAACTTCGCGGCCTCCTCCTCATCATCGGTGTGCTGGCGCCAGCCCTTGAACTTCCAACCGGTATTCGCCACCTCGCTCACCGTCGGACCACCCTCGGGATAACCCTCGGCCTCCGACAACGCCTGACCCGTCAACACCGACAACGGATTCGTCTTCACGGCATCGGCCAACGAACCCTTGCCCGCGTCCGCGTCCAACACCTTGAACGACACCTCGTTCGTGTTACGCGTGTAATAGACCTTCACCACCGTCTTGCCATCAGCCGTAAGCGTCTGCGGCTCGACAGCCTGGGCGGTGAAACCCGCATACTCACCCGACGACGTATCCTCCGGATCCGCAGTGACCTTATCGCCGATCGTACCCTTCAACGGGTCGTTGTTCTCATCCGTCGTCACCGTCTCATCCGCAACCGTGGGATACACACCGGGCTCCAACGTCTCACGATAATGCGCCACCGAATACGACGCCTCAGTCGTCCACTTCGCAGTCAACGTCAAATCATGCTGCGGCATCGTGTCAGAATCGAAATCCCACTTCACGGTCTCGCCCTGGTCATTCTGGTAATACCAGCCCTCCAACGCGTACTGCGTATCATCATGCGCCGGAGTCGCAGGCGCAGAAACCTTACCACCCGCAAACACCGACTTCGTGGTCGAATCACCACCGGCATCACCCGGATCAAACGTCACCGTAAACCGATCCTCATTCGGATTCGCACCAGTCGCAGCAATAGCACGAGACTCAACAGTCGTATCCAACAGGTTCTTCGCAAACTGAGTGGCGTAGGAGGTTTGTACGGCACCGTCACTACCCTGCCATCTGCCATTCCAGAGGTTTCCGTCGGAAATGACCGTGACATTACCCCACGGAGTCTTGTCAGTGTCGGAACCCGCCTGCAAATCAACACAAAACGCTTGCTCCTCGCCGTCCACCACAGTGCTGAAGACGACGTCGCCCTTGTCATACGTGATCGGACTCGCTTGGTACACTTGCCATGTCTCCGGCAGGTTCTCCGTCAGAGCCTTCGCCACCGTCGAGTCTTTCCTGCTGGTTACAACGCTATGGTCAGGAATCATGGGGGAGGACTCCACCTTGAAGCCGGTGTTTAGCCTCTGCGCAAGCTCCGATCCCGACTCGTTTTCTATGCCGAAACCCGTGTCCTCGCACTGGATGAAGATACGCCCACCCGAGTCCAGATACAACAGCAAGGCATCAATCTCGTCCTGCGTGTAGTAATGGGCACCGTCCGGCTTAGACAGGCTCGGCTCGATGTAGATGAAATCGAACTGGTTAACCGTCGAATCGTTCAACGCTTTATCATCGACGAAAGACGTCCTCCCGGCCGAGCTGCCCTTAACCACGGTAAGGTCACCACCAAGATTATTAAAATAGTTACGGGACGCTTCCCAAGTCGAAACCTGCCGAGCCGTCAAATGCGGATTATCCGCCGCCCCTGCTGCCCTACCGAATATGCCGTTTGGTGACCAGTACAGGATTTTCGCCTTCGTGTTGCGCACGACGACGCAGTCGTTCGCCACCACCGTCGTCAGCTTGCCGGTGGCGTCCTCAACCGTGATCTTGCCCTCAGCCACATCCGTGTCAGCGATCGTGTAGAGGCCGCTCGAAATCAGCGAGACCGGGCTCACCAGCGTGTCCTCGGCGTATGACACGCCGATCGGCTTGTCGGGGCTGGCGTTCAAACGTGCGGACGCTTTCTCCTCGACCACGAGGTTGCGGGCCGTGCCGGCCGCCGTCTTGTTGTTCGTGATCGACGGGGCGGTCGCGGCGGTCCCGTCATTGAAACCCAAGTCCAGGGTGCCGCCCTCGGCGACATACACCGCACCATCATCACCGACGACGTTGTCCCTGATCGCGACCCCGTCCAACACCAGACGGCCGCCCTTCTCGACCTTGAACAACGACGCACCAGAATCGCCACCGGCCAGCGCGGTCGAACCCGAACCCGTGACCACAAGGGTCTTGCCATTAGGCACCGTCAACGTGCCGTCCGGCACCGTGCCCGCGGACACCGTGTACGTGACCGTATCCGCAGAACCGGCAAGCGCCGTCTGCGCGTCGGCCCATGAGGTCACCGACGCCGAGGTCGCGGCCCAGGCGCCGGGCACGGCCATCGCCAGCACCACCAGCGCCGACACCACCGCCGACACCATGGCCGCCAGCCAACGCGGCAACCCGCGCCCCGAGCCGGTTTGAGATGAAAATCTCACCATAAGAAACTCCTAAAATTTCTTTTTCTTCTACCAAACCCTCCCCCAACACAAAACGACGCTCCCCGCACGCAAAAAACCCGCGCGCGAAGACGCCTTCCCAGTTGGGGGAGGAGGAAACCCCAGCACACCGGCCAACCGAACCATCCGGCCGTCCCGGAAGAACGGGGGTCACCAATAGCCTCGAAAACTACCCCCCCCCAGGACAAAACTGCCCCCGAAACTTATCCCGGCCAACCTGCTAAACACCGCACGATTCCTCCCGAAAACCCGCGGAATCACAGGGCAAACCACATCACGCAAAACACAACGCCCGCAACAGACCAAGGGGGAAATCATTCCCCCGAGTCAGCACGCACATCGCCCTGACGGGCAAGATTTCTCGACTCCGCTACCGCTCCGCTCGAAATGACAAAGGACGGGACGGACCATACCACGACCGAAATAACAAGGAGCCAGCCCTGGGCTCCCGCTGGCGGGAGCTGTCGCGCGGATGCGCGACTGAGGGTGGTTGGACCAAACACGTGCTTAGTGAGACCACCCCCAGACCTCGCATACGCTCGGCCAGCCCCCGCCAGCGGGGGCCCAAGGCGGAATGAACCGGTTACGCCAGAATGCCCTAGGCGGATGTTGCCGTGTGAGACGTAAGACTTGGCCTACCGGCCCGGAGGGTGTCGAACACGGCAACATCCGCCGCCAAACACCGGAATCGCAAACACCACGCAAACCTGACGGAACAGCGAAACGCACTGAGAACGAAATGGCAATACGCACACTGAGGACGGAAAAACGGGCACTGCGACTCAAGCACGCAGGAAACGACTTGCTACGTTGGCGAATGGTGCGGAGAACACAGGGATGGATAGTAGATCCATCTTCAAAACGACCAACTCACCCTATCAGGAAGACTGAAACTCTTTATTGCGGCAAGCGCAGTGAGCCGTTGGGCAGGATTTCGATCAGGCCGTCGTCGTCAAGTGAGGCGACGCAAGAGGTGAGCTGGGCGCGGTCTTCCCAAAGCCCTTCGACGCGCTCGCGGCTCAGCGTTTCCCCGGCGGGCAGCTCGCGCAACGCGCCCAACACCAGCCCGCGCACCTGACGGTCGGTGCCCTGGAAACGCTGACGCGGCCTGGTGCGCCGCTGACCCAACCCAGGGCAACCGGCTCGGAAAAACGCGCACCACTCCGCCAACGGGCATTGCCCGCACAATGGCGATTTCGCCGTGCATACTAGCGCGCCCAACTCCATTATTGACTGATTCCACGTTACCGAAGGCGCAACCCCGCCCTTCGCCCGCGAAACCCGGCGGCTCGGCAAGTCCTCGGGCAAGAGCCGCCATGCCATCTCGCGCTCCAGCGGGCTGGCCGAGCCACCCAGCGACTCCTGGCCACAGAATACGCGCGACAGCACCCGCCGAATATTCGTGTCGAGCACGGCGACACGCCGCCCGTAGGCGAAGCTTAACACCGCGCTGGCGGTATAGTCACCCACGCCTGGCAACGCAACCAACTCGTCATACGTGCGCGGCAACTCGTCGTCATAGCGATTGGTTACCACCTGCGCACATTCTTGCAAGCGCAGCGCGCGTCGCGGATAGCCCAGCCGCCCCCACGCGGTGATCACCTCGGCTTTGGGCGCGCCGGCGAGCGCACGCGCGTCAGGCCACTTAGCCATCCACGCCGTCCAGTATGGCACCACGCGGCTCATCTGCGTCTGCTGGCTCATCACTTCGGAGACTAGAATGCCCCACGGCGTGGCGCGCCCGAAACGCCACGGCAAATCGCGCGCGTTCGCCTCCCACCACGCGGCGAGCGCCAAAGCCACGCCGTCATCCGCTTCACTGTCGTTCATCATTCTTATTCTTAGCAGCTGTGACGAACGATGTGACCAACCCTGAAGCACACAGCGAAGCAAACCCTGAGACGAACCCTGAGACGAACCCTGAAGCGCAAGTCGAGAAGATGTTCGAATATGGCTACCGCAAGTCGAACTACGGGCCGGACGAGCTGGTGACGGATGCGCACGGCAATCCGATTTCGGTGGTGGATGCCATGCTTTCCGCCGAAGAGGCGGCCAAGGCCGAGACTTCCACGCCGCATCTGTGCTATTACTCGCCGCGCATCCCCGGCAACACGGGTTCGGCGATTCGCCTGTGCGCGGTGACGGGCACGATTCTGCATTTGGTGGAGCCGCTGGGGTTCAATCTGCGCGACACCAAGCTGCGCCGCGCCGGGCTTGATTATCACGATATGGCGCATGTGGTGTTGCATCCGAACTTCGAGAATCTGGTGGAATCGATGCCGGATTCGCGCATCATCGCGTTCACCGCGCACGCGACGAAGCTCTATACGGAAGTGGAATACCGCCCCACCGACATTCTGCTGTTCGGCCCCGAGCCGGGCAATATTCCCGATCCGATGGACATTATGGCCGGCCCGCACGTGGCCGAGCAGGTGCGCCTGCCCATGCGCCCGAGCTTGCGTTCGCTGAACCTCACCAACTGCGCCTCCATCGCCATCTACGAAGCCTGGCGCCAGTTGCAGTTCCAAGGCGGGAAATAACCCAGCCGAGCCACCGAGCTCGCCATCAGTGACGAACGGAGCGTAGGGAGAGGGGCTAATCTCGCCAAGTTTCACTCTATCTCGCTTATCTGTGGCAGGTCGATATGGTAAACCCCGGTTATGGGCCTTGGAATTCCAAGACTCATAACCGGGGTTTTGCCTGAAGGCTGCCACAGATAAGCGAGATAGGCCCGATTAGGCCGACAAATCCGCCTTAATCAGTTCTTGAACGAGTGGATTGGGGCGGGGATGCGGCCGCCGCGGGTGACGAACGCCTCGCAGCTGGTTTGGTTCACCGGGATGATCGGCGCGTAGCCCATCAGGCCGCCGAAATTGGCCATATCGCCCACGCCCTTGCCTTCGACGGGGATGATGCGCACGGCGGTGGTCTTCTGGTTGACCATGCCGATGGCCGCCTCGTCGGCGATGATGCCGGAGATCGTGGCCGCACTGGTCTCGCCCGGAATGGCGATCATGTCGAGGCCCACCGAGCACACGCAGGTCAT
This sequence comes from Bifidobacterium panos, assembly GCF_012932445.1. Classification (GTDB taxonomy): domain Bacteria; phylum Actinomycetota; class Actinomycetes; order Actinomycetales; family Bifidobacteriaceae; genus Bifidobacterium; species Bifidobacterium panos. The sequence continues at coordinate 46,128 of NZ_JAAIIJ010000018.1, forward strand.
GGCTTCGAGCTTTTCGATGGTCAGGCACCCGTTGGAGGCGGCGTCAATCATGTTCTTGTCTTCGGACACCGGGATGAACGCGCCCGAAAGCCCGCCCACATACGAGGACGCCATGATGCCGCCCTTCTTGACCTGATCGTTGAGCATTGCGAGCGCGGCAGTGGTGCCGGGCGCGCCGACCTGCTCAAGGCCGATCTTCTCCAGCACTTCTCCCACCGAATCGCCGACCGCCGGCGTGGGGGCCAGCGACAGATCGATGATGCCGAACGGCACGCCCAGGCGGCGCGAGGCCTCCTGCGCCACCAGTTGGCCGACGCGCGTGATCTTGAACGCGGTGCGCTTGATGGTCTCGCACAGGAACTCGAAATCCTTGCCCTTGGCCTCGTCCAGCGCACGCGAGACCACGCCCGGCCCGGACACGCCGACGTTGATCACCGCGTCGCCTTCCGTCACGCCGTGGAAGCCGCCGGCCATGAAGGGATTGTCGTCCGGGGCGTTGCAGAAGGCCACGAACTTCACGCAGCCATAGGAATCGTTGTCGGCGGTGGCGTGGGCGATGTCTTTGATGATGTGGCCCAGCAGCTCCACCGAGTTCATGTCGATGCCGGTTTTGGTGGAGCCGACGTTCACCGACGAGCACACGATGTCGGTTTCGGCGAGCGCCTTCGGCAGGGAGCGAATCAGCATCTCCTCGGCCGGCGTCATGGCCTTGGAGACCAGCGCCGAATAGCCGCCAATCAGATCGACGCCGACCTCTTTGGCCGCGCGGTCGAGCGAGTGGGCGATCTTGACGAAATCATCGGGGCTCTTGCAGGAGCTGGCGCCCACCAGCGAAATCGGCGTGACGGTGATGCGCTTGTTGACGATCGGAATGCCATAATCGCGCTCGATGGCCTCGCCTGTGGCGACCAGGTCCCTGGCGGTCGAGACGATCTTGTTGTAAACGTTCTCGCACACCTCGTCAACGCCGCCGGCCGCGCAATCCAGCAGGCTGATGCCCATGGTAATGGTGCGCACGTCGAGCTTTTCCTGCTCGATCATCTGGTTGGTCTCGTGGACCTCCATGATATTCAGCATGGTTATTCCTTACGTATTCCTTACGGTTACAAAAGGGCTTTGAGGCCTATTGATTCGTGATTAAAAGTCTTCGACCACCACTTTGGGCGGTGTTGTCGAACGATTGTCGAACGATTGTCGAACGTTTGCGTCACACGCGGTGCATCTTGGTGAAGATTTCCTCGCGCTGGCAGCGAATGCGCACGCCGATCTCCTCGCCGAGCTTGTCAAGGTCGGCGACGATGGTGTCGAAACCCTCGTCGGAGGCGGAATAATCGACGATCATCATCATGTTGAAGAAGCCGTCGATGATGGTCTGCGAAATGTCGAGCACGTTGACATGGTGCGCGGAAAGGTAGGTGCACACGCGCGCAATGATGCCGACGGTGTCCTGTCCGACGACGGTGATGATGGCCTTGTTCATGAAGCTCCCCTGTTGGTTCGACGTGGGTAGGCACACCCCTTCGGGGCACCGCCACCAAGTATAGGAACAGCACACGCCAAGACGTTTGCCGTCAGAGCAAAGTGATGGCAAAATGATATCACTGTTGTTCCCCTTAAGGAGGTGGGCCATGGCTTCGATTACGATTCGCCGGCTGGATGATGCTGCGCTTGTCCATCTCAAGGAAGCGGCCAAGGCGCACAATCGTTCAACCGAAGCTGAAGCAAGGTCGATTCTTGAGGAATATACGGCCGAGTTCGTCGCTCATAAGGCGGTCAGCACCGGCGACTTTTTCGAGCAGATACGCAAAGAGCTTGAAGGCGGGCTGAAAGACGACGAGCTGGATATCGCCCCGCGGCAAGACGGACCACGCCCGGCGGTTCTTTCATGACGACACCGCGCTATCTTCTGGACACCAACGTTCTGTCCGAAGCGCTCAAAGAGCACGTGAACCCAAATGTCAACAGCTTTCTGCATGGCCTGAGCCTCAGCAAGACATATATCAGCACCATTTCCGTAACCGAACTGCTGCACGGCGTCGAACGGTTGCCATCCAGCCACCGTCGACATCAGTTGGAACAAGTGGTTGAGCGGTTGCTCGAACAGTACGAGCGGCAAACGCTTTGCTTTGATTTGCCCGCCAGCTTGCAATGCGCGGTGATGCTTGCGATTCGGGATGCCAAGGGACGACCCACCAGTTTTCAGGATGCGCAAATCGCCGCCATCGCGAAAGTGAACGGCTGCACCGTCGCCACTCGAAACATCAAGGATTTCGAGGGTACCGGCGTCGCTCTAGTTAACCCGTGGGACGGCACTTGGCAGCAATGACGCCAGCTCCCCGCAGCAGCTTCAGGCACTCCAGAGCGTTCATATGGGCGACGGATGAATGCGCGAACGCCGCGGCATCGCGTGTGACGATCACATCCGCCTGGTTATCCTCGGCGACGACGCGAATCAACCCGTCTTCAAAATCCGGCTCGTCGGATTGATACGACTGACGCGCGTGCCGCACCAGCAAAGGGCGGATCTCAAACAGATCCAGCAATCTGCCGATGTCCTGACGCGCTTGGCTCTCCGTCCCATAATGGCGGCGCAATGCATAATAGGCATCGTTCAACGACGAGAGGGCCACCATAAGTTCGATATCGGATCTGCCCAAGCACACCGACAGCAAATCGATGCATTCGCCATGAAACGGAACCCGCCTGTTATTGCAAAAATCAAGCACGATATTGGTGTCCAACAGCAGCTTCATCGCATATCCCCCGCTCTGCGCGCACGTTCCTGCTCAATCAACTCTTCATCGGACAATCCGCCTTCCACTTCAGGCAGCTCACGATTGGCGAAATATTCCAGAATCTGCAGTTTGCGTTTCATCTCGTGGCGTGCGAGCAGTTCCAACATCGTTCGCTCAAACTCGGGCAGCTCGCCAGTATCGGCGATATAGTCCGTCAGATCCCTGATGAGATCGGAATATGTTCGCCCGTTACGCTTGAGCACATCTTCGGCTTCGCGCTTACGATCCGCGTCCACTCTCGCCGTCACCATAGCCATTGTCACCGCAATCACCACCTTGTAATACAAGTATTACATACTGTATCGAAAATAAACCAGACCAGCAACGCGACGAGCGGATTTGCCGCGCGTTTCGGCAGACAGGGCCGCGAGCAACCGGAAACTATTTAGAATAGGGACATGGGCAAGAGGACCGAGCGGGCGCAGGCGTGGGTTGATCGGGGTGTCGCGCGGTGGAACGCATCGTTTTTCGGACGGATGATCAATCGGTTCGCTTCGCACAGCGGCGGCACGCTGGCCAACGGCATGGCATACAATCTGCTGTTCGCGTTCTTCTCCGGCATGTGGACGGTGTTCAGCGTCATCGCCCTGCTGTTCACCAACGACAACGCCCTGCTGGATTGGCTGGCGACCGAGCTCAAGCGCGTGGTTCCGAGCCTGGACATCGACCCCAGCACGATCGGCGGCATTTCGTTGACGATGACTTGGACGGGCCTGATCACGTTCTGCCTGTTCCTGTGGAAGGTGCTGTGTTGTCTGGATGCGTGGCGCAGCGCGGCCTGGCTGATGATGGACAAGCCGAAACCGTTCTTCGACCCGTTCCAGATACGTCTGCTCGACACGCTGGCATTCCTCGGTTTGGCGTTGCTGTTCATCGTCTCCAGCATCGCCGGCGCGGTTTCGGGCGGTGCCGTGCGCCGCATGACCGCCCTGTTGCGCAAAATCAACATCTTGCAAGGCAACAACCCGCTTTTGACCGATTCCGTCCTGATCGACTGCTCCGGTTTCATAATTGGCCTTATGCTGAACATTGCCCTGATGGCGCTGATGTTCCTGTTCGTGGCGCGCATCGACTGCGACAAGCGGATTGTCGCCTTCACTTGCGCAGTCGCCGGACTGACGATATCCATTCTGCAGTTGTTGGGAAGCCGTCTGCTGGGCGGCGCGACTTTCAATCCGCTATTGGCACCGTTCGCGGCGATTATCGGCGTGCTGATCTGGTTCAGTTTCATCGCCCAAATCATGATGTATTGCACCGCTTTCCTCGCCGAAATGCAAGCGAGCCAAGCGGCTAAAAGCCGGATCAAAAAGACCGACCAGCGCAAAAACAAGATCAGCTCCCCGCAATGAGCACAATGAGCACAATGAGGGAGCCGATATGTTAGCTATCGTGTGAGTCGATTCACCACGCCCGCCGATTACTCGGACTTGGCATGCGAGTCTTCCTTCAGGAAGGGAATGCGCCGATATACAGGCCGAGCATCACCTTGTGCGGATGCGCGAAACGCTGGGACTGTTCGTGACTTTGCGATTGGTTTGTTGCCAAGGTTTTGGACAACGTCTTTTCCTCTCTCAAACGACGGTATGGCGCCGCAAGCTTGTTCAAACTCATTTGAACTTGTTCAATCTTGTTCAAGCTCATTTGAACTTGTTCAAACTCATTTGAACTGTTGTTGCGGCATAGAAAAACCGCACGGCCGAGCCGATTTAAATCGGCTAAGCCATGCGGTTATTCAAAACAGCCGTCACGCTATCACGATTGGCGACTCTTCGTAAGCCACCCGGGCGTGTCGGCAATTCCCAGTCATCAACTTTCCAATCAGGGGCATGCCGCACATAAGCCACTTATTCACTGTCCGCAAGCACCAACCGCAAGCGTCACACCAGCCGCGGACGCTGCAACACACTTGCCATATATACGGGCAGATACAGCACTTTGCCGTCACGTTCCACATTGGTCTGCGCCAGGACATACGCATTGTCAATCGCATACCCCGGCGTATCCAACGCCTTGTTCAAAGCCGCATGGGAACGAAATCTTCTGCCGGACTTGATTTCCAAGGCAAGGACTCCGCCTGATTCGTCTTCGATAAGAAAATCCAACTTGCCCGTCTTTTTACTGGTGAAATAATATGGGACGAACCCGTGTGCCGTCAACTCCTGGGCAATCACGTTCTCGTAGACACCGCCATAATTCATGCGCCCTTCAACACCAAGACCACCGAGTATGCCGAGGGTGGCCTGCTTGTCGTACGTGCTGGTCAACAGCCCGACGTCCGAATAGAACAGTTTGAGCAGCTTGCGCTCTTTGGACGCAAGTAACGGACTTTTCGGCTCCTCAACGTTGTAGACGGGCAATGCGACGTTGGCCTGGGACAGCCAAAGGAATTCATCTTCGATCTGGCTGTACCGTTTCACTTGGGAAATATCGCCGACCTTGAACCTGCGGGTGGAATTGTTCAGCTCGCTTGGAATCAGCCGATAGATTTCTTGGATGACCAGCCTGCGGCTCTTCGGCGCGTATTGGGTGATGTCCCGATTGTAAAAGCGTCTGATATCGGACTGGATTCGACGCACATTGTCGATGGTTCCGTCTCGGACGAACGCGCCAACCGCATCCGGCATACCGCCCGTCAGCAAATACCTGTGGAACAGCCCCAGCATGCGTTCGTTGAGATAGTCGGGAACCGGCTGTTCCTTCCGCAACGACTCACGCACCATGTCGAAGGCCTCTTCCGTAAGCCCCATGCTCCAACAGAATTCCTCAAAATCCATCGGAAACATAAGGAGCTCCGACATATACCCAACCGGATACGAGCGCACATTCTCCAATTCCACCCCAAGCAGGGAACCGGAAAGGATGTAGTCGTATTCGCCCTTGTCCACCAGCGCCTTGATAAGCGTGACGATATTGGGACATTGCTGGACCTCATCGATGAATATCAGCGTCTCCCCCGGAACAAAGGCTTCGGATGCGGCGACGGAAATACGAAGCAGAAGGTCCTCAGGATCACGCGCGGCCGCGAACGACTCACGCGTCGCATCGTCCGTCGCAAGATTGAATTCAATGAAACGGCTATATTCCGCACGCCCGAATTCACGGACGAGATATGTTTTGCCGACCTGACGGGCACCGGTGACAAGAAGCGCCTGTCTGGTCTTGCCTGACTTCCAAGCAAGCAGTTCGTCATATGCCTTTCGTTTCAATGATTCCACCTTCTATCTAACAAAAATCACGATTCTATCTTATACTGTTATGACACAAAGTCATATTCTAGAAATGCTGTTTTCAGCATAAAGTCGAATTCTAAAAATGCTATTTTCGACACAAAGTCAGATTCTAAAACACCTATTTAAAGCACAAAGTCGCATTTTGCAATGCCATTGCCAGCGTACGATTAGATTTTCGCAACATGCGAATGCAAAACCCCGACGACTCAAATAGAAGAGCGTCGGGGTCGAATGGCTATTGGGGTCGAATGGCTATTGCCGCAAATTAAATAAACGCGCTAAGCCCGCCTAGCCACAATATGTCTCATGGGCTGTCAATAAACCGCACGGCCGAGCCAATTTGAATCGGCTAAGCCATGCGGTTATTCAAAACAGCCGTCACGCTATCACGATTGGCGACTCTTCATAAGCCACCCAGGCGTGTCGGCTACGTTTTCAATTGCCGTACAGTCGTTCCGGCGACAGCGTCTCCTGCGTGGCGAGCACAATGCCACCGGCCAGACCGGCAAGGCGCCCGAGCGGGCTGCGTCCGATGCTCAGGTTTCGCGTGGTCAGCGGACGCGCTGTCTTATATACGGTGGTGCGGATGGCGGTGAGCAGCTCGTCGCTCGCCTCCGCAATGAGCCCGCCGACGATGATGTGCCGTGGATTGAGGATGTTGCACAGCGTCGCCACCATGATGCCGATCGCTTCGCCCGCTTCACGTACCGCCTGTTCGGCACCGAGATTGCCGTCGTGAAGCCGTTCGATGAGCTGTTCAACGCTGCCTGGTTCGTCGGCAGTCGGTGAAAGCACCTGCATGCGGCGCAACATGGCAGGTACGGATGCAATCGTCTCCAGACAGCCGGTCTGGCCACAGGCGCAGCGCTTGCGATTGCGCGGATCGTACGACGTGTGCCCGATTTCACCTGCCGCACCGTCGAATCCATGGAAGACGCGTCCGTCCTTGATGATGATGCCCCCTCCGATGCCGGTACCGATCTTCACTTCAATGATCGGCCTCTCGTCTTCGGGCAGTATGGCCGCATTGCCCAGCGCGCGAATGTTGGTGTCGTTTTCCACACTGACGGGACATCCGAGCGCGTCCTGCATGTGCTGTACCGCGTCGAATGCATCCCAGCCGGGCATGATGGGCGGTCGGATCGGCGTATCCTCACAAATGTCGATGCGCGCCGGCAGCGACAACGCGGCATGCCGCAACGGAAGGTCGGCGTTCGCTTCCGACGCCATGCGCCACAACTGTTCACTCACCCAGACCAGAAAGTCCTCCGGAGTGTAGTCAGTTATCGAAATCACATGCCACTCGTGCGCAAGCAGCTGCATATTCATGTCGGCGATGCCGAGCATGGTGTGCCGAGCACCCACGTCGGCCACCGCAATCAGACCAAGCTGATTGGCGATCATCAGTCGTTCCGCTGGCCGTCCACGGTCCACCGCGATCACACCGGAAGCCGCCAGCGTCCCCCTGCGCAGCAGCCCGTCCACACATGACGACACCGTCGAACGCGCCAAACCGGTCTCACGCACCAGCTCAGCCTTGCTGTTCGCCTTGCCGGAGGCGACCAGCATCGCAACTTCGCTCGGCAACTCGCTGCCGGTAACGGCCAACGTCCACGGCCGGTCCGGCAAGGTGAAGCGCCACTGTTTTTTCGTAGGCGACATTGCAGACTGCTTCATCGCAATCCTTTCAAGAATTGTTGGAATTTCAATGCTTTAGATATACGACAGATTAATGTCAAATTACGACATAAATCTGTCGTTGAACCACATTAATCGAAATCATATCGTAAGAATCACCTTAAGGAAAACGGCGAAAGCACAGTAGCTTCCCCGCGTTGGTACCGACGAAGACAGCCATCATAAGAAAGGACCCGATATGGAAACCCCAAAGTTTGCGGTCTCGCTGATGTGCATGGACTTCTCCATCGCCGGCGAGCAGGTGAGCACGCTGAGCCAGCATGCCGATTCCCTTCATCTCGATATCATGGACGGCCATTTCGCGCCGAACCTCTCCCTGAGCCCGGAATGGCTCAAGTGGGTGCTGCCGCACAGCTCCATACGCAACGAAGCACATCTGATGACCACCGACCCCGACTATTGGCTGGAACCGCTCGCCCAGGTCGGCGTAAACGTAATCTCACCTCATGTCGAAACACTCAACACGCACGCCTTCCGCACCATGAACTCGATTCGCGCACTTGGTTGCGGTACCGGCCTTGTGGTGAACCCGCTGACCCCGTTCGATTCGATTCTGCCGCTGATCGAACGCGTCGATCTGCTCACGCTGATGACCATCGACGTCGGCTTCGCCGGTCAGCCGTTCATAGATGAGATGCTCGCCAAAATCGAGCAGGCGGCCAAATACAAGTCCGATCACGGCTTGGACTATGAAATCCAAATCGACGGTTCATGCAGCGAAAAGACGTTCGCCAAGCTTCGCAACGCCGGTGCGGAAACCTTCATTCTGGGCAATTCCGGCTTGTTCTCGCTTGACCGTGATCTCGACAAAGCTTGGGCCAAGATGCGCGCCAATTACGAGCGCACCACCGGCGAGACGCTGCCAGCCGAAGACTGATCCGGCTCGTTAGGTCCGTCCCGACAACCCTTCTCATCATCACTTGGTGCAGAGCCGTTCCCTCTCTTTCATACCTTTCCTCCGACTTCGGAACGGTCCTGCACCACCCTCAATCAGAGCAATATCGCAGCACAATCACACGAATTCCAACAATCTTTCTCTCGCAATGGAGCAATCATGAGCAACGACGCAACCCTCACAACCGCAATCGCCAACAACGAGCCGATTGTCGCCACCGCCGACAGCCCGGTCAATTCCGCCACGCTGAAAACCCCGGTCGTACTCGGCATTGACATCGGCGGCACCAACCTGCGTGTCGGCCTGGTCGACGCCCTCGGCGCACTCGTCGACTCCCGTCGCGTCAGCTCGCAGGAGGCTCTGAGCGGCGACGATCCGATGGCCAAGCTCGCAGACTATCTCGAAGGCTATCTTGGTGAGATGCTCGACGGCAAATACGAGCTGAAGGCGATCTCCATCGGCTTCCCATCCGTCGTGGATGCCACGCGCACCGTGGTGCTGCAGACCACGTTCATCCCGGGACTGAACAACGTGAACGTGCCGGAACGCCTGAGCCGCTTCGGCGTACCGGTGTTCATCGACCGCGACGTGAACATGATCATCCGCTACGATGCGAAACGTCTGAATCTGCAGAATCTCGAAGGTGTGACCTTCGGCTGCTACGTCGGCACCGGCATCGGCTGCGCGCTGGCGGTGGACGGCAAGATCCTGATCGGGATGCACGGCGTGGCCGGCGAACTCGGCCACATCTACGAGGCGACCGGCAGAACCTGCGGATGCGGATTGGACGGCTGCTCCGAAACGGCCGCCTCCGGCAATGCGCTAGTACGCGAGCTTGAAGCGCATCATCCGGGCGCCTCCATCGACGATGCGTTCAGTAAGTATGGCGACGAACCGTTCATCGACGACTGGCTGGAACATCTCGCTTGGACCTTCTCGACCGTCATCAACCTGCTCGACCCGGCGAAAATCATCATCGGCGGCGGCGTGACGCAGATGAAGGACTTTCCCAAACAGCGCCTTGAGGAAAAGATCAAGCGCATGTCCCGCAAGCCGTACCCGGCCGAGGGGTTGCCAATCGTCTACACCATCCCCGGCAAGTACGACGGCGTGATTGGCGCGGCCCTATGCGCGCTTGAGCAGATCTGACGAACTCCCCTTCATCATTATCATTCTTCCGGACGGAACCCGTTTCATCCTTTCTTACGGGTTTCGTCCGGGCATAATAATCGCAAGACGACTACCAACCGACCGAACAAAAACAGAAAACCCTGTTGTAAGGACGCAACATGACCAACGCAATCCCTTCCACGACCGGCACTTCCGCCACCCGCAGCGGCTACGGTCCACTGATGAAATTCTCCCTACTCTCCATCTCGCTGCTGCTCACCTCGTCGAACGCAATCTCCGGCGTGATGCCGGCGCTCATCAAACAATTCTCCGACCAGCCGCGCGCCAACGTCGAACTGTTGAGCACCGTGCCCTCGTTCTCTATGATCATCATGATCATCGCCTCCGGATTCATCGCCCGTAAGATCGGAGACAAGGCCACTGTGACCGCAGGCCTTGTCATCGCGGCCTTCTTCGGCATCATTCCGTTCTTCTTCACCGGCAATTTCTGGGTGATCATGGGTTCACGCATTGGCCTTGGCGTCGGATTCGGTCTGATTAACTCGCTGGCCGTCTCCATGATCGCCAAATTCTTCTCCGGCGACGAAAAGGCCACATTGATGGGTTTTCGCTCCGCATTTGAATCGCTCGGCCAGTCGCTGATGACGTTGGCCGCGGGATTCTTGGTGTTGCTGAGTTGGAACAGCTCGTTCCTTGTCTACTTGCTAGCCGTACCGATTCTGATTCTGTTCGTCATCTTCGTGCCAAAGGAGCCGAACGCCCCGGTGACCGTTGCCGCGGATTACGCCGATTCCGATGCCGCCAAGCAGTCCGTGAACGGCCCGATTCTGCTGATCACCGTCTTCCTAATCGCCGCCGTGACCATGTACATCGGCCTGACCACCCGCCTGTCGTCGGTAATCGCCAACTCCGGTTTCGGAACCATCCAGCAGGCCTCCACCCTGCTGAGCGTCATGACCATCGGTGGCATGCTTATGGGCTTCGCCTTCGGCTTTATCAATAAGACTCTGAAGGCACAAACCCTGACCGTTGGCCTCGTGGCGCTTGCCGCAGGCTCGCTGGTGATCTACTTCGCACCGAATTTCATAGTGCTGTGCATAGGCGCGCTGATTGCGGGGGTTTCCTACCCGACTATGATTTCATACACGTTCAATCAGATTTCCGAAGTCTGCCCGAAGGGTTCGGATACGCTGTGCACGTCGGTAGTGCTGGTAGGTTGCAATCTCGGCGCTTTCACCGCTCCGTATACGCTGAAGCTGGTCGGCGGCTCTGCTTTGAGTCAACCGTATCTGGTGTATGGCATCGTACTGCTGGTCATCGCCGCCGCCTATGCCGCCTATCATCTGATTCGCAAGCAAGCCTGACAATTATCAGCCACAGCTATTCAAATCAGCCAGCTAATCGAAAAATCCTGTGGGCGTGATTATTCGAATCACGCCCACAGGATTTTGTGTTTTCGGCTATTGCAAACTTCAGATCTCGCGACTGGCGGCAGGGGCGGCGAATGCCGGCAGGGCGCGGGGGGCGTTGAAGCCGCGGGCGGCGAACTCGTCGGCGATTTTCTGGGCGATCTCATGGCCCTGGCCCTTGTCGACCAGCGCGATGATGGAGCCGCCGAAGCCGCCGCCGGTCATGCGCGCGCCGTATGCGCCATTGGCGCGGGCCACATCCACCGCTGTGTCGAGTTCGGGCACGGTGACTTCGTAATCGTCGCGCAGGGAATCGTGGGAGGCGTTGAACAGCTCGCCGGCCGTCTTGATGTCGCCTTGCGCGAACGCGTCGACAAACCGATCAACGCGGCCGATTTCGGTGATGACGTGGCGCACGCGCTTCTTCATCGTCTCGTCGTCCAGCTTGGCGAGCACGTCGGCGAGCGCGGCATCGGCGATGGAACCGTCAGCGGCGGCCACGCCCTCGGCAACCGCGCGCAGGTTATCCGCACCCAGAACACGCGCGGCCTCTTCGCAGGTGGCGCGGCGCTGCGCGTACTGGCCGTCGTTGAGCTGATGGGGAGCCTGGGTGTCCAGCACCAGCAGTTCCAAGCCGTACTTGTCCAAATCGAACTCTTTCGGGGAAACGCTTTCGAGAGGCGTCAACCCCGGCTTGCAGTCAAGGCGGATGGCATGCCCCAGCGAGCAACGCATGGAGGCGTTCTGATCCAGCCCGCCGGTGGAAGCTCCGGCCATGTCGTTCTCGGACTTGATGGCGGCCTCAATCAGCGTGACGCGGCCGGCGTCGGTGGAACCGTAGCCCAAGCCGAACACCTCATCCAAGGCGAGCGCGGTGGAGCAAGTCATGGCGGCCGACGAGCTCAGCCCGCTTCCCAGCGGCACGCACGACGAGAACGCCGCATCGAAACCACGAACCGCGTCAAAACCGGCTTCGCGCAACGCCCACGCCACACCCACCGGGTAGGCGGCCCAGCCTTGCACCGCCCCGGCCTGCAACTCGCGCAAGTCGGCTTCAGCCACCTCGCCCGGGTTCACGTCGGAAACCACACGCACCGTCGTGTCCTCGCGCGGCTTCAACGCGATGAATGTGCGATGCGGCAGCGCGATGGGCAGGCACAGGCCGGCGTTGTAATCGGTGTGCTCGCCGATCAGGTTCACGCGCCCGGGAGCCGCCCATACGCCCTCGGGTTTGCAGCCGTATGCTTTGATGAACAGTTCGGCGGCGGCGCTTACGCCGATATCGTGCGACATCGGCTCGATGAATTCAACAGCAGTCATTGGGGGGTCCTTGCAATCAGTCGGCGATATCGATGGGGCCGAGCTCATGGAAGCGCTTGGCGATGAGTTCGGGCGTGGTGTCGGAAATCCAAGCGGCCATGCCGGATTCGGAGCCGGCCAGATACTTGATCTTGTTGGCGGCGCGCCTGAACGAGAAGAACTGCAGATTCAGACGGTAGTTTTCGCGGCGCGGGTCGCGGATCGGCGCCTGATGCCAAGCCGCGATATACGGCAAGTCCATGCCCTTGCCGTCGCCCTTGTCGAAGAAGGCGTTGCCGCGCTTGAGCAGTGTGGAATACATCACCGCCAAATCCCAGCGCTCGTCATCGTTCAGCTCGTCCAGCGTGAGCACGTCGCGCACCGGGGCCACATGCACTTCCAAAGGCCAGCGGGCGGCGGCGGGCACGTAGGCCACCCACGAATGGTTGCGCATCACCACGCGCTCGCCCGCTTCGATTTCGGCGTTCATGATGTCCTTGAGCAGGTTGCCGCCGGTCTTGCTGTGATAGGCCTCGGTGTGCTTGAGCTCGGTTTCCATCTTCGGGGCCACGAACGGATAGCAGTAGACCTGGCCGTGCGGGTGCGCCAGCGACACGCCGATTTCGGCGCCATGGTTCTCGAAGGGGAAGATCTGCTCGATGCCTTCCATCTTGGAGATTTCCGCGGTGCGGAACGCCCACGCCTCGACCACCGTGCGCAGACGGGAGACGGGCAGGTCGGCCGGCAGACCGTTCTCGTCCGGGTCGAAGCAGATGACTTCGCAACGGCCCGCGGCCATCTTCTTCTCCCACAGCGGGTTGCCGTCCACATATTCCACCGCCTCGCTTCGGCCGGGCACGCGCACCATCGAGGGGAAGCGGTTCTCGAAAACGACCACGTTGTAATCGGTGTCGGGCACCTCGCCGTCCTGATACGGGCTGCCCGGCTTGCGCGCGGCCAGCGGGTTGCCCGTGGCCGTGGCACCGGGGCCGGCTGTGATCGGGCGGTTCATGCGCGCGGTGGCCATCGGAATCCAGTCGCCGGTGAGCGGGTCGCGGCGCATTTCGGGCGCGGCGTAAGGCACTTCCTCGCCCGCGGCGTTCAGCTGGTTGGCGAAACGATAGGCGAGCTGGCGGGGGTCGGTGAGTTCGCGGGTCTTGGCTCCGGACACATAGTCGGGGTCGTCATCGAGATAGAAAAAATCACGTCCGTCCGCAAGGGTGGTCGGCGTGATGCGAATATGTTCCTTCGCATATTCTCCGGGCGTATAGGCCGCGAAATCAGTCATGGTATTCCTTTCCATCGTCTTGGCTGAAGTCGATTTGTTGTGCAAGCACGAGCTCGTCCACCAGTTCCCTGGTCTTGGCGGCGGTGTCGGCGTCGAGGCCGTCGTCGGTGATCACCGTGTTCACCTGGTCGAAGCGCGCGAACAGCGACAGCGACGTGCAGCTCCACTTGGTGTGATCCGTGAGGATGATGGTGCGATCGGCGATGTCCATCATTGCGATATCGGTGGCGGCCTCCAGCGAGTTGGGCATCAGGAAGCCGCGCGGGATGGACACGGAATGCGTGCCGAGGAACACGGTGTTGACGCGCAGGGAGGCGATCACCTTGTCTGCGATGGGGCCGACCAGGGAGTTGGAGCGGGTGGTCACGCCGCCGGTGACGATGACTTCGACGTCCTTGGATTCGAGCGCCTGCACCAGCTCGGCCACGGGAATCGAATTGGTGAGAATGGTGATGCCGCTGGCCTGCTGGCTTTCCAGCAGATGCTGCGCGAACACATACGCCGTGGTGCCGCCGCCGATGGCGATCACGTCGCCGGGTGCCACGTATTTGACGGCTTCCTGGGCGATGGCGTCCTTCAAACCAATGTCCATCTGCGATTTGACGGAGAACAGCGGCTCGCTCAGCAGCGTGCTGGTGGTGACGGCACCGCCGTGCACGCGCTTCAACAACCCTTTGTCCGCCAGTTCGGCGATATCCCGACGAATGGTCATCGCGGAAACGCCCAGTTCCTTGCTCAGGGCCGTAATACGCACGGCACCTCTGGTGCGCAACCGACTGAGGATCAGATGCTGACGCTGTGACGAAATCATGCGAACATTATCGCACACAACAGAGCATAATTCAAAACAGCTTGTGCGCTTTGTGTCGTATTATGTGCTATTCGGCTATCTGGCTATTCGACATCCACCCCAACAGCGTCAGACACATGCGCGAAGCCGTCGCGCCGCAGCAACTCAGCCAGCCCGCGCTTGAGCACGGTAATCTGCTGGGGGCCGCGATACATCAGCAAGGAAATAAACATCACCAAATCAGCACCCGCGCGAATCCGCGAATATGCCTGTTCGGCAGTGAACACGCCGCCAATGCCGGCAATGGCGAAACGGCTGCCATACGCGCGGCGCACCTGAGCCACCAGCGCCTCGGAAGCGCGGGTGCAAGGCCCGCCGGACAAGCCGCCCTCCCAGTCGCGCGGAATGTCAAGACCGTTGCGGTCCTTCTGCAGGTTCGCCAGCGACACGCCCTGCACGTTATGGGCGGCCAGCACATCAAGCAGTTCGCGCATCTCGCCCCACGGCTTGTTCAGCGGCATCTTGACCAGCGTGGGCTGCGGGCGCTCGACTTTGTCAAGCTCGGTGAACAGCTTGTCAAGATTCTCAGGGCTGGCGGTGAACGGCTCGCCCGCGGTGGTGTTCGGGCAGGAGATGTTCACCTCCACCATGGCGGTGCGGCCCGCGGCGCGGCGCATCGAGATGCAGTAATCCTCGATGCCTTCGTCCAGATCGCCCACCTTATCGTCGTTGGTGCGGGCGATGGAGACGGACATCTGCATCTCTCGCGCGCTGCGCCAAGCCTGCTCGGCGCGGTCGATCACCTTGTCGGAACCCATATTGGCCAAGCCCACATGCACCATCATCGAATCGTATTCGGGCAGGCGGTGGAACCACGGCTTGGGATTGCCCTGGCATGGGCGCGAAGTGGTGGAGCCCACGGTTTCAAAGCCGAAACCGGCGTTGTCCAGCAGCACCGGCATGTCGCAGTTCTTATCGAGGCCCGCCGACAAGCCGAACGGGTTGGCGAACTGCACGCCCATCACCTCGGTTTCGAGAATCGGGTCGCTGTAGTTGAGCATCGTGCGGCAGGCCCACATCAGCGGCGGCACTTTCTTGGTCACTTCGCAAAACTTAAGCATGCTCTCGTGCGCCTCGTCCGGCGGCAGATTGAACACAAAGTTCGGCTGGATGATGTGCTTATAGCCGAAAGTGAACAGATCAGTGGTGGCCTTATTGACGGCGTCATGCCAGAAATTCTCGGAAACATAAGTTTTATCGGCCATGTCCGCCGCGTTCGTCATGTCTGTCATGTTCATCCTTTCAGTTCGCGCCGCTCGCTTCAGAATGCACCGCGCACGTACTGCGGCGGGTAGCCGGCATCCTGAACGGGCACACCGAGTTTGTGGGCCGCGCGCAGCGGCCAGTACGGGTCACGCAAGGCCGCGCGACCGATTTCGATGGCGTCGGCCCGCCCTTTGGCGAGAATCTTCTGCGCCTGCTTTGGCTTGGTGATCAACCCCACCGCCGTCACCGGCATATTGGCGCGCGCACGCACTTCGGCGGCGAACGGCACCTGATAATTCGGTTTGACGGGCACCGTGACACCGGAGACCATGCCTCCGGTGGACACGTCCATCAAATCTACACCATGTTCCTTGAGCATTCGAGAGAGCACCACCGTCTGCTCCAAGTCCCAGCCGCCGGCCGCCCAGTCCGTAGCGGAAATACGCACCAATAGCGGCATGTCCTGAGGAATGACGGCGCGAACCGCGTCCACGACCTCGACGAGGAAACGAGTGCGCCCCTCGAAACTGCCACCGTATTCGTCCTGACGCACATTGCTCAGCGGGTCGAGGAACTGCGAGACGAGATAGCCGTGCGCACCATGAATCTCAATCGCCTGGAAACCGGCATCGACGGCACGGCGCGCGGCGGCCGCGAACGCCTCGACAATGCCGTGAATCTCATCCACGCCCAACTCACGCGGCATCGCATAACGCCCATAGGCGACCTCGCTGGGCGCCACGGTGGGCCAACCGCCGTGGTCAAGCGGCACACTGCCGCGCACATACCCGGCCCCGAACGAGCCGGTCGAGCCTTTACGCCCCGCGTGATTGAGCTGAACGGCCATGACGGTGCCCGTGGCCTTGACCGCGTCGACGATCCAGCGCCAGGAGTCAATCTGGCCGTCTTCCCACAAGCCCACATCGTGCGGCGAGATGCGCCCTTCGGGGCACACGGCGGTCGCTTCGGCGATGATCATGCCGAAGCCGCCCATCGCGCGCGACACATAATGCTGATAGTGGAACGGCGTGGGGCGGCCGTCGCCGGCGAACACCGAGAACATGTCCATCGGTGGCAACCAGATGCGGTTGCGCACCGTCAGCCCGCGCAGCTGCATCGGGTCGAAGAGTTTCGCCGGTTCGTGACGCTCGACGCCCCGACCGCCTGCATCGGATATGGAAGCCTCGTCGTGCTTGGGCGCATTCGGCCCCGCGCCGTCCCTGTCGGACGGTTTTGCGGCACCGAACCCGCGGAAATCGAAATCAAGCTTCTCTGCCATGGCTCCTCACTATCATCACGAATCATTACGACGGCAATCCGTCTTTTATTCTATCCCGATATCAACTTGGGCCGCCCTCACAAGACGACCCAAGCACACGCGGCATGCGACTTAAGTTAGTTGGTAATTAGTCGGTGCCGTTATCCGTTATTAATTTGTGTTGCTCGTTGTGGTTTTCGAAGTGGTGCTGCTGGTGGTCAGGTATTTGTTGTCGGGATTGCCGTAATCGTTGTTGATGGGAATCTGCGCGGTATCCAGATAGTTCTGCATGAAGTTCTTCCACGCCGACATCGCGATATAGGAACCGGTCCAGGAGGAGTAATACACGCCATTGATTCGCTTGTTGTCGAACGACACCGGCGTTTCGGCATTGCCCACGGCCACAAAGGTGGACACCTGAGGCACGAACCCGGCCGTCAGCATGTAGGTGTCTTCGTTCGTTCCCGTCTTGGCGAAGGTCTTGCGCCCGTTGGCGAGCTGCGCGCCTGACGCAATGCCGCGCGTCACGCCTTGGTTGAGCGCATACGCAGTGGTCTGGGCAATGGCCGGATCGATGGCCTGATGGCAATTCGCCGAAGGCACCTTGTATTCGTTGCCTGACTGGTCGGTCATCTTGGTGATGGCGATCGGGGTGCATTCCACGCCGTTGGCGGCGATGGTGGCGTACACATTCGCCATGGTCAGCGGCGACGCCTGCGCGGATCCGATGACCATCGAGGGCTGGAAGGACGTCTCGTCGTAAACGTCTTCCTTGCCTTGGATCGAGTTGTGATAGCCCATGTCCTTCGCGGCATCGGCAATGGCGCACAAGCCGATCTGCGAAGCCATCGAGGCCTGAACCGTGTTGTGCGACTGCACCAGGCCCTGCAACGGCGTCTCGTTCACCACGTTGCCGCCGCCCGCGTTCTGCAACGACCAAGTTCCGCCGAACTCGTAACCGTTGCAGTTGAATTTCGATTGGCTGATGCTGGTGCTATTGCGCAACGTCTGGTTGATTGACTTGCCCTTCTGCATCCAGGCGACCATATTGATCGGCTTCCATGTCGAGGCGGGCTGGAAGCCCCAACCGCCGCCATCGACCTGATCGACGGCGTAATTCACGGCCGTTCTGGTCGAATCGCTCTTCGCCAAATCCGTCGCGTCATACGTGCGGTTCAGGCCGAAACCGAGCACTTCGCCTGTGCCGGGCCTGATGGAGGCGATGGCGACTTCGAAGCCCGTCTCGTCGTCGGGCGGAATGGTGGCGCGCGCCGTCTCCATGGCAATGCGATTGGCGTTCACATCCATCGTGGTCACGATGGTCAGACCGCCCTCTTTGAGCAGTCTGTTGCGTTCCTCTTCGGTTTCGCCGAATTCCTTGTTGTTGAGAATCTGATGCGTGACGTAATCGCAGAAGAACGCGGCGTCCCCGGCCACCTGACAGCCGGAATCGACGTTCTGGATATTGAGCGTATCCTTCAGCGGGGTATTGACCGCCTCATCATGTTCTTCTTGGCTGATGTACTCCTCCTGAAGCATCAGATCAAGCACGATGTTGCGCTGATTCTCCGATTCCTCAAGGTTGCCCTCGTCTGAAGGATCGTATTTCGCCGGGTTCTTCGTGATGGCGGCGATGGTGGCCGCCTGCACGATGCTCAGATCCTTGGCCGACGTGTTGAAGTAACGCTTCGCGGCGCTTTCCACGCCGTACAGATTATAGTTGCCGAACTGCGCGATGTTCAGATATCCCTGCAATATCTCGGCTTTGGAATATTGCTTCTCCATCTGCACGGCGATCAGCATCTCGCGCACCTTACGCGCGATGGTCTGTTCGGAGGCATGGTATTGCGCGATGGGATCGTCGTCGTCACGCGCCTGCATGGAAAGCACGTTCTTGACGTACTGCTGGGTGAGGGATGAACCGCCCTGCATATCACCCTTCTTGACGAAAGTTTGGAAGAAAGCGCGCATCACGCCCTGCACATCCACGCCGTTGTGCTGGAAGAAACGCCGATCCTCACGAGCCACCACAGCCCACTGCATCGGCTTGGAAATCTGCTTCAGAGGCACCACCGTGCGGTTGTCCGCATAAAATTCCGCGATTTTCGTGGTGCCGTCGGAGGCATACATCACGGATTTCTGCGGCAGGGACGTCACATCGAAATTAACACCCTCGACCTTGAGCGAGGGCACCACCGCCTTCGCCACCGAATTTACCCCGAATACCAGGGGGGATAGCATTGCGGTCAGCGCCACCCCACCACATACGCACAGCATGACATAGGTAAGCAATAGTGAAAACACACGTCGGAGCGTCAGGGTGTTCTTTTTCGGCATGTCATACATACTATAAGGGTGGCTGTACCACGCGCATAGCGAAAATTATCTGCGCGAGCGGCGAATCAGCATGCCCGGCTGATAGATGATGATCGAACGACCCTCGCGCGCAATCCATCCGCGGTTCGCGAAATCCATCAACGCCTTGTTCACCGTTTCGCGGCTGGAGCCCACCAGTTGCGCCAGTTCCTCCTGCGTCAGGTCGTGCGGAACCTTCAGCCCCTCCTCCACCGGCTCGCCGAAGCGGGACGCGAGGTTGAGCAGCGTCTTGGCCAAACGCGCCGGAACGTCCATGAACACCAAGTCGGAGATCCGCTCGTTGTTGTCGCGCATGCGGCCAGCCAGAACCTGGAGCATATCGACGGCCACGAGGGGATGCTGTCCGAGCCATTGGAACAGCACCTCGCGCTCAAGCCACACCACACGCGTGTCATTGCACATCGCCAGCGCGGACGCCGTGCGCGGGCCGCCGTTCGGGTCGAAGACGGGAATCTCGCCGAGCATCTCCCCGGGGGCATAGATGGACAGCAATTGCACGCGATGATCGGCGGCCTGCCTGATGAGTTTGACACGTCCGGCCTGCAGGAAATACACGCGATGGTCGGTGCCTCCTTGGCTGAAGATCGCGTCGCCTTTGTCGTATACGCCTTGGTTGAGGTGTTCGATCAGCTCCTCGGCCCGGTCGGGAGAAACCTGCTTGAATAGTGCGGTGTGCAACAGAATGTTTTCCTGCTGTGGCATTGCATTCGGACTTTGCATCACCTTGTACCAACTTTCCGCCGAACTCTTTTCGGCTATCATGCGGTTCGTCATTGACCGTGCGTCATATTTTAGCTCACCATCTCGTCGAGGCCATCATGCACCCCCGTGAGCGATTCGTGAGCTACATCACTTGGAAATCCGGGGTTATGTCAAGCGCGAACGCACCGAGCGCATCAGATAGTCGACAAGTTCGCGGCGAGACACGCCGGTCTGCCGCTTCAGCGGGTCGACGCGCTTGACAGCTGACTTGACGGCCTTGTCGCTCATCTTCTCGCGCGAGGTGTTGAGCACGCGGCTCATTTTTTCGGCATCGATGTCATAGGCGAGCGTGACATGGTGCAGAATCGCGCCGTTTGCTTGGGCGGGGGGCTCGTCAGTGGCGGTGGCGGTGATAGCGGCAGGCGCGGGACGCGGGAAACGCCGGGCCGCCGCTCCTCCGATTTTGCCGTATTGCGAGACGATGTCGTTGAGGCCACGGAAGCCCACATCGAGATGCAATCCGCGCAATGCTTCCACCAGCCAGCGGTCGCACAACCGATAGGATTGCTCGGCGGTCAGTCCTTCGACGAACTCAAGGGGCGCATAGAGCGAATAGGTGACGGTGTTGCCCGGTTCGATGAACATCGCTCCGCCGCCGGTGCATCGGCGCACCACGGCGAAACCTTCGGCGCGGGCCACATCCTCGCGCACCTCGTCGGGAATCGACTGGAAGCGACCGACCACCACGCATGGCGCGCTCCACTGCCAGAAACGCAACGTCGGGGGCCTTGTGCCCGAGGCCACTTCGCGCGCCCACTGCTCGTCCACGGCCATCTGTTCGGCGGGCGAACGCGGCTCGTCAAGCACGACATGCAGATTGCGCAACAGGCGTTGCCAGCGAGCCTCGTAATCGACGCTTTGCCGCTCGTTTTTTACCAGTATCGGCGTTTTATATGAGACGCTCGCACTCGTCCTGCTGCTGCACGCGAGCGCGCGTGCGAACGCCGTCGCAATGGCCTCGGCATTCGTGCCGACCAAGTGGGCATCGGCATGCCGCGCCATCACCTGCGCCACAAGCCGCGAGATATCGCCGCAAGCAATCGAAGAGTCGGAGTCGTCAGCCTGCATGAGAAGACCATCCTCATGATGGGCGCCGGCGAAAGAACCCAATGCCGTTTCGATGTCGCGCAACAGCGCATCGGCTGCCTCGTCGCTGGCGGCATCCACGAAAAAATCGCCATCGAGGCGGCATTGCCAATGGCCACCGACGCGCATAAGAGAAACCCCGACGAGCTTGCCGCCGGGGGTTTTCGATTCTCCTCGCATAGTCACGAAAAAGCGGAACCTCAGTCCTTCAATTCCATGCCTTGCCCATCCCGATGCCAGTTGGAGCCGTACGAGGAGCTGATGATCAGAATGCCTTCGACCAAGCCCCAGATATATGCGGCAATCGGGCCAAGACCCAGCAAAACCCAGCCCAGCAGGGTGAGCAACAGCTGAGCGACGGCTTTGCCGGTATATCCCAGATAGAAGTTATGCACGCCGAACTCGCCGAGGAAGATGCCGAACAGGCCGGCGGCTATCTTGGACTTCTGCGCGGGGTAGACCGGCTGGGGCTGGTAGCCCTGCTGCGAGTACGGCTGATAGCCGGGCTGGGTGTAGTACGGCTGGCCCTGAGGAGGCTGCTGCTGGTAGGCGGACTGAGTATATTCCTGAGCCGGCTGCTGGGCTGACTGCTGAGTATAAGCGGGATCGGTTGGGGCAGACTGCGGCGCTTGGCCGTTCGTATTGAAATCACTCATGATTCGAGAATACTCCATAGGGGGTGTGCCGGCGAGCGCGGCCGCGTCCACCCGCATATTGTTCACATGCGCGCGAGAATGTCGCGACCCACTTGGTCGGTGGAGCGCACGGTGGAGCCCAGTTCCTCGATGTCCGCCTCCACGGCCGCATCGATGCGCGCGGCGGCCTCGTCGAAGCCGAGGTGTCGCAGCAGCATGGCGGCGGAGAGGATCGCGGCCGTCGGGTTGGCCTTGTTCTGGCCGGCGATGTCGGGCGCGGAACCGTGAATCGGCTCGAACATGGACGGGTATTCGTTGGAGGCGTTGATGCAGCCGGAGGCGGAATAGCCCACGCCGCCGACCACCGCGCCGGCCTCGTCGGTCAGGATGTCTCCGAAGAGGTTGTCGGTCAGGATCACGTCGAATCTGGACGGGTCGGACACCAGGAAGATGGTGGCCGCGTCGATGTGCGAGTAGTCGTGGGAGACTTCCGGATATTCGGCCGACACTTTGTCGACAAGGCGCTGCCACATGTCGCCGGCGTTGACCAGCACGTTCTTCTTGTGCACCAGGGTGACGTGCTTCCTGCGCTTCATGGCCAGTTGGAAGGCGTAGCGCACCACGCGCTCGACGCCATAGGCGGTGTTGATGGAGACTTCGGTGGCCACCTCGTTGGCAGTGCCGCGGCGGACGGCGCCGCCCGCCCCGCAATACAGGCCCTCGGTGCCCTCGCGCACCACCACGAAATCGATGTCGCCGGGGTTGGCCAGCGGCGAGGTGACGCCCTTGTACAGCTTGGAGGGGCGCAGGTTCACGTATTGATCGAGGTCGAAGCGGAGTTTGAGCAACAGGCCGCGTTCGAGAATGCCAGCCTTGATGCGCGGATCGCCGACGGCGCCAAGCAGGATGGCGTCGGTTTTCTTGATGCGTTCCTCTTCGTCCTCGGGCAGGATCGCGCCGTCCCTAAGATAGCGCTCGGCACCCAAATCGAACTGTTCATAGCTGAACTCGGCCACGCCTTCGGCGGCCTTTTCCAGCGCCTTCTGCGCCCAGGGGGTGACTTCTTTGCCGATGCCGTCGCCCGGAATGACGGCGATGGTGTATTTCTTCGTTACGCTGTTATCAGTCATGATTCGAGACGTTACACGCGCCCAGACGCCACACATCTTCACCCGCTCATCAAATGGACAAACAGCCAACATGCGAGCGCATCATCAGCCTGACCTGCGAGAGGATGCCGACTTCGCCACTTACCACCAACTGCTCCAGCCGCACCCAAAATTGTTGAGACAACCCAAAATCAGGACGGTAATAATCGTTATGGGGATTAATCAAACAGTTCGAGTCAATCAGGAATGCCGGTTGCGCCATCGTCACCGCACCCCCATCGATTCAAGAATCCTGGGAAACGTCTTGCGATTGCTGCCGGTGAGACGGTAGGCATCAACATAGGAGGTGCGCCCTTCGGACACACTCGCCGCAAGCCGCTCCGCAAAACGATGATCCAACCGGGACTGCTTGGTGTTGTAGTAGTCGCCGCCCGTACTGCCATGCGCGTCACGCTGCTCCCACTGGCGCAGGCTTTCATCGGCGATGTTTCGATACATCTCTTCGGAAATGAGCTTGCCATCCAGCGCACGACGAGCGATGACCACCGGGGAGGCGGGAAACTCCTTCGCAAGATTCATGACCGTCTCACGCGCATCGGCATCATCATTCATGGCACGCTGCCACCGCACGGAGAACAGTTCCCGGGGAACCAGCAATTCCGCCGCCACGGCGTTGCACAACACCTCGACCGGGACGTTGCTCGTGTAGTGGTAAACATCGTTATAGATTTCCTCGACCCCCACCCATATATGGGCGATTTCATGAGCCAAGGAGAACAGTTGCCCACAGTGGCTGTCGGTCCGGTTGATGAAAACCAGAGGGGCATATTCGTCAATCAACGCGAACGCTCGAAATTCACGCGCATCAAGCGGCCGATGCGTATTGTCGCCTACGATGCCGTTCAACATCACCACCACACGGGCGTCCTCGCAACGCTTGCGCAACAACGCGAACGCTTCCTCGATAGGCAACCTCCTGCCCTTCCTGTCAAACCAATCAGGAGAGAGCCCTAGCATCTGACGGATTCTTTGCGTCAGCATCGCGGCATCGACACTGCCCACCGGGCAGGAACCCACGAATGGCAACCTTTCCAATCCTGTTTCCAACGCATCCTGCCGCACCCAATCCTGCACAGTCTGCATATCAGTCAGGGTATCGACCAATTCACGGGACGGCTTCGTGATGGAAGCGTTGGCGATCGTGCGATGGGCAAACACTGGAGGCGTGTCTTCGATCGGCTCGTCAAGAAAGAAATAGCCGAACGGAACCCTCAGTTTACGGCTGAACCGAGAAAGCTGATTGACAGTCGGGGCGGACTCTCCCGCCCGCCAACGCTCGATATTACGATGGTCATCAGGGGTGAGGCTTCCCAAAAAACCGATCCTAGTGACCCAATCCCAAATGGAGACATCCACAGGCACACGCACGCTCGCAACCATGTCAGCTGCTCCTTCCATGCGTAGTCCCCGGCGACGGAGTGGACAATCATTTCAGCGGGCTTACTCTATCGAGTTCTATCGAAGTCCCGAGCTCACTCCTGTTTTAAGAGCATAACCGTTCTTTGTGACACGAGCGCGCCTTGAATGTTGTATTCGAACTGAAAAATTGGGGGTTATAGGAACTAAACGTGGTGCTTAAGTTTCGAGTGAGGCCTTGCGGGAGTAGGCGTGTCGGGCTGGTTTTAATGGAGGGCTCCATTAAAACGGGGCTTTATGGGGGCCTCGCGTTCGCATGGCCGTATGCGATCGAAGCCGAAGAAGGCGCGTCTGTGCCCCGTGTGCGGCAGTCCGATGAAGAAGAATGGCAAGCCCGACAACCCCTATGACACCGGCATCCAAGACAACAATCACGACGACCCGTCCAGCGAACCGGGATTCTACAACCGCAAAGGACACGTCCACTAGCCAAAAGGAGGTGTCTTAAGCACCACGTTTGGTTCCTATAGGCCAAAATTGGCCTATAACCTGCCGGCCACCCGCATAGCGCGGGAGCCGGCCCCCATGATGCACAGGGAATCCGGCTCCTACTTCCATTTCCTCCTCGGAGGCTGGCTTACTGGTAAGTGTATACCATTCGTCTGACGGCCGTAGCCTGATGCCGCCCACGGGCTAAATTGCAGCGTGAATCACGCGAGATGGCGCAAATCCAGTTCGCGCATGTCCAAGGTCTTGAGGAATGAGGAGAAGCCCCGACGACCACGCTGCTCATCTCCGATAGCTCCAAGCACTTGATCCGCTATCCACAGCCGGGCATCGGAAGAGCCCGGGGCAAAGTCCACACGGAGCCGGCTGATAAAACGCCTGCTCCGCAATCCACGGACGAACACGAGATCCCTGTCATCTTGACTGGCTTCGCGTGATTCCAGAATGAGACGCGAGACCCCGTACTCCCTCTCCAGCGCGGGCAGCAAGAGTTCGAGGCATTTCCGCCGAGCGCGTTCGGAAGTGACCATACCATCCAAAGGTGTTGCGGCTACTACGATATGAGGCAGCGACAACGTCTCGATGATGGGGATGGATTTGCGTTTCTCCGAAAGCGTCATGTCGCGCCAATGCAGCTTGGGGACTTTTCGCTTGGTCGCGGAGAACAGTTGGTTGCGAATATTACGTTCTTCAAGTCCGCAGATGCAAGCGCCCATGTAATATGTTGGGGTGACGCCGCCTTGGGTTTGCACGCTTTCGTCACCCCATGCGATCAGTTCGCTCATGCTTCTCCTCCTTTCGTCCCATGCGTGCGCCGCCGCGAATCCAACGTTTGTTTGTCGAATGGGGGGTAGACATAATATTCGTTCACCGTGGCGATTCCCGTTGGGCTCAGCGGAGCTTCCTTGCGGTGTTGTTCCTTGCGGATCAGGCCAATGTTCTGCAGTTCACGCAAGCCACGCTCGGCGGTGTCTGCGGACCATCCGTACCATTCCGGCATGCGCTCCGCCGGAAGCTCGCATGGTGATTTTTCGCCAAGAACGACGAGGAACATTGCCAGGGCGGGCAGGCTGATTCTCTCGTCGAAGCGGCTCTTCCAGAAATCGTGGGACAATCGTATATACCGGCTTGTTGGCCGCTGATATTCCTCGCCCGATCCGTCCTGCGCAAGTAGTTTGACCTTGATTTTGCGCTCTTTGCCGCAACGGGATTTCTCAATCAGATCCCGTTTTTGAAGTCGCGAGAGAATTCTCGTAGCGGCAGCCTTTGCAGTTACAACGCTACCGGCCGTTTCTGAGCATCCAAAGGCACGAGCCCATGTTTGCAGGGGCAGCGATGTGTACCACTCGTTATCCGCGTCGGGACTACTCGCGGATGCCGCAATCAGCAAATAGGCTTTCAACCCCCTGAGATCCCCGTTCGTCACAAACTGGGACAGCACGCTGCTACGCTCCTCGCTTCCTCGGGGCTGCTGTATGAAAGACTTACTGATGGGAACAAAAGGGCGGTTGGCGTTCTCAAGAATGGCCTCGACCGTCTTTCTCCAATCGATTTGCTCCTCTACCATCGTTTTGCCTCATCTCAAGTATTGATTTCGTCTCACCATATGCTATCGCGCCTAAGAGTTTTTCAAAACAAACAAGGCTAAGTTGATGATACGTTACAGCGGGTATATGTATATATCTTGACGATGTCTAATGTAATAAACATGTATATGTCTTGGCATGTCTATAACAGGCAAACTCTATGGCGGCATCGTACAACTATCCGAAGTGAAAGCAGACTACACCTAGGGCAAAAGTTAACCCCCATTTCGCCAGCTGAGCGAACTTGCCATATTTGCGCTAACGCTGTTCGCAGTTGTTATGCGGACTACTCTCATAAAACATCTAGGAATATGGCGAAAGAATCGGCGCTTGGCGCGTCCCATGATGGGGCTGGAGAAGACGGCTGAGACGCGAACTGAGGGTGTTGATGTCGTTTGTGGCTTTGTTCAGGGGCTTGATGTCGGTGGCCGTGTGCAGTGTGTTGCGGGCGGCGTCGAGTTGGGCGCCGAGTGATACACACGTCTCTCTGACGTTAGCGTTAGCGTCGGTTTCGGTGCGTTGGTAGAGGTCTTCGGCTTGGACGATGGCGTTTGAAAAGTTTCGCCTTGGCATTAGTGAGTCTGCGGGCTTGCTGTGATTGCTTGACGGCGGTGGTCGCCTTCGAGAGTTCGTCGAGGGCTGTCCTCGTTTGCTTGTTGCGTGCGCCCGCAGCATGAGCGTTCTCTTCGAGATGCACCGTGGAAAGGTCCTCCGCGCAGGGAAGAATCTCGTTCGTCGCGTGATGTTCGGCTACCTTGCGGAGGGAGGCCAATGCTTCGGGATTGGTCACGTCGATGTCGTCCAATGCCAGAAGGGGTTTGGCGTCGTCTACCTAGAGTTGTCCGACACCAACGCGACGTTTGGATTCTTAGCCAGCATGTTCTACCAATGCCTCTTCGGAGCCTTGGTCAGGAAAGCTGACCACAAGGACGGCGGCAGGTTCGGCCGCGATGTGCATTGCCTCGCCAACATCGGCAAGATTTCCGCCATCTGCGGCAGATTGTTCAACTCCTACTTGGAAATATTTAGTAGTACTTAGTAGCACTTAGAACTATGTACTTCCAAGTACTTCCAAGTACTTGGAAGTAGGTCGAAGTTATTTAGCGGAATAATACTGCCTAGGGTCTCGTCGGCTGGATCCATGCCATGCAAGCAGCCCTCGCCCGGCCAGGGAATCAAGTGCGTTAAAGGCAGTTTTGGTGCTGACTGAGGCTTGTTGCGCCAAGGTCCGTGTGATCACTTTCCCGTCGCGCGCAACGATGTCCAGAGCCATGCGCTCCACGTCGGTGAAGTCGCGGTTATCGCTTTGATGGCTACCATCTCTCGATACTATGTCGTTCGCGCCCACATAGGGCACGCGTCGGACGATGTCGTTGCGCAACACGAGTTTGACGACCATGCCGCTGGGCTCGCTGAACTCGGGCGCGGGCAGGCCCAGTTCGTCCATCTCCTCGTACATGCGATGCACGCCCTCGTTGAGCTCACGCACCATCTCGAAGGATGTGAGCACATGGCAGATCTTCGGATTACGCGCAAACCGGGTGGTACGCATGTTTTCCAAGGTCACCCTGTTGGGCAGAGTGCCCGGGCTGGTGATCTCCATGCGGTCGTCGAAGATCATCACGCGCGTGTAATCGCCCTGCAGCGAGTAGTCGCGGTGCGCCACAGCGTTGACCAATCCTTCGAACCAAGCGAAGCGCGGATACTCGGACACCGTTTTGAACCGCACGTTGTCGTCGAGCACTTGGAAGTCGCGCAGCAACGCCTCGATTAGCGCTCCGGCCCGCTCGACCACGTTGACCAATGGACCGGAGAACTCCACATCCTTGGTGATATTCAGATTGCGTCCGGTGCGCAGCTCGGTGCCGTCCACGCGCAGCACCCGCACCCATGCTGAAGGTAGAAACCGCATCGGATCGGCGGCGAACAAAATCACGCCGGCATTCGTCAACTGACCGCCCCGCAGGAAATCGCGAGCTTCCAACAGACGCTCATCGCCCATGTTCTCTGCGCCGATGACCCGCTTGTACCGTGCCAGAAACTCATGATCCACGTCGTTGATGTCCGCGCCGCCGCGCACCGGCTCGTCCTCGAAGCACAGCTGGCCCTTGTCATATTCCAGAGCCCGCACCTGCTCGCGATTCAAGCGCACGCTCTTATCCGCCTCACGTAGGTATACGTCGCCGCCAAGGCGTTTCTCGACCACATGGTTCGACGAGGGCGCCACGTCCAGCACCAGCGCCACATCGTCTTCACCGGCAGCGTTGACGCAGGGGATCCTTCTCGCTTGCATCACCGGGGCGGGTGCGCACAGTGTGATTGACAACTGTTCGAAGGACTCGATTGGCTTGGCGTTTTCTCGCCTGAACCCCGTAACCGTGCCATCGTCCTCGATGCCGATGACCAGCTGCCCGCCCGAGGCGTTGGCAAACGCAATGACATGCCGTACCGCATCCTCCGGCTTGATCCTGGCGCTCTTGCGATCGAAATACTGTC
Organism: Bifidobacterium panos; assembly: GCF_012932445.1. GTDB lineage: Bacteria > Actinomycetota > Actinomycetes > Actinomycetales > Bifidobacteriaceae > Bifidobacterium > Bifidobacterium panos. The sequence continues at coordinate 75,160 of NZ_JAAIIJ010000018.1, forward strand.
CCTCTGGCATACGCGAGAATCGGGCAACCTCATCCGGCTGAACCATCGCACCGACCTCCTTTACTTCACTGGCTTCTGTTCCAAGCCTACAAGCAAACAAGCCGGAGGGGCACGCGAGCGAAAGGAACGAACATGACCGGAAACACCACGGCAAGAACACAGGCCATCGAACTGGGAGAATACCTGCATGATTCCGCTGCAGTTTCGCACAGTGCGGAGTAGTACGGAGTAATGCGGAGTAGTGCGGAGCTACTTAGACGTGTAATGCTGGCGCGGATCCCCCGGCACGGCGTCCATGGTATCGTAGGCACCCATGTCGGCGGCCAGGGCCCGCGCATCTTCGAGCAGCCTATGGCGACGCTCGCACCGCGCCTTGTAGTCGATGACATCACGGTACTCGACCATCCGGTGACCGGTGGCAGACAAGCGGGACGAGGGGATGCGACCCGCATCAATGATTCTGGCCACAGTCTTGGCTGTCACACCCAGGATTTCCGCGGCCTGACCGGTCGTGAGCATCCGTGCCCCAGCGGACAGCGCGTCGGCTGCGCGCATGGCGGCGTTGAACTCATCCTCGGTCAGCTCGTAAGTCTTGCCGTACCCTTGAATCACGAACGGCTTGTCGGCACGCACCACGGCATCGATCACTGGCATACTCATAGCAACGCTCCTTCCCGATATGACATCATCCTCAGTCTACCACAAAACGGACAAAACGGACATTTGACTCTGTGGGAAGACCATGCTTGCCGATCCGATGGGTGGGATGGAAAGTTAAGAGGTTTCCAGGCAAACCAAGTCATAGCATCAACTGATCTCGCCAAAGTGCCGCGGGGGAAGGAACCTTGTATCGAGTTTCACTCGTCAGTGCTTAAAGCAACGAACCACAGCCCGCTGTCATGGGGAACAATGGCAATGCGCCGACACTCACTTTTGCCGCCATCGAGGTGCTGCTGAAAGCGACAGAAGCAGAATTTTGTACCCCCAGAGAGAGTCGAACTCTCGTTGTCAGATTGAAAGTCTGGTGTCCTAACCGTTAGACGATGGGGGCGAACAACCTGAGCAATATTACGCGAGGCGTCCCTTGCGCGCAAGTTGACGACACGCCGGATAGGGCGCTCTCACGCCTTGCGACGACCCTTACGCCTTGCGATGAATCTCACGCCTTGCGATGACCTTCATACTTTGCGACAGCCCCCCATACCTTGCGGCACCCCTCATATCTTGCGATAGGTGAAGTCGTGAATCACTCGCCCCGCGGCCAAACCCTTTTTCTCGAAGTTGGTGAGCACGCGCCCGTCGAATCGGCTCGACTCCACGAAATCGGCGTGCGGCATGTCGGCGGCGAGATCCGCATTGCCCTTGCCCACATGCCCCGTGGGCAGGCTCACGGTGATGTCGCCCGCATTCCGCCAGCCCGCAAGCCCATCCATCACTTCGTGCACATGCAGCGCATAATCCTCGATATCCGTGGCGATGCGCCACGCACCGCCGCCGACAAGCGCGCGGCGCACCTCGGCCGCCAGCGCGGGCTGCACGATGCGGCGCTTGTGATGCTTCTTCTTCGGCCACGGGTCGGGGAAGAACGTCCACACTTCAGCCACCACGCCGCTTGCCATCACCTTGAACAGCTCGGGAGCGTTCACCTGCGCCACGCGCAAATTGCCGAGCCCCCGCTTGCCGGCGAGCAGCAGCGTGTGTGCCACGCCGGGGTCGTAAACCTCAAGCGCCAGAAAGTTCGTTTCGGGGTGCGCTTCGGCGGCGGCGACGATGTTCTCGCCTTGCCCCGTGCCGATTTCAACGATCAGCGGATTGCCGTTGCCCCATGTGCCGCGCACATATTCCGCATCGAACGCGAACCCCTCGCGCACATCGAGCGACCCCTCGCCGGCGTTGATGTCAAGCAGGTATTCGCCGGCATAGTTGCTCCACGCGCGCTGCAAACGGGCGTCGAGCCTGCCGGAACGGCGAACGAACGACAGCACCTTGTGCATTGGATGAGGGTGAGTCGAGCCGCTCGTGGGCACAGTGTTCTTCTCGGTCATAATCCCCCATTATCCACAAGGAAATCTCGTCGCCAGCAGCGTGTGTTCACTTTTGTTCTGTGCTATACTCAAAATTGTTAGAAAAAATAACAAATATGAGCAGAAGCGAACAGAGGTTCGTTGATCGAATCTCCCGCAACCACTCTCATTATGTATGGAAAGGCAAGACATGACAGTTCTCGTCACCGGCGGGTGCGGCTACATCGGCGCACACGTCGTTCATGCTCTTCACCAGGCCGGCGAGCAAGTCGTCGTCGTTGACGATCTGAGCTACGGCAAACCCACCCGCATCGAAGGCGCGCGCCTCTACGGCATGGACATCTCCTCCCCCGATTCCGGCCAGCGCCTCGCCGAAATCATGACCGCCGAGGGCGTGGACTCCGTCATCCACTTCGCCGCACGCAAGCAGGTGGGCGAATCCGTCGAAAAGCCGCTGTGGTACTACCAGCAGAACATCAACGGCATGCTCAACGTGCTCATCGGCATGAAGGAGTCCGGCGCGAAGAAGCTCGTGTTCTCCTCCTCCGCCGCCACCTACGGCGTGCCGCCGGTGGACGTGGTGCCTGAGGACGTGGTGCCGATGCTGCCGATCAACCCGTACGGGCAGACCAAGCTGTTCGGCGAGTGGATGGCCCGCGCCTGCGAGGAGCCCTACGGCATCCGCTTCTGCGGTCTGCGCTACTTCAACGTGGCTGGCTGCGGCCCGGTGGAGCTTGAGGATCCGGCTATTCTGAACCTCATCCCCATGCTGTTCGACCGCTTGAAGAAGGGCAAGGCGCCGGCCATTTTCGGCGACGACTACCCCACGCCGGACGGCACCTGCGTGCGCGACTACATCCACGTTTCCGACCTGGCCGACGCGCATATCGCGGCGCTGAAGTATCTCGACCGCGACGAGCGCAAGTACGACGCCTTCAACGTGGGCACCGGCGAAGGCACCTCCGTGCGCCAGATCGTCGACGAGGTCAAGAAGGTCACCGGGCTGCCGTTCGAGGAAACCGTGATGGCACGCCGCGCGGGCGACCCGCCGCACCTGATCGGCTCGCCGAAGCGCATCAACGAGGAAATGGGCTGGCACGCCAAGTACAACGTCGAGGACATCGTGAAGTCCGCGTGGGAAGCCTGGCAGGCGAACCCCGAGCACCACATCGATGTCGCCACCTGGAAGCAGGCCGACTGAGCGAAACCCGGCATTGCTCGGGTCTTGCCTGAACATCGCCGGAACATCGTCGAAAACGCCATGGGGCGGGTCGAAAAACGGCCTCGCCCCATTTTGTTGCGCCACCATGCACCCCGCCATGCACCATATAAGACACGCCGGGATTTGCATGGTACACAGAACTCTGTAAACTCTTTATCTGTTGTCTCCTCATCAGGAGAAGAACACGGCCCCGTAGCTCAGTTGGTTAGAGCGCCGCCCTGTCACGGCGGAGGTCACCGGTTCAAGTCCGGCCGGGGTCGCTTGGATAGCTGAGACCCGGTTCGCCGGGTTTTTTCAACTGTTCACTGGCTCTGTAGCTCAGTTGGTAGAGCGAACGACTGAAAATCGTTAGGTCAGCGGATCGATGCCGCTCGGAGCCACCACTAAAAGAAGCCCTCAACCTTTGGAAATAAAGGCCTGAGGGCTTCTCTTCGTTATACGGCATTCACGGTTTTCAATCATTAACCCCGCGTTAACCCCGCACATTTGTTGATAATGGATCGTCCAGAGCCTCATTCATGCGTACCGCCGCTTCCTCGCTGCCAAGGTTGCGTCCCATGTACACGTCTTCCGTCATGGATGGTTTTGCATGACCGAGATAATCGGCTATCGCCCTCGCACTCAGCCCCTTGGCATCCAGTATCGTCGCCACAGACTTGCGCAGACTGTGCGAGGTTATGCCAGGGAAGCCCAAGGCGTCGCGGCGTTCCCGTAGATCACGCTCGCTGTTATTGGGGTCGCGTATTTTTCCCAGTAAAGTCGGGAATACCAGAATGTAGCCGTAATGCGACATGCGCTCGCGTCGCTCGGACAGCATCCGCATGGTCACGTCGGGCACATCTATGGTTCGAGCGCTCTTGTCCGTCTTCCCGTATTCCTGAAGAATCATCCCCTTGCTGGTTATCCGCTTGGCTATGGCGCTCATGGTCACACGCCCATGATCGAAGTCCACCGCAGACCATCTCAGACCGCATGCCTCGCCTATCCTGAATCCCGTGGCTGCCATGAACTCAAACAGTTCTGCCGAATCCCGCTCGCGTAATACTTCGTCGTTTCTGACGGCATTCAGGAACTCCTGGTAACGTTCAGGCGGTATCGGCTCACTGCCGGGTTTACCCGGCTTCTCTATGCGCTCCACCTCGGCAACCGGGTTGTGCAGCAGCGCTCCGTTACGCACAGCAAGCGCCATCATGCCGGACAGCACCGAACGGCAGTTCTTCGCCGCCCCATGCCCGTCCTCCTTCGCTATCGACAATAGGTACTTGTTTAACCGCTCGGGCGTGGCCTCAATCACAGCCAGATCGCCTATGTCGGGCTTGATGTGTGCATCGACGGCCACCTGATAGGTCTGTACCGTACCAGCGCTACGGCGCTCGCGCTTGTCCGCCATGAACAAGTCCGCTAGACAGCTGAGACTGGTTTGGCTTCTTATGGTGCCGCCGGTGTCCGACTGTAGATCGACGAGAGCGTTTTTTAACGCGGCTTCAGCCTTCATCTTCGAGTCCCGGTAGCGTTCCACCTGCTTGAACTTGCCATCGGGGAAGCGGAACCGGCACCGTGCCCGCCATGTTCCCGGCGTAACCTCCACGAGGTTTATCTTTCCGTAGCTACCTATGGGAAGACGCGGGCGCGCCATTAACGACGCCTCCCACTAGCCACTGGAGCCAATAACCCCTTTTTACGCGAAGCCGATAACCAGCGCCTAACATTGGACGGGGTGGTTTCATTAAGAGTCGCCATGTATTCCGTGGCGTCAACATCGGGGAACGCTTCGCCAATCGCTTCATATTGAAGGCCTACACGGGCTAGGAACCCGTAATCTGCAAGTTTGCACGGTTCCAATGGTTTGAGCGGGTCAAACGTCTTCGAGGCATTGCCCAAGGCAAGCGCACGATTAATGTTTATGGTGCCTTGTATCTCGCGAGTAGAATACACAACGCCGATGGCCGCCAATGGCAAGCGTCGCATGGCGGACCCGGACAGTTCACGACCTTCTTGGAACGGCACGATCACCGAGCTTACGTAGACTTCCTTCGATTCCGGCATCTTCGATTGAAGCCTTAGTACGTATTCTTCCCCCGTCTCGGCATTCCTCAGCCTCACCCACCTATGACCCATCACGTAATAAGAGCGGCGGGAATTAGGCAAGGTGGCCTCACCGTCGCGAATAACGTCGTCATCGGTCATGTCCTTATAGGTGAGTTTGCACCCCACGACAGCCTCTAGCTTGTCTTGTTCGTCGGCTGGGAGGTGGCCTGACACTTCCTCCCACGGTTCGGGCAACTCAGGATAACGCATAGCAAACAGCATACACCACTTGCAAGAAACGCTCGCAGTTTGCAAACCGTGCGACTGTGTGATAGCTTCATCTCGTCATCAGTTAATCAACTGTGCACATAATTAATTATTAGTTGGAGGTAATGAGATGGCTAAGACCGACCCCGTGAAGTTGCTGAATGTGGACGAAGTAGCCGTGCAGCTCGGCGTGAGCAAATCGAATCTTTACAGGCTCAGGTGTTACGACCCCAAAAGGATACCGCCCGCCATCAAAGTCGGGTCACACCTGCGCTGGCGACAGTGCGATATCGACAAATGGCTGGATGAACAGGCCAAGCAGTCCGAGACGGAACAAAGAGAACAGACGGAACAGGCGGAGCGTGAAGAGGTGTCGAAATGATGTTCGCCGCCTCTCAACCGAGAACCACCTTACAAGACGGCACCGTAACCCAACAAGCTCGGACACTGAAAGCCTCCGCGAGCGGAACCGGGGTAGACATCAGCGTGGGCCTTGAAGCGGCCAGGACGCTCGCGATCACCTTGAGTTTCACGGACGCGGCACGGCTCGCCTCATGGTTGACGAACGAGTTGGAGAAACTGACGGAGGGCATGGTATGACATGGCTTACGCACTTGCTACAGGCGGTATGCCTGGCCGTCCCGCCCCTGCTTGTTCTGTGGGCTTCGTCGCTTCCCTGGGAGGCGGCCTCTGTGAGGGTCGTGCGCTCGCGGATGCCCGCCGGCAGTGGGTGGCGTGGAACAGGCACATGGTGCGCGCCGTCGGCCAGCAGGGCGTCGCGAGGTACACGCGTGCCGATTACGACGAATGGTACCCGGACGGCGACGGTGTCCCCCGTGACTTCGGCGGACGCCCGTATGAGCCGCTTTCATGGGGCGGGGTGAGCGTGTATGGGTGATTACGAGGAGTTCTTCAAACGCCGCGCGTGGCTTGATTACGCGTACCGTTACGCGCGTTCGCTTCGCATGAGCCCGTGGGGGCTCGCCGGGGTGCTGTTGGCCCGCGTGAGCGCCCTGACCCCGCCGAACGTGGTGGCGCGGCTGACGGATGGCGACCTTGCCATGAGCCTTAACGTGAACCTCGCGCTGGTGGGGCCGACGGGCAGCGGCAAGGGCAAGGCGATGGCGCAGGGGCGGCACTTGGTGCCCGCGCCCCCGTTGTCCACGCTGGCGGAGGTCAAGCCGAAGACCGGCGAGAGCATCCCCGCCCGGTTCGTCGCCAAGATGCCCGCCACGGACGGCGACGGCAAGCAGGTCAAGGGCGAATACGAGGACAAGGTGGTCACCGACCGCGCGATGGTGTTCGTGCCCGAGATCGTGACCATGCGTGCCGCCATGAGCCGTCAGGGTTCCACGCTGCTGCCCGTCCTGCTGGAGGCGTTCAGCAACGAGCCGATGGGCGACGACACCAAGGGCAAGCAGTACCAGATCAAGCTCCCCCCGTACTCGTACCGGCTCTCCAGCGTGGTCGGCGTGCAGCCGAACAACTCCGGGACGCTGTTCAACGAGGCCCAGACGGGCCTTGCCGGGCGTTTCGCGTACATGCCCAGCATCGACCCGGACATGCCCGAGGAACGCCCGGCAAAACCCCTTGACCGCTTCCCGTTCGACCCCACGGCATTGCCCGAGGGCAACTCGTTCGCCCAACTGGAGGCGCTGATCAGGTTCGGCGGCGTGGAGAACATGCCCTATAACGGCCCCGGCTCGCGCGAGGGCTACCCGCTGGCCGTCATGACGTTCCCCGAAAGCGTCGCCGGGGACGTGGACGCCGCCCAACGGCTCAGCGTCCAGGGCAAGGCCGACCCGCTGGACGCCCACCGCATCGAGCTCGTCGGCAGGTTCGCCGCGCTGTTCGCCATCATGGAGGGCCGCACGACGGTGGACATGGCCGACTGGACGCTGGCGCTCGCGTTCATGGACAAGTCGGACGCGACACGCGCCAAGTGCGCCGCCCAACGCAAGCAGTCCGACGTGGACTGCCAGGCCGACGCGATCGCAGTGAAACGCGAGGCCGAGGAACAGGCCGACCGTTCGATCATCGGACGCACCGAGACCCGGCTGCTCGAACTGCTCGACACGCTCGACCCCGCGCGTGAGGGCGTGGCCTCCAAGACCCTCAAGCTCAAGCTGAGCAAGCCCCAGAGGCGGGTGTACGAGGACGCCATAAACACCCTCATCGAAAGGGGGGATATCGACCATAGGGACGGCCCATACGGAGGGGAAATATTCTCGCTATCCGTCTTTTAGGGTGCCTACCTGCCTACCCCTACTGCCGCAAGGCCTAAGACTGCCTACCAGTGGTGCCTACCACCTGCCTACCTGCCTACCCCGACACCATCGGGTAGGCACCCGGTAGGCACCACAGGTAGGCACCCAAACCCCAACCGGGAGAACGGTAGGCACCGGTAGGCACTGCCTACCAGCCAAAACACGAAAACGCACACACGGAAGAACACACCATGACACCCCCCTATCCACACACCCATAACCCCCCGCCGGACTGGCTGATCAAACTGCCCAACTTCGCCGGACGAATCGACTGGCCCGCGTTCGCAACCCACCAGCTATACGCCATCATCCACGCAAGGCCCGCGCTCGCGGACGCGGCACGCGCCGAGCTTGAGAGGAGGAGACCATAACCCACATCACCCTCACGCCCCCGCCATCGGGGAGCGACAACGACCCAACCGAAAAGAACGCCCCGACGCTACGACCGTCGGGGCACCGAAAGGAATCCAAACGAAATGAATACCAATGCACAGCCTAACACCCGCCCGCCATTCCGTCCATCCCCGCGCCCGGTGCCCGGCACGGCCACCGCTACCAAAACGCGCGACGACGCCCGCGCCCCGCTCGTCTTCCACATCGTGAACACGCGAAGGCTCCGGGAGCAGGGCAATGCGCGCGCGCTGTGCGGGGAACTCATACGGCGGGACGGCTCCACCCAGACCCCATCGGAAGACGGCGGCGGGTGGACGCTATGCGCGTTGTGCGACCTCGCGCGGATGGACATCATCAGGACATTGGAGGGGATCGGCAAATGAGCGGCACCATATCCGGCACGCCCCCATGACAGCCGAAGCCGACACGAGGCCGCCAAACATCCGATGTTCGATACATTCCCAAACCATCACGCCGCGCGAGCCGCAAGACCCCGCACGACAAACCAAGAAAGGAAAACGATATGGAAACCATGATGGAAGCCTACGGCGCTTATTGCAGGCCGGAAACCGTACACGGCGGCATAGCCGACGAAAACCACAGAGCCGCGCACAGGCTCAGACAGGAACGGATACGCACCCAGGCGCTATGCCGCATCGCGGACGCACTCGAACGCATCGCAGCCATGACGGAAGGCAACGGGCAGTGAACGAGAAAAGCATCACGCCAAGAATCCCGGACAGGAACCATACGGAAAACGGCGAACGGAACCGGCGCGACGTCAGCCGTGAAGCACGGAATTACCGGCTCAGGCTCAGACAGGCGGAACGGGAGCGCGACGATCTCATGTGCCGTCTTGAAGCCGAGAAAAGGAAAAACGAGCGCCTGAAGACCGAGCTCGGCATGACCCTCGTGCACCGGCAGGTGGCCTCCGAGACGGGGGTGCCTATCGAATTGATCACCGGGGCCACCGTCGAGGAATGCCGGGCGCAGGCCGACTCGATCAAGTCCAACGCCGATAGCCTGACCCGGTTCGCCAGCACCGACGCGCTGAAGAACCAAGTCGCAAAACGTGAACTATTCGGGTAGAATCGGAAACCGCAGCGGCCACGACGCCGTTGCGGTTTTTTAATATTCCGCCCCCGAGGGGCACAGGACGACACCCAGCGGGACGCCTGACACCGACAGTCAGCGCCCCAAAGGAACGGGCGCGGAAAGAAGACAACCATGGTATTCACCAGCAACTCGATGGGCGACGGCGACCGGATCACGGTCATGTGGCCGGAGGAACAACTGGCGGACGCGCTCATATTCGACCAGACCACGGCCACGATGCGCCTCGAAACCGACTCGGACATGGTACAGGTGCCATACGTGGACGGCGACCTTAACGCCGACCTCGTGAACGAAGGCGCGGAAATCTCACCGAAGGACGCCCGAATGAGCGTCATCACCGTGACCACGCGCAAGATCGCAAACCTCACCGTGATCAGCCGCGAGACATACACCAAGCTATCCAGCTCCGCCTCCGGTGCCGGTCGTGAGACCTCTTTCGTCGAGGGCTTTTTCAACAGCTTCACCAACTCGGTGACCGAAAAGGCGGACCAGCTCCTGCTCGCCAACCAGCCAACCGAGGACAAGCCCGGCCCCACCGGGCTGCTCCACACGACCGGCATCGTGGACGGCGGCAACATCACCGATACGCTCGACCCGCTGCTTGACGCCATCGCCACCGTAAGCGACAACGGCGGCACGCCAACGTCCATCATCATGGGCTATGACTCCTGGGCGTACCTGCTCAAGCTGAGGGACAGCGAGGGCAGATCGGTTATCGCCGCCGACGTGGCCAACACCCCCACACCCATGCTCTACGGCCTGCCGGTCATCCTCAACCGACACACGCCACGGAACACCATCCTGCTCAACGACAGGCACGAAATCGTAAGCGCTTACGGCCCGGTCGAAATAGCACGCACCGACGATCGGTACTTCGAGCAGGACAGCATCGGCCTCCGTTGGACGTTCCGAATGGGTTTCGGCGTCGTGCATCCGAAACGTCTCGCCAAACTCACCACAGGCGCATCATCCAAGTGAGCTGAACCCTAGGGGGAGTGCCCCGGCTCCCCCTAGACGGAGCCCCCTCGGGTGCAGGGCCAATCTCTCCCCGGCAATTCCAAACGTGACACCCAACGCCGTAACGTAACGCCAAAACGTTGCAAACACAACGCCTAACGCCTCCAAATGGGTGAAAACAAATGGGTGAAAACAGGCCCCAATCATCCTAAACGTGACGCCAAGCGTCGAAATGGGTGAAACTGCGCTCCCGACTCAATAACGAAACGTTATCGAGTTCAGGGCAGCATACCAGTTGCCGTCATCATGGAGGCAACCGCCAAGACAATGCGAGTCGAGCGCCCCTCCTGAAGAGCGAGCAATACCGATAGTATCGGCATTGCTCAGAATGAAACATCGCCGATTAATACAATCCCCCGCATTAACCCCGCTCATTTGTCAATAAACGGTGCTTGCAAATTGATACAGAATAGACATTTTAGCCTACTGCCGGTTATCATCTGCTGTCTGTTTAAATCCCGCTCTATCTGTTTGCAAACTGATAGTTTAAATCGTTAGGTCAGCGGATCGATGCCGCTCGGAGCCACCACAAGAAAACCCCGCCTTGCGCGGGGTTTTTCGTTAGTTCAGCTGGTCGGCGACCCAATCGACGATGTAAGGGGCGACCTGCTCGATTTGGTCGATGGCCACCTCGAACTCGTGCTGGCCGCCATACCACGGATCCACCAAGTCGATCTCGTCTTCGCGCCCGGGCTTCGGCTTGGGCAGGTCCGGGTCGAAACTGCGATACATCTGCACCTGCGAACGCTTGGCCTCGGGCAACTGGCGCTTGAGCGCGCGCATATGCGAAGCCGTCATGGGCAGGAACAGGTCGGTGCGTTCGATTTCGTCACGGCTGATGCGGTGCGCGAAATGGTCGCGCGGAATCTCGTCGCCATAGCCGCGTTCGCGCAGCACGCGCACGGCGCGCGGGTCGATGGGGTGGCTCCATTCCTCATCGGAGACGCCACTGGATTCGACGGTGACTCTGTCGCCAAGGCCGCGCTCTTCGAAGAAGTGGCGCAGGATGATCTCGCCCATCGGAGAACGGCAGATGTTGCCGGTGCATACGGTCATCACGGTATATGTATCAGACATACGTTTCTCTTTACCACACCCCTCAGTCAGCCCGACGCTGCTGTTACGCACAACGCAGTGCGTTGTGCGTAACAGCGAGCAGCGATAGCGTCGCGAGCGCGCAGACCCAAACACGTGATTGGCGCAATCACAAATCACAGTACCCAGGACCATACCGGCAAATCAACGGGAAAGCACGTTAAATAGGCAATGTACGTGTCTTGGGGAGCGGATGTCGCCGTGTTCGACACCCTCCAGACGAACAGCCCAGTGGGCTGTTCGTACCGATATCGAAGGGCAACGCCATATAACGAGAACAGAATATCCCGTGGCCTCTGTGCCATTGCGCCAAGGCAACAACATCGTTCCCGGCCCACTCCCGAGTCACAGTGGCCATCTACCCCGTTCCCAGCACGCCTACCGGCAACCAGTCTCACACGGCGACATCCGCTCCAAAAACGCGGTTATGTCTGTTTGAGTGTGTTTGTTTGTTTGAGGGAGCGAATATTGCCGTGTTCGGCGTAGTTTTCTGTTGGTTGGCGGTATGCGCACTGAGGACGGAATTGATGGCACCGCAACTCAAAGCGTGCCAAGCACGACGTTGTTACGCCGGCGCAATGGTACGAAAGCCACGGTATCGTCTGGTTTCGTTATATGGCGTTGTCGCTGGTGGTCGACACGCACAGCCCACTGGGCTGTGCGTCCCACACGGCGACATCCGCTCCAAAAACGCATCTGTGTTCGTTTGAGAGTAACGCGTCTGCCTGTTTGAGGGTAACGCGGTTATGTGCGTTTGAGGAAGCGGATTTCCTCTTCTAGCTGTTGGATACGCAGGGCTTGGGCGGCGATGAGGCGGTCGCGGGGGTCGCGCGGATCGTATGGGTCGACGGTGTCGCGGGACTTGGGTTTGAGTTGTTTGGGGTGGAGTGGTTCGGGAGAACGTTTCCAGCGGGCGAAGGCGCGCTCGATGCGCTTGTGGCCCACGAGCTTGGGGTCAAGGCCGGCCTGGCGGAACAGGTCCACCGGCTTCTCACCCTCCCTGTAGCGGCGCATGCACTCGATACGGAACCAGTCCGCGTAATGGATGCGCGAGGACGCGTCCACCATGTCCACCGCCGCCAACGACGACAAATACGCCCGCTGACCCGACGTAAAACTTTGCGGCTCACTCATATTGTCGGCCGTCCTTCCTGATACGCAGGGAACTGAAAAACTTTTGAAGGCCCCGCTGTCTTGCGCGAGGCTCGCGATGCTGTCGCCGCTCGCTGCTTTGAAGAGCGCGCGACACCAAACACGGGAATCTATAGGCCCCCGCAGGCGGGGGCTGTCGCGCGGATGCGCGACTGGGGGTGGTCACGCCAGTCACGTGACCACGCCCGCACCACCCCAGTCGGCCTGCGGCCGACAGCCCCCGCCAGCGGGGGCCAAGGGA
>NZ_JAAIIJ010000019.1 GCF_012932445.1 Bifidobacterium panos
CCCGTACAAATCCCCGGAAAAACAGGAACCAAAGAAACGAGCACACCACAGAAAACGCAAGACCCATGAAAAATACAAGGGGGAAATCATTCCCCCGAGCCAGCACACACACCGGCAGCACGCACACCGCCCCTGCGGGGCGAGATTTCTCGACTCCGGCTACGCCTCCGCTCGAAATGACAAAGGACGGGGACACTCTGCACCAAAATGGCAAGGAACCAAGCCTAGGGCTCCCGCTGGCGGGAGCTGTCGCGCGGATGCGCGACTGAGGGTGGTCCCACTAAGCACGTGTCTGGTGGAACCACCCTCAGTCAGCCTGACGGCCGACAGCTCCCGCCAGCGGGAGCCTAGGACGGGCCGAACCGGCTACGCCAAGATGCCCTAGGCGGATGTTGCCGTGTGAGACGTAAGACTTGGCCTACCGGCCCGGAGGGTGTCGAACACGGCAACATCCGCCGCCAAACACCGGACCAGTCAAACAACACAGAAACCAAAACAGAACAGCAAAACGCACACTGAGAACAGCGAAAACAGGCACCGCAACCCAAGACAAACCAGGAACAATAGCAAACGCACTGCGACTTAAAACAGACCAAGAACAATAGCAACGCACACTGTGACTCAAGCACGCAGGAAACGAGTTCGCAGCGTCGGCACGGGTCTACAGAAGGCATGGGACGGACTACCACCGCAAAATGACGCCGCACGTTGATATCGAAACGAACAGCCCACTGGGCTGTTCGTCCGGGGGTGTCGAACACGGCAACATCCGCCGCCAAACACCGCAATAGCCAAACAACACGCAAACCGAACGGAACACACTAAAAACAAAGACGACAGCACTGCAACTGAGACAAACCGAAAACGATAGCAATAAGCACTGCGACCTGAGACGCGCCAAGAACGAGTTGTTTACGTTAGTGCAACAACATCGTTGCCGGCAGAACCCGAATCACAGAGCCCACCAATCCGACTTCCGCAACATTTTGCCAAGGCGGCGGGAGGGAAGCGGGGGGCTTCGTCACATACGAAAAAGGGAACGCAGTCGCGAGGCGAACAGCGGCGCGCCGGTGTTCTCAAGATGCTGGATTTCCTCCTGCATGGTGCGCGGCGGGCGTTTCTTCGAGGAAACGAGCCTGGTCATGATGCGTAACGTCTCCTCGGGATGCGCGTCGGCGATGCGGGTAAGAAACGTATCGGGGGATTCGGACGCCAAACCATAACCCGATAGCGCTTCCAATGGAAAATGCCTGAGATTGAACGTGACGATCGATTCCGCCCCGGCCTGTCGGGCGGCGGCCACCACATGCCGGTCATCGGGGTCCGGCAGCGTTATCGTGTCTTCGAGCGGTTCCCAGCCATCGGTCATGACCTAGGGGAACGCCCTATTCATGGCCTGAAGGAACCTCGCCATCGAATCATCGTCGAGTCTGCATAGACGCTTCAACGGGGCGCGGGCCTCGTCAAGCACCTTGGAACTCCACGACAATTCGCACAAGGAAGCCTCGCCGAAGGAAAGGATCACGTCGTTAATCCATTTGACCACGAATACATTGGCGTCGAGGAAGACCCTCACTCCGCGCCCCGATCAGCCGAACTGCCTGATGTAGTCGGCGAAGGTGCCATCGGGCACGTCGACGGAATCCATGATTTCACGGACCTGGTCGAGGGATTCGCGACGCTCGTGCTCGCTGCGCTTCCTGTACTCCAGCACATCATTGAGCCTCATATACCGATACGACTGGCTCCCCAGCCTGGTATACGGCATAAGCCCGTCGTCGAGCATGCGCATGACGGTTCTGCGCGACACCCCCAGAATTTTCGCCGCCTCACCCGTCGTAATATGTTCGGCCGCCTGCCCGGCCGTGTTCAGCACAGCCTCGCGGGCACGCTCGTATTCCTCGGCCGTCAACTCGATTACATTGCCCCTGCCATCGGACAGTTGCGCGGTGCCCGACATGCCTGCTTTCGCGGTTGTGATGTTCATGGCCGTTCCTTTCCTACCCCATCCACTCTACCACGAAATGGTCAGAATGGACACAGTGGACAGAATGAGTCCAGTGCGCTACAAACACAGAGTCCGCCCATCCGGTTCTCAGCGCGTTTACCGGCAACATGCCTGCCGCCCCTGACGGGGCGAGATTTCTCCACTCGCTGACGCTCGGTCGAAATGACACGGAACGGAACACACGTTGCGCCCGAAATGACACGGAACGGAACACACGACGTGAATAACCGCACAGATGGGACGAAATGTAAACCCCTGTTGAACTTTTGTTTACTCGCTGGACTATCCCTCGGCAGAAAGTTTAGGATAAATCGTATGGCACAGATTTTTGACGCACCCTCGAAAGCGATTCTGCGCAGTCAGATTGCGGAGCACATTGCAGAAACGGACAAGAACGACAAGCGCGAGACCATGGAAGGCGAGGCGCCCCTGCCCACCGACCGCTTTTTCGACCGCGAGCTGAGCTGGCTCAAGTTTAACAAGCGCGTGCTCGAGCTCGCCCAAGACGAAGACCAGCCGCTGCTCGAGCGCTCGAATTTCGCGGCGATTTTCGCCAACAACCTCGACGAGTTCTTCATGGTGCGCGTGGCGGGCCTGAAGCGCCGCATCGATTCGGGCATCGCCGTGTCCTCCCCCTCCGGCTTGAGCCCGCGCCAGCAACTGCGCGCCATCAGCGAGCAAGCGCACGCCCTGCAGGACGAGCACGCCCATTATGTAATCGACAATATTTTGCCCGCTCTCGCCGAAGAGCACGTGGTGCTGCTGAGCTGGGACAAGCTTACCACCGCCGAGCAGGAGCGCCTGTCGCGCTATTACCGCCAGCAGGTGTTCCCGGTGCTCACCCCGCTGGCCGTGGACCCGGCCCATCCGTTCCCTTATATTTCCGGCGGATCCATCAATCTTGCGGTGCTGGTGGAGAACCCGGCCTCCGGCAAGTCGCATTTCGCGCGCGTCAAGATTCCCGGCAATCTGAACCGCCTGGTGCCGGTGGACGACATGACCGACGAGGAGTCCAAGGAGGAGCGCTATGGCTTCATCACGATGGAGAACCTTATCATCGCGCACCTTGAATCGCTGTTCCCCGGCATGATCGTCAAGGAGGCGCGCTCCTTCCGCGTGACCCGCAACGAGGACATCGACGTGGAGGAGGACGACGCCGAGAACCTGCTCAACGCCATGGAGAAAGAGCTGCTGCGCCGCCGTTTCGGGCCGCCGATTCGCCTGGAGATTTCCAACGAGACCAGCCCGTTCCTCTCCCAACTGCTCGCCAGCCAGCTGCGCGTGAGCAACGACGAGGTGTATCGACTGCCCACCCCGCTCGACATGACGGTGCTGTTCGAGCTGGGCAGCATCGACCGGCCGGACTTGAAGAACCGCGCGTTCATCCCGACTACGAACCGCCAGATCGCGGAAGTCGAGTCGAGCCGCGCGCAGGATATTTTCGCGGCCATCCGCGAGCGCGACATTCTGTTGCACCATCCGTATGATTCCTTCTCCACGTCGGTGCAGGCGTTCCTGGCGCAGGCCGCCGCCGACCCGAAGGTGCTGGCCATCAAGCAGACGCTGTATCGCACCAGCTCCAATTCGCCGATTATCGACGCGCTGGTCGACGCGGCGCACGCGGGCAAGCAGGTGCTGGCGCTGGTGGAGATCAAGGCGCGTTTCGACGAGGATGCCAACATCGCCTGGGCGCGCAAGCTCGAACGTGCCGGCGTGCATGTGGTGTATGGCATCGTGGGGTTGAAGACCCACTGCAAGCTCATCGAGGTGGTGCGCCAGGAGCAGGATGGTTTGAGGCGATACTGCCACGTGGGCACCGGCAATTACAACCCGAAGACCGCGCGTATTTACACCGATTTGGGGTTGCTGACTTGCGACCCGGTGGTCGGCCAGGATATGACGCGCCTGTTCAACCAGTTGAGCGGGTATGCGCCGAAGTCGAGTTTCCATCGTTTGCTGGTGGCGCCGCGCACCATTCGCACCGGCTTGATTCAGCGGATTCGCCGCGAGGAGGACGCCGCGCGCGCCGGCAAGGAGGCGTGGATCAAGATCAAGGTCAATTCGGTGGTGGACGAGAAAACCATTGACGCGCTGTATCGCGCCAGCCAGGCCGGCGTGAAGATCGACATCGTCGAGCGCGGGATCTGCTCGCTGAAGCCCGGCGTGCCCGGCTTGAGCGAGAACATCCGCGTGCGTTCGATTTTGGGGCGTTTCCTGGAGCACAGCCGCATCTATGCTTTTTGTAACTCCGACGGCCCGCAGATTGGCGAAGGCCCGATGTCCGGCCCGGAGGTGTGGATTGGTTCGGCTGATCTGATGCACCGCAACCTCGACCGCCGCGTGGAGGCGCTGGTGCGCATCACCGCGCCCGAGCAGGTGGACGAGCTGCTCAAGTACATCGATTTGCAGATGGCCGATTCCACCGTCAGCTGGCACATGCAGCCGGACGGCTCTTACAAGCGCCATGCCAAAGGCGACGAGGATCGCCCGCTGGTGGACTGCCAGGAATACCTGATCAAGCAGCATCAGCGCCGGCCGAGTTCCCATAACTAATTGGAATCGGGAAATCGGTGGGCGCGACTGTGAAGCGAGTTATCGAGGCCGCCGGCGGTATTGTGTACCGCCGAAGGCGGGGTGGGGACGGTGGTGCGGACGGTGCGAATGGCACGGATGGCGCGGACGAGAGCCGCCAGCCGGGCGAGATCGAAGTCTGCTTGGTGCATCGTCCGAAATACGGCGACTGGAGTTGGCCGAAAGGCAAACTCGACCCCAACGAATCGCACCGTCATGCCGCGGTGCGTGAAATCGGCGAGGAAACCGGCGTTCCCGTGGCGCTCGGGCCGTATCTTGGCGAGGTCGAATACCCGTTGAATGAGGAGGGCAAGAAAAGCCGGCACACCAAGAACCGCACGGTGGATTCCAAGCATGTGCTGTTCTGGATGGCCACGCCCATCAGCGAGGAGGACGGGCGGCGGCGCGGCGCGGCGTTCGGCCCGGTACATCGCGCCGACGCGGGCGAAATCGACGAGGTGCGCTGGCTCACCGTGGCCGAGGCGCGAAAAAAACTCTCCCATTCCACCGACAAGGATCTGCTTGCCACATTCGTCGACCGCATCGAGGAGGGGGCCGAGCGGGCGGTGCCGTTCCTCCTCGTGCGCCACGGCAAGGCCGAGCCGCGCAAGTCGTGGAAAGGCAGCGACGCGAACCGGCCCCTCACGCCGCGCGGGGCGGCTTGCGCGTTCGCGCTGAGCCACGAACTCGCGTGCTTCAACCCGGTGCGTCTGTGCACCTCGCCGTGGATTCGTTGCATGGAGACCATCGAGATGTTCTCTTGGCAGACGGACCGGCGCATGGTCATGCTCGAGCCGCTCACCGAGGATGCGTTCGCGGCCGGCCCCGAAGCCGCCTGGCGGTGCTTTTATGGCGAGATGCTCAGCGCGCTCGAGCGGCACACGCCCACGGCGGTTTGTATGCACAGGCCGGTGATCGGCGGCATGTTCGAGCATCTGCGCGGGTTGTGCGCGTCGAAATCGCTGGCCAAGCGTCTGATCGCCAAATCGCCTTATATGACGACGGGCACGGCGTTGGCGCTGTTCGCCGTCCCCGAGGAGGGCGGCGCGGGGGTGCGCATCATCGATATTCAGAAGGTGGTGC
Source organism: Bifidobacterium panos (assembly GCF_012932445.1). GTDB lineage: Bacteria > Actinomycetota > Actinomycetes > Actinomycetales > Bifidobacteriaceae > Bifidobacterium > Bifidobacterium panos. The sequence goes on from NZ_JAAIIJ010000019.1 coordinate 5,663, forward strand.
CGCTTGTCTACTAGGTCGTCATCGTCATCCGGGGAGTTTGGGGCCAACGCGTCCGGCGCGTCCGAGTCGTCCAATTCCTCGGCTGCTGCCGCAGCTTCGCACGCTTCGGCGCGACGTTCCGCCGGTGCGAGCGGCCCCGGCTTCGGCTCCTTGCGCACCTCAAGTGCCGGTTTCTCTCCCACGCGCTTGGGTTCGATGCGCCCCGCGCGCCCGGCGCAACTCGACCCTTCGGTGGCAGACAATATCGCCGGAGGCATGGATCCGCAGGAAATCAGCGAAATCAGCCATCTCTCGGCCGCGGCGCTGCTGGACCGCGTGCGTCACAGCGAAGATCCGGCCGTGGTTGAGCGGGTGCTGACGCTGGTGGAGACGGTGGGCGTCGATGAAATCGCCGAACTGTGGAGCCGAGCCGAGCCGGATTCCCTGCCGGGCATTCTGTGGCGCTTGTATCTGTTGCGCTCGTGGATGAGGACGCACCGCGAGTCCATCGCCAGGCTGTGGCGCGTGGGCGAACCGGTGGCGACCAGCGCCTCCGCGATAGCCGGCGTGGATCAGGCGCCCACCGAGGAGGACATCGCCCGCACCGCCGATTCGATTCTTTCGGGCGCGTTCACCGGCGATTTCGCCGTGGCGCTGAACCGAGCCGCCGCGTTCACCGACGTGGTGGCGCTGGGTTTGCGTATCGAGGCGAAACGCATGACCGCCCAAGCCGCGCAGCTCCAACCCCACGACCCCGAAAGGGAGAAGCTGGTTCGCACCAAAGCGGCCCGCCTGCTGCACACCGCCGGCAACCTCGCCACCACCGCCAAGGATTTCCAGCACGGCGCCACCCTATGGCACCGCGGCAAACTAGAGTAGCTTTTTGTGTTCCGTCATCGGAAGGCAAAGCACGCGAGGCTCACATCACTTATCCACATATCCACATTTTTCTTCGGGTCGGTTGCGGCGCAAAAAGCCTTCAGCTAGATATGGGTTTGAAGGCGACTTCAGAAAGGCGGAGGCATTGGACGGGCAGTTCATCATGTATCGCTCGGACGACGGGCACACTCAAATCGACGTCAGGTTCGAGGGCGAAACGCTGTGGCTGTCTCAGGCGCAGATGGTACAACTTTTCGACTCCAGTAAGGCGAGTATCAGTGAACACATTCGGCATATTTTTGATGAGGGGGAACTCAATCCTGAGGCAGTTGTTCGGAAATTCCGAACAACTGCCTCAGATGGCAAAAACTATAATGTCAGCCATTACAATCTCGACCTCATCATCGCCGTGGGCTATCGTGTCCGCTCCACGCGCGGCACCCAGTTCCGCCAATGGGCGACGCGCGTGCTTCACGAGTACCTGCAGAAAGGATTCGCGCTCAACGACGAGTTGCTGAAGAACGGCGGCGTGTCCGGTTACTGGCAGGAACTGCTCGAACGGATTCGCGACATTCGCGCCAGCGAGAAAATGCTGTACCGGCAAGTTCTCGACTTATATGCCACCAGCATGGATTACAACCCTCGGGCTGAAGAATCCACCAAATTCTTCAGCATGGTGCAGAACAAGCTGCATTATGCGGCTTCCGGCCACACCGCCGCGGAGATTGTGTTCGAGCGAGCCGATGCGGAGCGCCCGAATATGGGGCTGACGAATTTCACCGGCACCCGGGTGCAGAAAAAAGACGTCGCGGTGGCGAAGAACTATCTGTCCGAGGATGAGTTGTTCACCTTGCACCGTCTGGTGTCGGCGTTCTTCGATTTGGCGGAACTGCGCGCAAGCAGTCATGAGCCCATGTTTATGAAGGATTGGGTTGCCGAGTTGGATAAATTCACCGCCGTTTATGGCAAGGGTGTGCTTGAGGGGGCCGGGTCGGTGAGTCATCGTCAGGCGCAGGAGAAGGCATTTGCCGAATATGAGCGATACCGCCGCAAAGAAGACCACCAGTTGACGCCTGTGGATCGTGCGTATCTGGAAACGATTAAATCGCTGGAGCACGGCGCCGCCCTACGGCAACGCGGCAAACTAGAGTAGCCGTTCTGCCAATAGACCTTATGCAATTCTTTCAGTAGAGTTTATGTAATTTTGTCAATAGACCTTATGCAATTCTTTCAGTAGGGTTTATGCAATTCTTTCAGTAGGGTTTATGCAATTCTTTCAGTAGACCTTATGTAATTCTGTCAGTAGGGTTTATGTAATTCTGTCACTAGACCCTATGTAATTTTGTCAGTAGAGCGCCGAAAAGCCAATGATTCCAAGCCAACTTACGATATCAGCCAACAGACCCACCGTCCGCAAACAAACTCGCGGACTGGAGCGTAGTTTCTAGTGGTGGTTGCAAACACTTGGCAGGGCGGTGTAGATTGTAAAGGGGTTTGCCCGCGCAAGCGCGGATGAGTCCGAGAGTTGCCGTTACTGACGGCTGTTTCTCATCGTCTAGACGGCCAGGGACGTTATGACGATGTCGGCCATGGTGGAATCCACTGATGGCGCGAGGCATATGACGATAACCGCCATAAGCCAAGCCATTTGAGCCGGTGTCTTCGGGCACCGGCTCTCTGCATCTAAGCGGTTTAACGGCGGGGCGAGGCGCGACGGATTGCATTCCCCAGTTTTCGATTATTTCCGTTTCGGTATGCGGAAGATGTTGACAGTGGTGTTTCATACGGCATAGGATGGGCCGCATCCAATCTTTACGGCCAATCCCCAAACCGATTACCGGTCGGTCGGAGCGGCGGAAGGCTGGATGGAGGTCACTGCCGGATACCTTCACGAAGGCGAAAGCCCGGAACCGTTAGGAAGGTGTAGCATCCCGTCCGTGCGAAACCCGTGAGAACCGGGAAGGACGAGCCAGCGCACCCGGGTAAGGCCGGGGCGCCAATGCCTCGCAGTAGGCGTCGAAGACCCATGCAAGGGGACGGAACGTTTCGATTCCGTCCCCTTGTCTTTCTCGCCGGAGGGAAACCGATGTCCAATCTCAGCCAGGAAAAAGCCCGCTGGCTCAGGATCATCGCCGGTGATGCCCGTACGGCCTACGGGAAGCTGAGTAGGTCGGGAACCCTTGTGCTGGTTCTTGAAGACGGGCGTGAAGTCGGTGTGGTCTTTCCCAAATCGCTTTTCGCCCATCTGTGCGGATTTGAATATTACGAAGACAAGAACAAAACCCGTTACGCCAAGCAGGAAAGATTCTTCGATGACATCGTATCTCCAGATTTCCCGGCATCGCATGTCGACTACTCGCACAGGCATTCCGGACGCGGGGCATCGGTCGGGAAACGGCGCGAGAACACGGGGAAGAAGGTGGAGATCGCCGCTTCGGTGTTTGAGAACGTGGACGATGCCGAGTACATCGTGGAGTCGGCCAAGAGCGGGATTGTGATTTTCGCGGGAACCGGGGAATGGGCGCTCGGGCTGTCCCATCAGAAAAACAAAAGGGGCGAACGGTTGGGAACCTTCGTTCCTATTTCACTCCTCAAAACCGATGTGTTATCGCCTTCTGTGTGCCGTTCAGGGAAACATCTCAGGATTGTCAGCTCCTATTGGCGTTGATGCCGCGAGCATTCTTCCATATTCACGTTTTTCTTCGGGTTGGCTGCGGCGAGGGCTATCGCGTCCGGTTTACTGGCAGGAACTGCGCGCAAACCCAAACATGTGATTGGCGCAACCACGAATCACAGTTCTCGGGATGCATACCGGCAACCAAAACAACGGGAAAGTACGTCAGATGAGCAATGTACGTGTCTTGGGAGCGGATGTCGCCGCGTTCGACACCCTCCGGGCCGGTAGGCCAAGTCTTACGTCTCACACAGCGACATCCGCTCCAGAAGCCGTCTATGTCTGTCTGAGAGTAACGTGTCTATGCCTGTTTAAGGGTAACGCGGTTATGTGCGCTTGAGAGTAGCGCGGTTATGTCTGTTTGGGGGTAACGCGGTTATGTTCGCTTGAGGAAGCGGATCTCCTCTTCTAGCTGTTGGATGCGTAGGGCTTGGGCGGCGATGAGGCGGTCGCGGGGGTCACGCGGATCGTATGGGTCAGAGGCGGTGTCGCGGGATTTGGGTTTGGGTGGTTTGGGGTGGAGTGGTTCGGGGGTGCGTTTCCAGCGGGCGAAGGCGCGTTCGATGCGCTTGTGGCCCACGAGCTTGGGATCAAGGCCGGCCTGGCGGAACAGGTCCACCGGCTTCTCACCCTCCCGGTAGCGGCGCATGCACTCGATACGGAACCAGTCCGCGTAATGGATACGCGAGGACGCGTCCACCATGTCCACCGCAGCCAACGACGACAAATACGCCCGCTGACCCGACGTAAACACCTGCGACTCACTCATCACACACCGTCCTTGTTAATTATCGTCATTTCGACCGGGGCCGGCCGGTCATTGTCATTCCGGCCGGGGTTGCCCCGGTTGTTGTCATTTCGACCGGGACGAACAGTCCAGTGGACTGTTCGCAAACAGCGAGCAGCGATAGCGTCGCGAGCGCGCAAACCCAAACACGGGGAGATAAGGAGCCGCGTGCCATTCCGACCGCGGCCTTATTTGGTTGTTGTCATTTCGACCGAGCGCAGCGAGTGGAGAAATCTTGCCTTGCCGGGATATGGCGTCGGCTGAAAGATTTCTCCGCTCCGGCCTGGCGGCCTCCGGTCGAAATGACAGTAAAAGGGGAGGCGTGCCCGGTCGAAATGATATGAGGAAAGGCGGGGAACCACGGGGCGCGAGCCCCATGTCCCCCGCCTTTCGGAAACCGTCAACCGGCTGGTTGGACCGGGCGGTCAGGCCCGATCCGGGCCGGTGGACCGGTCGGTTAGACCGGTCCGGCCGGGGAGCTGGGCGTTAGCCCAGCTCGGTGGATCGGGCGATTGCCCGGGCCGGTCAGTGGGAGCGGCGGCGGCGCAGAGCGCTAGCGGCGAAGCCGGTAGCGGCCAGGGCCAAGGCGGTCAGGGCGGCGGTCAGGCCGGTGGCGCCGGTGGAGGCCAGGGCGTTCACCTTGCTCCAGCGGGCGTGCAGCTTCTTGCCGATCGCATCCTCCAGGCTGGTGATGAGGTTGCCCTCGTCGTCGTACCAGCCGTCGAACTGGTAACCGTCACGAGTCGGGGTCGGCAGCTTGCCGTCCTCACCCGTCCAGTCGGCCGGGATGTTGCCGCCGTTCGGGTCGAACGCGTCGGCGATGCTGGTCCACTTGACGTGCAGCTTCTTGCCGATCGCATCCTCGACGCTGGTGATCAGGTTGCCCTGCTCGTCATACCAGCCATCGAACTTGTAACCGGGCTTGTACGCCAAGGGGAGCTTGCCGTCCTCGCCGGTCCAGTTGGAGGGGAGGTTGCCGCCGTCCGTGTCGAACGCGTCGTCGACCGGGGTCCACTTGGGGTGCAGCTTCTTGCCGGCCGCGTCCTCGGTGTTCGTGACCAGGTTGCCGTCCTCGTCATACCAGCCATCGAACTTATAACCAGGCTTGGTCGGAACCGGCAGCTTGCCATCCTCACCCGTCCAATTGTCCGGCAAAGTGCCGCCGTCCGGGTCGAACGCCTCGTCGACCGGGGTCCACTTCGGGTGCAGCTTCTTACCGGCCGCGTCCTCCGCGTTGGTCACGGGGTTGCCGTCCTCGTCGTACCAGCCGTCGAACTTGTAACCCGGCTTGGTGGGAACGGGCAGTTTGCCGTCCTCGCCGGTCCAGTCGTCGGGCAGGGTCACGTCGCCGTCCACGTCGAACGTCGTGGGCAGCTTGGTCCAGTGGGCGGTCAGCTTCTTGCCGGCGGCCTCCTTGAGGGTGGTGACCTTGTTGCCGTTCTCGTCGTACCAGCCGTCGAAACGGTAGCCGTCACGCGTCGGGGTCGGCAGCTCGCCATCCTCGCCCGTCCAATCGTCGGGCAGCGTGCCGCCGTCGGGGTTGAACGCGTCGTCGATCTTCGTCCACTTCGCATGCAGCTTCTTGCCCACCGCATCCTTGACGGTGGTGACCTGGTTGCCGTCCTCGTCATACCAGCCGTCGAACTTGTAACCAGGCAGCGTCGGGGTCGGCAGCTCGCCGTCCGCGCCGGTCCAATCCTTGGGGAGGGTGCCGTCGCCGGGGTCGAACGCGTCGTCGATCTTCGTCCACTTGGCCGTCAGGTTCTTGCCCACCGCATCCTTCAACGTGGTCACCTGGTTGCCGTCCTCGTCAAACCAGCCATCGAACTTGTAACCGTCACGAGTCGGGATCGGCAGCTGGCCGTCGGAGCCGGTCCAGTCGGACGGGATCGTGCCGCCGTCCGGGTTCAGCCCGTCGGTGCTCGCGTTCTTCGTCCACTTCGCCGTCAACGTCTTGTCACCGGTGTCGGACGCGCTGATGCCACTGACGAGGTTGCCCTTCGCGTCGGCCCAGCCGGCGAACGTGTAACCCTCCCTCGTCGGGTTCTTCAGGGTCGCGCCCACGCCATACGTGTACGTGCCCGGGTTCTTCGGGTCCGAACCGCCGTCGAGCTTGTAGGTCAGCTTGTACGTGTTCGCCTTCCACGTGGCGTTGATCTGCAGGAACGACTGCTTGAACGTGCCGCTCGCGTCGCGGTCCCAACCGGTGAACGTGTAACCCGTGCGCGTCGGGTCGGCGGGCGCGGTGTACGCGGTGCCCAAAGCGCCGGACTGGATATTGGACGCCTTGCCGTCCTTGTCCGTGCCGCCGTTGTAGGCGAACACCACCACACCGGTCGAATTCTGCACATACTGCGCCGTCAGGGTCACGTCCTTGCCGGGCATGGTCAGGTTCGCCAGCTCATCGCTGGTGACCAGGCCGAACTCGTCGCTCAGCCAGCCGACGAACGACCAGCCCGCCTCGGGAGCGACCTCCGGGGCGCTGACCTTCGCATCCGACAGCTTCGTGTCGGTCGCCACCGTGTAGCCGGTGGTGCCCTTCAGCGTGCCGTGATCACCCTTATTGAACGTCAGGGTGTTCTTGTTCGCGTCCCACTGGGCGGTCACCTGCAACGACGCCTCGTCGAACGTGCCCGTGACCTTATCCTGCTTGTCCCACTGCCTGAACGTGTAGCCGTCCTTCGTCGGATTCGCGGGAACATCGTACTTCGTGCCCAACGGGCCCGACAGGACCGTCCACGCGTTACCCGCCGCGTCCGTGCCGCCGTCGAAGCTGAACGTCACCGTGGCCGTCGCGTTCTGCGCATACTGCGCCGTAAACTCCACACTCTTGGCCGGCATGACCAGATTGGCCAGCTGGTCGGAAGTCACCAGGCCGAACTCCTCGGACTGCCAGCCAACCAGAGACCAACCGGCCTCCGCCTCAACCTTCGGAGCCACAACATTGGCGTCGGACAGCTTCGCGTCCGTGGCAACCTGATAGTCCAAGGTGCCCGTCAGCGCGCCGTGATCACCCTGCTTGAACGACACACCATACGAATCAGCCTCCCACTGAGCCGTGTACACGGTCGTGCCATCAGTGGCGTACTTGCCGGACGGCTCATTGCCATCCGCGTCCACCCACTTGACGAACGTGTAACCGTCACGCGTCGGGTTCGAAGGCTTGGTATAGGTTTCGCCCTGCTTGCCCTCACGGGTCACACTGGACTTGCCGTCCACCAGGCCGCCGTTCGCATTGAACACCGCCTTCGCGCCATTGTTCGGCTCGTACTGCGCGGTGAACGTCACATTCCGGTTCAGGCCGGACACGACGTACTTGTCCTTCACGCCGTCCTTGCCGTACAGCAGGTCGTCCTCGCTGGACTTCCAACCCACGAACGTGTACCCGGCCGTCGCGTTCGCGGTCGGCTCGCCCGTGACCTTCTCGCCCGAGTTCACCGTGTACTGCGTGTCGTCCGTCAGCGTGCCGTTGTCACCCGGCAGGAACGTCACCGTATTCGGGTTCACCGTCCACTCGGCCGTGTACGTCACCGACTGATACGTCGTCGACAACTCCTTGTCCCACTGCTTGAACGTGTAACCCGTACGCGTCGGCTCCTCCGCCGCGGCGGTCTTGTCCGCGTCGGAATACTCCGCGCCCTCCAGGCCGGTCAACACCAGCGAGGAGTCACCGTTCTTGTTGTAGCCGCCGGCGTAGTTGTAATGCACCTCCACACTCGACTCCGGCACAAACTTCGCCGTAAACGTAATGTCCTTGTTCGCGCCCGACACGACATACGCGTCCACGCTGTCCTGCGAATACACCTTGCCGTTCTCGCTGGACACCCAGCCAACAAAACGATACCCGCCATCCGCAGTCACCGTCGGCTTGCCGCCGACCTTCTCACCGGTCAGCACCGAATACTCCGTGTTGCCCGTCAGACTGCCGTGCTTGTCATTCTCGGCCACCACGAAATTCACGTTATTGGTGTTCTGCTTCCACTGGGCCGTATACGTCACCGACGCATACCTGCCCGTCGGGGTCGCATCCCACAGGCCGTCGAACGTGTAACCCGTACGCGTCAACTCGCCCTTCGCCGGAACCTTGGCCTGATCCTCAGCGGAATACTCGGTGCCATCCACGCCCTTCAACGTCACGGACGTATTACCGTCAGCATCGGTGCCGCTGTTGAAGCTGTACACCACGCTCACCTCAGGCAGCTGCTCGTACACCGCAGTGAACTTCAACCCAGCCTGAGCCTTCAAATCGGCGATCTGCGACGGCTGATACACCGGACCAAGCGTCTCGTTGTTATCCGCGTCGGTCACGCTGGACTGCCAGTACAGGAACCTCCAACCGGCATCCGGCGTCACCGTCGGACCATTCTCCTTGGGATAGTTCGCGGCCGTGCTCAGCTTATCCTCGCTCACCACCGACAACGAGGCCGGCGTATCCTTCAGCTCGCCGTGCTTGTTATCACCCTCGCCCGCGGAGAACGCCACCGCGGTCTCGACCGGAGTCCACGTGGCCGTGAACGTCGCGTCCTTCTTGAACGTGCCCGACGCGGTCACATCCGTCGCGGTCGTGGTCCAACCAGCGAACGCGTAACCCGCGCGAGTCGGGGCCGGCACGGTATACGAAGTGCCCTCACGGCCCGTCAACGTCTTCGACGACGCCTTATCCGCATCCTGGCCGCCGGCGTAGTCGAACCGGACCGTCATCTTATCCGTATCCGCATACTGAGCAGTAAACGTCACATCCACACTCGGCGCAAACTCGCCCACAGCCTCCGGCGAATACACCGAACCATCCACACTCGACTTCCAACCGGCAAACTTCTTACCAGCCCCAGTACCAACAGCAGTCATACTCACATCAGGCTGCACGTAACCCGTCGCAGTGGAAACCGCCTTGCCGTTCTCCACCGACAGCGACAAAGGCGTGGACTTATCCTTCATCTCGCCGTACGTCTTCGCCGTAGCATCCTCACCAAGCACAAACGCCACCTGACGCAACACCTTCGCCGAGACCGACACATTACCCGTCACCTTATCCGCAGGAATCGTCAACACACCCGAAGTCGCATCAAACGTGTAATCATCGGCAGTCAGCTTCTTACCGCCAACAGACACCGACACCGACGACACATCCAACTTACGAGACTTATCCGTAGCAGTCAGCGTCGTCTTAAACGCCTCACCCACCAACGCCTTCGACGCCGTATTACTACTCGTCACATTGCCATCGTCCAAATCATACGACACATCAACACGCTCAACCGAAGCAGACGACTCACTACCAGTGCTCGCAATCGAGTAGTCCTCAAATTCAACATAAAAACCCAGATTGTGATCGGAGCTATGATCGTCATACGTTATATCATTCCACTGACCCGTCTCTCCCTCACCATACTGGGCACAACCTTCATGAAAGTTCTTGGGATCATCGTCACCGGAGTTGTTGGGTTCACCGGGGTTCCAGTTGGTGTATACGCCATCGGGAGCATGACCGTCCGTCGCCGTGGCGGCGGTCAAGATCTTTGTTCCGGCGCTTGAGCCCGTTACCCAATACCAAGCCGTACCATAATCCGATGCCGCGGAATCATTGTTGATATCGAACGTATCGGGATTACTCTTCGCATAAGCCTCAGTCGTATAACGCGTCGCGCCAAACCAACCGGGGTCGTTGCCGAAGGACTTGTAAATCAGGTTGTGCTCGTCGGCCGACTCGATGGTCAGCAAATGACCCTTCGCACCATAAAAAGTGGTGGCCTTCGCCGCGTTATACGCCTCGTCCCAATTCTTAACCTGGTCGATGAACGCGTACGCGTGACCGTTGTAGAGGATCGTCTCGTACTCCTTGTTGTTGTACGTGGCGTTCAGCGACGAGCCGACGACGGTGACCGACACGTTCTGCTTCGTATCGCCGTCCATGGTGAACTTCAAACCCCGCAAATACGTCTGCAGGTCGTTCGCGGTGATGCTCGCACTGCCGTCATCCATTTTGAACGTCACATACTTATACGCGTTGCGGGCATCCACATAAATACCGTCCACATACTCGCCGTTCTGGTCCAACGCGTTCTGCGGCTCCGCGCCGCCCGGCGCCTTCGCGTCCGGGATGAAGTAGCCGGAGTCGACCTGCACCACGACATACGAGCTATTGCCGCCCGTCACGACCGCGTTGCCCAACTGGTACGACGCGTCCTCGGTATCGCTACCGGCCTGGACATTGGTCTTCCTGTTCTCGTTGAGCGTCACCGACGGCTTGTCGGCAGCCCACACCGCGGGCACAGCCACCGCCAGCA